>JADJVV010000001.1:2490955-2798646 GCA_016710435.1 Hyphomicrobiales bacterium | reverse complement strand
TCGGGGCTTGCCCTGCCGCAGCCGCTGGTACGGGCCTTCAACTGGCCCGAGATCAAGGCACAGGTGACGGTCGATGGCGTGCTGACGGTCGTCGATGGCAAGGCGCTGGCCGAGGGCCGTTTCGCCGACAATGAAGAGGCACTCGCGGCGCAACGCAGCGCCGATCCGAACCTTGAACATGAAAACCCGATCGAGGAACTGTTCGAAGACCAGCTCAACGCCGCCGACATGGTGATCCTCAACAAGTCGGACCTGATGAGCGACGCCGAACGCAAGGCCACGGCGGATGAATTGAGAGGCAAGCTGCGCCCGGCCACGCGCCTGGTTCCGGCGCAAAACGGCGTTGTCGATCTCGCGGTCCTGCTGGGTGTGAAAGGCAAGGCGGAAGACGACATGCAGAACCGCCCGTCTCATCACGAGATGGAAGGCGAGGAACAGCACGACCACGACGACTTCGTGACCTTCATCGTGGAACTGCCCGCAGGCCAGGACCGCGCCCGCCTGTTGAAGACCATCGAGAAGACGATCTCCGCCCACGACATCCTGCGCATCAAGGGATTTGCCGATGTGGCGGGATCGGACTCGCGCTTCCTCGTGCAGGCCGTAGGCCCGCGGCTCAACGGTTATTTCGACCGGCCATGGCAGGCGCAGGACAGGCGCGGCACGCGGCTTGTGGTGATCGGCGAGAAGAACATGGACCGCCCGGCCATCGAGGCTTCGCTGAGAGGCTGACGCACAGCAATGCATCTCCTCGCCACCACATCGGGAGTGATCGACGGGGCGGCGGAGGCCATCGACCTCAAGCAATCGCCAGGCGACATCGCCATTCTCTCGGCGGCGGACAGCGAGTTGTCCAATCTCGCCCGCGCGCTGGATGCGACAGGCGATGATTTTCCAACGGTGCGCCTCGCCAACCTGCTTCTCCTGCAGCACAACTATTCCGTCGATCTCTACTGTGAGCAGACGCTGGCGCAGGCGAAGCTCGTGGTCGTGCGCCTGCTGGGCGGCGAGTCCTACTGGTCGTATGGTGTTGCGTCCTTGCGGGCGCTTGCGGAGGAGCGCGGCATCAAGCTCGCCATCATGCCGGGCGGCGGCGAACCTGATCCGGCCACGCTGGCGTTGTCCACCACTGCACCGGAAGATGCCGAAAGGCTGCGCCAGTATTTCGCCCACGGCGGGGCCGACAATGCAGTGGCCGCACTTCAATTCTGTGCAAGCCTCATCGGCCATGGCACCTCCGCGCCCCTGCCCGTTCCCTTCCCGGCCGCAGCGCCGTATCGTGTCGGCAACGGCAGTGCATCGGGACGTGCTGGCATCGTATTCTACCGCTCCCTGATCGAAGGCGGACAGACGGCGCCCATCGACGCGCTGTGCGAGGCGCTGTCATCGCAAGGCATCGCCGTCTCGGCGCTTTACGTGGCGAGCCTCAAGGACAAGACCAGCCGGGCGCTGATTGCCGAGGCGTGGCGGGATGAACCGCCTGACGCGATCATCAACGCCACCGCCTTTGCGGTGGGAGACGCGGCACAGGACCCGCTCGCAGCATTCGATTGCCCGGTGTTGCAGGTCACGCTTGCAGGTTCGGGCGAAGAGGATTGGCGGCAGTCGGCGCGGGGGCTGGGGGCCAAGGACCTAGCCATGTCGGTGGTGCTGCCGGAACTCGATGGCCGCATCGCCACGCGCGCTGTGTCGTTCAAGGCTGATCACCTGTGGCATGGACGCAGCGAGTGCCGCATCGTCACCTACAAGCCGGTGGCGGATCGCATCCATTACGTCGCAGCGCTCGCCGCCAACTGGGTACGCCTGCGCCACACGCCTGCGGCCGCGCGCAAGACCGCCATCCTGCTTGCGAATTATCCCAACAAGGACGGGCGCATTGCCAATGGCGTCGGTTACGATACGCCCGCCAGCACCATCGCCATCCTGCGGGCGATGGAACAGGCCGGACATACCCTTCGCAACATTCCCGAAACAGGGAATGCGCTGATCGAGGCGCTCCAGGCTGGCGTGACAAATGCGCGGAGTGACAAGACATCGGACATCACGCTTTCACTCGCGGATTACCTGAGTCACTTCAACAGCTTGCCGCTTGCGGTTCGCGCGGCACTGGAGGAACGCTGGGGACCGCCGGAGCGGGACCCGTTCATGCGCGGCGGCGCTTACCACCTGCCCTTGCTGCGCTTCGGCAACGCCGTCGTGGGGGTGCAGCCGGCACGGGGCTACAACATCGATCCCAAATCCACCTACCATGATCAGGCCTTGGTGCCGCCGCACGGATACCTCGCCACCTATGTTTGGCTGCGCCAGAACTTCGGCGTGCAGGCGATCATCCACAACGGAAAGCATGGCAACCTGGAATGGCTCCCGGGCAAGGCGACGGCCCTGTCGGAATCTTGTTGGCCGGAGATTGCGCTGGGGCCTGTACCGCAGCTTTATCCGTTCATCGTCAACGATCCGGGCGAAGGCACGCAGGCGAAGCGGCGCACGTCCGCCGTCATCATCGACCACCTCACGCCGCCTCTCACGCGCGCCGAGTCCTACGGTCCAATGAAAGACCTTGAGGCGCTGGTGGATGAGTACTACCTCGCCTCTGGACTGGATCAGCGGCGGCTCTCCGCTTTGCGCGAAAATATCCTCGACCTCACCCGCCAGCACCGCCTCGACAGGGACGCCGGATTCACCGGCGATGCCGATGGAGATTTGCAGCGGCTGGATGCCTATCTCTGCGACCTGAAGGAAGCGCAAATCCGTGATGGATTGCACATCCTCGGAGCAGCCCCCACGGGAGAACAGGAAACGTCTCTGCTCGTGGCACTGACCCGCGTGGCACGCGGTACGGGTGCGGGCGGTGATGCATCGCTGGTGCGGGCGCTGGCGGCCGACATGCATCTTGGCTTCGATCCCCTGGCCTGTGAATTCAGTGCGGCGTGGGCGGGACCTCGGCCCGACGTACTGCAAGCTCTCTCCGCCGCTCCCTGGCGCACGCAGGGCGACACGGTGGAGCGGTTGGAGTTGCTGGCGGAACGGTGTGTTGCCGGAGCAGCACGGCCGCCGGGAGACGCTTCGGCGCAGGTGATTGCCATGGTCAATGCCACGCTTCGCCCTGCCCTTGCGGCGTCGGCGACGAATGAGATTGACGGCGTGTTGCGCGGCCTTGCGGGAGCGCGCGTGGCGCCTGGCCCATCCGGTGCACCCACACGGGGACGCCTCGACGTGCTGCCCACGGGGCGCAATTTCTTCTCCATCGACAACCGCACGCTGCCCACTCCGGCGGCGTGGTCGCTGGGCAGAAGGTCGGCAGACGCGCTGCTCACGCGGCACTTCCAGGAGACAGGGCAACACCTTGTATCCGCTGCCCTTTCCGCCTGGGGTACATCCAACATGCGGACCGGCGGGGATGACATCGCACAGGCGCTTGCCCTCATCGGAGCGAAGCCACTGTGGGACCCGGCAAGCTGGCGCGTGACCGGATTCGAGACCATTCCGCTCGCCGTGCTGGGCCGGCCGCGGGTGGATGTGACGCTCCGCATTTCCGGATTCTTCCGCGACGCATTTCCGGCACAGATCGAATTGCTCGACAAGGCCATCATCAGCATCGGGGCGCTGGATGAGCCGGAGACCGACAACCCCATCGCGGCCCGCATGCGGCGAGAGGCGGCGACGCTCGTTCATTCCGGAGTCACTGCCGACGAGGCCCGGCGGCTTGCCGCACGACGCATCTTCGGCGCCAAACCGGGGGCCTATGGGGCAGGCCTGCAGGCCCTGATCGATGAAGGCATCTGGCAGACGCGCGCCGACCTTGCCGCCGCCTTCGTCACCTGGGGCGCCTTCGCCTATGGCGCAAAGGCGGACGGCGTACCCTCCGAGGATGCGTTCCGGCGGCGCCTTGCAGCCGTGGAGGCGGTGATCCACAACCAGGACAACCGTGAGCATGACCTTCTCGACTCCGACGATTACTACCAGTTCGAAGGCGGTCTCAGTGCGGCCGTGGAAACCGCTTCCGGCAAGAAGCCGGCGACCTACCACAACGACCACTCGCGCCCGGAGCGGCCCGTGGTGCGCACGCTGGACGAGGAAGTGGCCCGCGTGGTTCGTTCCCGTGTCGCCAATCCCAAATGGATCACGGGCGTGAAGCGGCACGGCTACAAGGGAGCCTTCGAGATCGCCGCGACCGTGGATTACATGTTTGCCTTTGCGGCCACGGCAGATGCCGTGAAATCGCATCACTTCGACCTTGCCTACGAGGCCTATCTCGTGGACGATGACACGCGGATGTTCCTGGCCGAGAACAATCCGCATGCGCTGAAGGACATCGCCGCGCGCCTTGCCGAAGCCATTTCCCGCGGTCTCTGGCAGCCGCGGCTCAATTCAACCTACAACCACCTGAAAGAGTTGCAGACATGAGCGACGAACCCGAGAACGGCGACGACCACGACCTTGCACGGCATCACGAAAAGATGGCGAAGAAGAAGGCGGCGCGCGCCAAGATCATGGCGGGCAAGACCATCGAACGCGGCCTCCTCATCGTTCACACCGGCAAGGGCAAGGGCAAATCCACCGCCGCCTTCGGCATGGTGTTCCGCTGCATCGGCCACGGCATGCGCTCCGGCGTCATCCAGTTCATCAAGGGCGCCTGGGATACGGGCGAGCGTACGGTGCTGGAAAATTATCCAGACCTCGTCACCATCAAGGCCGCAGGCGAAGGCTTCACCTGGGAAACGCAGGACCGCGCCCGCGACGTGGCCCATGCCCGCGACGGCTGGGAGCAGGCCAAGAAGATGATCGCCGACCCCTCCTACAAGATGGTGCTGTTGGACGAACTCAACATCGTGTTGCGCTACGACTACCTGCCCATGGAGGAGGTGCTGGAGGTTCTGCGCTCCCGCCCCGCCGACAAGCACATCGTCATCACCGGGCGCAATGCGCGCGACGAGTTGATCGAAATTGCCGACCTGGTGACGGAAATGGAACAGGTGAAGCATCCCTTCCGCTCCGGCGTGAAGGCGCAGGCGGGGGTGGAGTTCTAGCCGCGGCGGCTCCCGGAATGTCGCAATCCGCCTTGCCCGGCGGCAGCGCGGCGCTATAAGGGCGCCAGCAGTTCTCCCCCATACGGCTTTGCCCCGAGGGAGATGAAAGACATTCCGGTGCGGCGGACCCTGAGTGGCGCCAAGACGGAGCTGCCTTCCACCCGGCGAGCTGTGCCGGCTGCAAACTGATGGAAGGCAGGACATGAGCGAGAAACTGGGTGTGATGTTATGCGGCCATGGCAGCCGCGATGCCAATGCCGTGAAGGAATTCGCGGTGCTTGCGGAACATCTCAAGAAGCGCCTTCCGCAATATCCCGTGGAATTCGGCTATCTGGAATTTGCCACGCCCATCATCCGCGAGGGGCTGGACAAGCTGCGCGCCACAGGTGCCAACCGCATCCTCGCCGTGCCCGGCATGCTGTTCGCCGCGGGCCATGCCAAGAACGACATTCCCTCCGTGCTGAACACCTATGCGGCGCAGAATGGCGTCACCATCAACTACGGCAAGGAACTGGGCATCGACCCCAAGATGCTGCGGGCGGCGGGCGACCGTATCCAGCAGGCGCTGGACGCCGCCGGCGATCACATCTCCCGGCACGAAACCATGCTGGTGGTGGTGGGGCGCGGCGCATCTGATCCGGATGCCAACTCGAACGTCTCCAAGGTCATGCGCATGCTGTGGGAAGGCTTCGGTTTCGGCTGGGGCGAGGTTGCCTATTCGGGCGTCACCTTCCCGCTGGTGGAACCGGCGCTCGACCACTGCGTGCGGCTCGGCTTCAAGCGCATCATCGTCTTTCCCTATTTCCTCTTCACCGGCATTCTGGTGGACCGCATCTATGATGCGACGGATGTGGTTGCTGCGCGTCATCCCGGCATCGAATTCGTCAAGGCGCCCTACCTCAACGATCATCCCGCCGTGATCGACACCTTCGTGGAACGGCTGGAACAGATTCTCTCCGGCGACATTTCCATGAATTGCCAGCTGTGCAAGTACCGCACGCAGGTGCTGGGCTTCGAGGCGGACGTGGGCGCGGTGCAGGAAAGTCATCACCACCATGTGGAAGGCATCGGCACGGGAACCGCGCCGGAGGGGCCCTTCGCTCTGGCCTCGCGGCCGGAAGCGGCGCATGGTCACGGACATCACCATCACGGACACGATCATGGTCACGGGCATGACCACGATCATGACCATGGTCACACGCATGCACCCTACCCTCACGCGGACCATCCGCTGGGACCACGCACGCTGAAGCCCGGCAGGACATGAGCGAGTATTTGAAAGATCCCGAAGCCATCTACTCGCTGTCGTTCTCGACGATCGACGCGGAGGCCGACTTTTCGCTGTTGCCGTCCAACGCCCGTGCGGTGGCGCGGCGGATCATCCATGCCTGCGGCATGACCGACATTGCCAGGAACCTGGTGATCGACTCCAATTTCGTGCCGAACGCCCAATTGGCCTTGCTGGCCGGTGGAAAAGTCCTGGTGGATGCGGAGATGGTGCGCCATGGCATCATCACCACGCTGTTGCCGGAGCGGGAACGGATCATCTGTACGCTGAATGATCCACGCACCCGCGAGGTGGCGCAGGAAATCGGCAACACGCGGTCCGCTGCCTCCGTCGAACTCTGGCGGCCCCACCTTGCGGGGTCCATTGCCGTGATCGGCAATGCGCCCACGGCACTGTTCCACCTGCTCGACATGATCGATGCGGGCGCGCCACGGCCCGCGGCCATCGTGGGCCTGCCGGTCGGGTTTGTTGGTGCGGCCGAGAGCAAGGACCAACTGATCTCGAATCCGCGTGGCATTCCCTTCATCGCACTGCGCGGCCGTCAGGGCGGCTCTGCCATGGCGGCGGCGGTGATCAATGCGCTCCTGGGAGACTCGGCATGAGCATCTGGCTGACCATCATCGGCATCGGCGAAGACGGATATGCGGGGCTGGGCGCAAGAGCGCGCGAGGCCTTGCAGCAGGCTACGCATATCGTGGGGTCGGAACGCACGCTCGCCATGATGCCTGCGCTGCCCGGTGTTCACCACGTCTGGCCGCAACCATTCTCCGCCGTGGTGGAGCAGATCAACGCGTTGCGCGGGCAACCCACGGTGATCCTCGCCACGGGCGATCCCATGAACTTCGGCGTGGCCCGCAAGATCCTCACCTTCATTGCCAAGAGCGAGACCGAGATCATCCCGCATCTCTCGGCGTTTTCGCTGGCGGCGGCACGGCTGGGCTGGTCGCTGCCGGATTGTGATTGCTTTACGATCCATGGGCGGCCTGCGGCGAATGTCGAGGGCTTCATTCAGCCGGAGGCGCGGCTTCTCATCCTGACCGAGGATGGTTCCTCTGTCGCCGAGGTTTGCCGCCGCCTGACGGCGCGCGGTTTCGGCAAGAGCGGCGTGACGGTGCTTGAGAACATGGGCGGTGAACAAGAGCGTGTGTCACACTTCGCCGCCGATGCCGCACCTGCACAGGATTGGTCGCCACTCAACACGATGGCCGTGCACTGCGTGGCCGGTGAAGGTGCCAAGATCTGGCCGCGCATGGCGGGATTGCCGGACGAGGCGTTTCGCCATGACGGAAAGATCACCAAGCGCGAAGTGCGGGCGGCAACGCTGGCGGCCCTTGCCCCTGCGCCCGACCAGTTGCTCTGGGACGTGGGCGCGGGTTCTGGCTCCGTCGGCATCGAATGGATGCGGTCGGCGCGCGGGTGCGAGGCCATTGCCATCGAGCCCGATGCGGAGCGCCGCGCCATGATTGCGCAAAACGCTGACCAGTTGGGAACACCGCGCCTGCGGATCATTCCGCTGGCGGCACCACTTGCCTACGATGCACTGCCCGCGCCTCATGCCGTATTCATCGGCGGCGGCATTTCCGAACCAGGAACCTTCGAAGCCGCCTGGGAGCGATTGCGGCCCGGGGGGCGCATGGTGGCCAATGTGGTGACCCTGGAAGGTGAGATGCATCTCTACGATCTCCAGGAAAAGCACGGCGGTGAACTGGTGCGCATGGAAATTTCACACCTGACGCGGATCGGGCACTTGCGCGCCATGCGGCCGCGCATGGGCGTGACACAATGGCGGGCGACGAAGGCATGAGCGGAACTCTTTACGGCGTGGGCGTCGGTCCCGGCGATCCGGAACTGATGACGGTGAAGGCGTGGCGACTTATCTCCACGGCCAAGGTCGTGGCCTATCTCGCCGCCAATGGCAGCGACTCCACGGCGCGTGGCATCGCAGCCCCCTTCCTCTCCGACGAGGTCCAGGAAATTGCAATCGACATGCCGATGCGTACCGAGCGCGCGCCTGCGCAGGCCGCATACGACACAGGTGCGGCTGAGATCGCCACGCACCTCGCCCGCGGCGAAGACGTTGTGATGCTGTGTGAAGGCGACCCCTTCTTCTATGGCAGCTTCATGTATGTTCATGAGCGGCTGTCGGCACAGTTCTCCTGCGTCGTGGTGCCGGGTGTGACGTCACCCGTGGCCTGCGCCGCGGTGATGGGCCGGCCGCTGTGCAAGCGCGACGACGTGCTGAAGGTCCTGCCGGCCACGCTGGACGCGGACCGCCTGCGCGAGGAACTTCTCACCTGCCAGTCCGCGGCCATCATCAAGGTGGGGCGGCACTTCGCCAAGGTGAAGAACGTCCTCTCCGCCCTTGACCTGATCACGCGCGCTACCGCCGTGACCAAGGCAACGCAGGACGACGAGGTGATCCAGCCTGTTGACGAGATCGCGGATGATGCCCTGCCCTATTTCACAACCATCATCGTGAGGACCTGAGATGGCAAAACGCCAGATTGCCATTTTTGTGTTGGGGCCATCCGCCATGCCCACGGCCCGCAAGATCAAGGACAGCGTGGGTGGCCTCATTCACGGGCCGGAAGGGCTTGAAGGCGCGGATGTTCATTTCGCGAAGGCGACGCAGGCCATGGCGCGCGCCTTCATTTTCGCGAAGGCCGTGGTGGGCGTATGTGCCGCCGGAATCCTGATCCGCGCTGTTGCCCCGCGCCTCAAGGACAAGTCCCGCGAAGCTCCTGTCGTTGCGGTGGCGGAAGATGGCTCCAGCGTTGTTCCGCTCACCGGCGGTCATTCCGGTGCAAATGACCTGGCGCGCAGGATTGCAGCAGCAACCGGCGGCCATGCGGCTGTCACGACGGCCAGCGACGTGGTGTTCGGCGAGGCCCTTGATGCGCCCTCCGGTGCGGTGCTCGCCAACACGGATGACCACAAGGCCGCCGCCGCCGCGCGCCTGCGGGGAGAAGACATCCGGCAGGACGTCACCATTCACCGCACGGCGGGCGGGCCGCGGCACCTCGTTTATCATCCCTTTGTGCTGACGGTGGGGATCGGCTGCGAACGCGGCACGGACCCGGCGGAGGTCAAGAAACTTCTCGATGATACACTGGCGCAGCACAACATCGCGCCGCAGTCCATTCATCAATACGGCTCCATTGATCTCAAGGAAGACGAGCCTGCCATCAACCAGTTCGAGAATGTCTATTTCTTCACGGCAGAGCAGCTGAAAGCGGAAGCGCCACGCCTTGTCACGCCATCGGCTGTGGTGGAGCAGGAAGTGGGCGTGCCCGGTGTGGCTGAGGCCGCAGCACTCGCGCTTGCTGGTCCGAAGGGGAAGCTCATCGTCTCCAAGGTGAAGAGCAAGCGGGCCACCATCGCCATTGCGCAGGCAGCCTCGCACGACGATCTGACCGACCCGCAGGGGCGGCAACGCGGTTCCGTGGCGATTGTCGGCATCGGTCCCGGTGACAGCGCGCTGATGACGCCGCAGGTCGATCACGAATTGTGGTCGGCAACGGAATGGGTGGGCTATTCGCTCTACCTTGACCTTATCGAACATCTGCGCAACGGCCAGACGCGCCACGACTTTCCGCTTGGCGACGAAGAGAAGCGCTGCCGCCATGCCATCGACCTCGCCAGGCAGGGCAAGCGCGTGGCGCTGGTGTGCTCTGGGGATCCGGCCATTTTCGCCATGGCGGCACTCGTCTACGAGCTGATCGACCGCGAACCCTGCCGCATCGCCGTCGAGGTGCATCCCGGCGTCTCGGCCTTCCAGCTGGGCAGCGCCCGCGCAGGCGCGCTCATCGGCCATGACTTTTGCTGCATCTCGCTCTCGGACCTGCTGACGCCGTGGGAAACCATCGTGCAGCGCGTGACTTCGGCGGCGGAGGGCGACTTCGTGATTTCCTTCTACAATCCGCGCTCACTCAAGCGCACGGACCAGATCGTCAAGGCCTTCGACATGCTGCGCCCGCACCGTCGGCCAGACACGCCAGTGGTGCTGGCCTCCAACCTTGGCCGCCCCGAAGAAAAGGTGCGGATCATCCGCTTCGATCAATTCCGCGCCGAAGACGTCGACATGCTCACGCTGGTGATGGTCGGCTCCTCGCAATCGAAGGCCATCGTGCGGGGCGACGGCCAGACCTATGCCTACACGCCGCGTGGATACGCGAAGAAAATGGAACCGCTATGACCGTTCATTTCATCGGCGCCGGACCGGGCGCACCCGATCTCATCACGGTGCGGGGGCTGAAGCTGATCCAATCCTGCCCTGTCTGCCTCTATGCGGGTTCGCTTGTGCCGGAAGAGATCGTGAAGGCGGCGCCCGCCGGTGCCGTGGTGCGGGACACCGCGCCCATGCATCTCGACGAGATCATCGGCCACATCAAGGCTGCCCATGAAGCGGGCCAAGATGTCGCGCGGGTTCATTCCGGTGACCCCTCGCTTTATGGCGCAATTGCCGAACAGATGCGGCGGCTCGATGCGTTGGGCATCGACTACGACGTGACGCCGGGCGTGCCCGCCTTCGCGGCCGCCGCCGCGGCGCTCAAGACCGAGTTCACCTTGCCGGAGGTGGCGCAGACGGTGATTCTCACGCGCACGTCCATGCAATCCTCGGCGATGCCGCCGGGCGAGGAACTGGAAAAGCTGGGCGCCTCGAAGGCAACGCTTGCAATCCACCTCTCCGTGCGCAACCTGCCGCACATCCAGCGTTCGCTCATTCCGCACTATGGCGAGGAATGCCCGGTGGTGGTGGCCTTCCGCGTGGGCTGGCCGGACCAGCAGTTCATCCACGGCACACTGGGCGACATCGCGAAGAAGGTACGGGCGGAGAAGTTGACGCGCACGGCGCTCGTGCTGGTGGGCCACGTTCTGGGCCACCGGACCTTCAAGGACTCGGCGCTGTACGACGCGGAGCACGAACACATCCTGCGCAACCGCAAGACGGCCAAGGGCTGAAATACAAAAGGCCGGACGCATTGTCCGGCCTTCGGTGCAATCGCGGTGGATGTCTAGTCTTCCATGTCGTCCATGCAGGATTCGTAGGCGTTCTCGTAGTAGGCATCCCAGTTGCTGGCGCCGTCCATCATGCCGAGTGCCGCGCCGCCTGCGGCGAAGCCCACGGTCGTCTTCTTGCCGCCCAGCGCATTGCCCAACAGGCCACCCATCACGCCACCAGCGACCATGTGCGTGAAGACCTTCTTGTCGGTCTTCTTGTTGGCGTACTTGGTGGCAACCTTCTGGCAATACTTGTGGGCCGACATGGCGCTGGCTTCGGTGGTGAGAGTCCCGGGCAGGATCACGCTGATGGCGAGCGTGGCGGCGGCGAGTGACTTGACGATGGTCTTCATGGCGTTCTCCGTTTCCCCTTGGAGCCTCTTGCTCCGGTTGATGGAGACTGTTCTAGCGACCTGTGGCTGAACCCACGCCGAAGCCAACGTTCATCTGGCAGACAGGTTGAGATGGTTGAGGCAGTCCGCCGCCGCAAAGCGCGCGGTCGCAAGACACGCCTGCAACAGGTAGCCACCTGTGGGCGCATCCCAATCCAGCATTTCGCCAACCACCCAGGTGTTCGGCTTCTTCAGAAGCCGGAAATGACCGTCGATCTCGTCGCGCGCCACACCGCCAGCGGAAGAGATGGCGCGCCGGAGTTCGACGGGACCGTGCGTAGTGAGTGCAACTGCCTTGGGTGTGTCGCTTCCCGCCTCCCGCATCAGGGCAATGGCGGCAGGTGGAAGGTTCAGTGCCTTGCGCAGGAATGTGCTGCGCGAATCCTTGCCACGCGGGCGGGCCAGCCGTTCTGCCACCTGCTGCGCCGAGAGGTCGGGCTTCAGGTCGATGGTCAACGTCGCGCCGGCAATTCGCAGATGGGGCGACAGCGCGTAGATGGCGCCACCCTCGATCCCGTCCTTCATCAGCATGATCTCGCCCCGCACCGTGTGGCCGCCCGCCGTGACAGCGACGTTCTTCAGTGGCGTGCCGGCAAATCGCAGCATGTGATCGCTCCACGCGATCTTCTGCCTGCTGTTGGAGGCGACGAGTGGCGTGACGGCAATCCCCGCGTCCTGAAACTTCGAAACCCATGCGGCATTGGAACCGAGTTCCGGCCAACTGGCGCCGCCCATGGCGAGCACTGTGAGGACATCGTCAAAGCCCGCCCACGCAGAGGGTGAGGTGCGCTTCACGCCCAAGGACTGCAGGCGCCGCAACCAGGCGCGCAACATGGGCGAGGCCTTCAGCCCATCCGGGAAGACACGCCCCGATGAACCGACGAACGTCTCGATGCCAAGCTCGGCGCACCAGCGGCGCAGGGCGTCCGGCGGAAAGGCGCGAATGCAAGGCTCCAGCAGCGGCCGGGCTTCTCCGTAGCGTTGCAACAATTGTTCCAGTGGTTCGGCATGGGTGAGGTTGAGGCCCCCACGGCCCGCGAGGAGAAATTTGCGGGCCGGCATGCGGTGATGGTCAATGATCTCGACCCGCGCACCACCAGCGGCGAGAACCTCCGCCGCCATCAGCCCCGCCGGACCCGAACCGACCACGCGCACGTCTCTGCCATCTGCCGCCATGCGAGCCCGCATAGAGGTTTCAGTGTGCGGAAGCCAGTCTCAGTCGGTCACGAGGCATTTGCGCTCGATGCCCTTGTAGGATTTGTAGGTGCCAGTCTCGCGATTGAACGAGGCGTATTTCCGGTCGCAATAATCAAGCCAGGCAGAGGTGCCGGGCGCCGGCTTTCCGGCCTTGCCCACGGGTGCGGCGTCCGGAACATCGGGGTCCTTTTTCGAGAACAGCTTGGCGAGCAATGTCTTCGACCGCGCCACCTGTGCTGGCTGCTTTGCACCCTTGGAGGATGGCGGCGGTTCGATATCGGGGGCCACAATCACGGCGGGGTCGGGCAGCGGTTCGGCCATATCCTGCTCCGGCGCGGGTGCAACCTTCCGCTTCACCTTCTGCGGAGCCGGGGCCTTGGCCACCTTCTTCACAATTTTAGGCGGCGGCGGTGCCTGCTCGTCGGGCGCTGCATTGGCAGGCTGGAACTGCAACAGACAATCCGCCATGGCGTTGTCGCGGTGCACATTCCACAGTTTCTCGTCCTTCGGTCCGCGATCGGCAAAATCGCGGGCATAGGCTTCACAATAATCCTTGGGGGTGGCCCAGGCTGCGCCGCTTGCCACGAGTGACAACCCCAGAGCAGCAAACGCCAAACGCATGGCCATGACTGTCTCCGAACGTTTCGACATGCCCGTCTCTTCAACCGGGAATGCGGCGTTCCCTAGGCGTTCAGCGGGAATCAATAAGGCAGGTCGAAATAGGTATCGTTGCCGATGCGATAGATGGCGACACGTTCGAAACGGCCCTGCCCCACCGGATAATCGGCCTGCGTGCCCTGCTCACCCATGCCGATGCGGCGCGCAACCGTGAGCGATGCTCCATTCGGCACCATGATCTTGCACCAGACGGACTTGGCCTTGAGGTGCTCGAAGGCGATGGCAAGCAGCGCGCGGCCGATTTCCGTTCCCAGCCCCATGGACCACATGGCGGGGTGTACGCCCCAGCCCACTTCGTAATCGCCACCGCCGTGGGTGATGATGAAACCTTCGCCCACGACATCGCCGCTCAGTTTCTCCTCGGCGGCGAGGTGGAAGATCTGACGGCGGCGATCTCCCTGCACGGCCACCTGGCGGCGCACGAAATCGGCCACGGCAGCGTCATCCCGGAGGCGGTGGGCAATGTGGCGCTGGTAGCGCGGCTGCGTCATGAAAGCGGCCAGTTGGGCCACGTCACGCGTCCGGATTTCGCGCAACAGGAGCGTTGGCGTTTCCAGGACTGGCAGGGCGACAATGGCGGTCATGGCGAGACAATAGCCGGGGCCGTGGCGATTTGAAAAGCGCGCTGCGATGATTTTCACCCCACGTCATTAAGCAAACGGGAAGCCGGCCAACCCCCGCATTCACAGGTTGCAACAACCGATCTTTCACGGTACACGTGGGTGGGGCTCTAAGGATCCGATTCCATGACTCGCTTCGCTTTGCTGGCGACGGCTGCCACGTCAGCCCTGCTCGTCTTTGCCCCAATCTCGCAGGCGCAGGACGCCATGTGGGACCAATTCTACGCTGGTGTCTATGCTGACTACTCGGCTGTGGACTCCAAATGGACCCCAGGCAACAGCTATGTGTTCAATGTCGACGGTTTCTCCGGCGGCGTCATGCTGGGAGCGGACCGCCAGTTCAACACGCTCGTCGTTGGTCTTGAGCTGGACGCCGGTTTTGGCAGCCTCAATGACACGGCACAGCCCGACAACTGGAAAGTGGACATGGGTGGGGTCAATCTCGCTGCCCGGGCACGGGCAGGCCTCGCGCTCGACAATGTGCTGCTCTACGGCACGGCGGGTATCGCCATGGTGCCGATGCACGTGAAGTATGACTCGTCACCCAATGTGGTTGATGACAATGACGTCGGCTTCCAGGGCGGCATCGGCATCGAATATGCCGTGAGCGACGAGTGGCATGTGCGGGGCGAGTATCTGCACACAGAGTTGGGCAAGTCGGAGCCCTTCTCGGTTGCGCCGGCCATCAGTATGGACACCCGCTTCGATACGTTCAGGGTCGCCGTCAGCCACACGTTCTGATCAGGCCGTCCTCGACAGCGCGCAAACAGCTTCTGTGATCTGATCCAGCGGTCTGCTCCGCAGGATGTCCTGACACTGCCTCGCCAGTTCGAGAGCGGCTTTGCGATAGCGTGGCTGCTCCGCCACGTTTCGCAACGCGCTTGCAACATCGGCGGATTGGAGTTGCCGCGCGTAGAGAACAATCCCTGCGCCTGCCTCTGCAATACGCGCGCCCAACAAGCGCTTCTCATCGTCAGCGGCAATGATGACCTGGGGAATGCCCGCGGCGACGGCTGCGGCAAGCGTTTGCGCGCCGCCGTGACTCACCATGACGCGCGCGCGCGGCAGGGTTTCGACCAGATTCACGGGCACGCGGGAGAACGCGACGGGAGATCCCAGCAGCGCTCCCGCCGGCATGTGCCGCATCTTCGAAATGACAATCCTGCCCTTGAGGCCACTGGCCAGAAGTCCGTTGATGATCCTCGGGTTGTCTTCCGTGCAGGGCGGGAAATAGCCGAAGAGTGTTTCCCCTTGCGCCTCTGCGATTTCAGGCATGGGGCCAAGGGGGCCAATGGCCGGAATTTTCCGGCAGCTCGCATAGACGTCCAGCGCGGGAAAATTCGTGACAAAGGTAAGATCGGCAGACTGGACTTGCGGCAAGTATTTCAGGGCCGGCAATTCTCTCTGGTGCAAGACTGCATTGACCTTTGCCTGCACGGCGCGCTCGTCGTGCTCGGCGGCTTTCCGGAAGAAGGCGGGAAATTCAGGCAGGTCGGCGGGTGGAACATAATAGCTGTCGCCGATGTTGACGCTTGCCACGCGTCCGCGCGCTGCCAGCAAGGCACCCGGTGCATAGTCAGCCACCACGACGGAGGGTTTGACGGCTTTCAACACAACATCCCACGCGTTGATGTGAGAGGCGATCCCATCTGCATCCGTGAACACCAACTCAGCCAGAATGTCGCCAAAACTTGCGGCTGCGATTACCTTTGTGCGGTGAGAGGCAACGCGCGGCCATTGGGCGACACGGTGGATCGGCAGCGATTTCTCAATCTCTTCCGGGATGGGAAGGTCTTCGGAGATGGCCGCCTGGACATCGAGTCCCCGGGCCCGGAATTCACGGGCCAGCAGGCTGAGGCGGCGAATGTGGCCCTGCCCGCTGCCAAGTTCCCAACACAGTAGAACGCGCGTCATTGCGCTAGGTTGCGCGTCAAGGTCCCGAAATCAAGTTGTGAATGCCAAACATGATGAAGCCCCGGGGTGGCGTGCCGCGCGGGGCTTCTGGATGACCGTCTGGTCACATTGGGATGATCGAATGAAATCCAAACTGCGCGACACCGCAATTGCGGCATGGCGCTGTGTTGTTCTGATTCTAGCGTTCACTGACGTGTTCAGGGGGTGTCATTTTCTGAGACCTCTCTCGCTATGGTTTGAAAATAGCCTTCTCCGCCGGGATGGCAAATCAACTTTCATGGCAATTCTCCAGACCTATCGCCGCGCGAGGCCGCCCCGGGCCTCGGCCCAAGGCGGCCACCGAGGGGGTGTGACAGCAGGCTGTTTGACTTTTGCGCGCGAAATCCCTATTTGCGGCCCAAAGTCAGGCGCTTTGGTCCGGCGAGCCGCCCCGCCCTGTTTTATTCTTTCCCTCGCCCAGGTATTTTCACAGAACATGAGTTTTTCCACGCTCGGACTGAGCCCTAAAGTGATCGAAGCCGTTGCGGCGGCCGGTTATACGACGCCGACCGCCATTCAGGCGGAAGCCATTCCCCACGCCCTTGCCCGCCGCGACGTGTTGGGCCTCGCCCAGACGGGCTCCGGCAAGACGGCGGCCTTCGTGCTGCCCATGCTGACACTCCTCGAAAAGGGCCGCGCCCGCGCCCGCATGCCACGCACGCTCATCCTTGAGCCCACGCGCGAATTGGCGATGCAGGTTCAGGAAGCCTTCGAGTCGCTGGGACGGATGCACAGCCTTTCGGTCGCCACCTTGATTGGCGGCGTGGCCTTCGAACCGCAGGCTGCCAAGATCGACCGCGGTGCCGACGTGGTGATTGCCACCCCTGGCCGTTTGCTCGACCATTTCGAGCGCGGCAAGCTGCTGCTCACGGGCGTCGAACTGCTGGTGATCGACGAAGCTGACCGCATGCTCGACATGGGCTTCATTCCGGACATCGAGCGCATCTGCAAGCTCCTGCCCTTCACCCGCCAGACGCTGTTCTTCTCGGCCACCATGCCGCCGGAAATCCAACGTTTGACCGCGCAGTTCCTGCACAACCCGGTGCAAGTGGAAACGGCCGCCGTGTCGTCCACCGCCTCCACCATTTCGCAGTTTGCGGTGAAGTGCCCGTCCGATCCGAAGGACAAGCGCGATGCACTGCGCACGCTCATCCGCTCGCAGGGCGACATCAAGAACGCCATCGTCTTCGCCAACCGCAAGACCACCGTGGCGTTGCTGGAGAAGTCGCTGCGGCGGCATGGCTTCAACGCGTCGGCGCTTCATGGCGACATGGACCAGACGTCGCGCCTGCGCACGCTTGCCGCTTTCCGCGCCCAGGAAGTCACATTCCTCATTGCCTCCGACGTGGCGGCGCGCGGCCTCGACATTCCCGAAGTGAGCCACGTGTTCAACTTCGATGTGCCCATCCACTCGGAAGACTACGTGCACCGCATCGGCCGTACCGGCCGGGCTGGCCGCGAAGGCCACGCCTACATGCTGGTCACCAGCCATGACACCAAGCACTTCAAGGCCATCGAAGACCTGATCAAGAAGACCATCGAGTGGTTCGATATCGGCGTGTCCGCCGGAAGCAGCGACAGCGATGCAGCGCCCGAGGAAAACCGCTCGCGCGGGCGCGGTTCGCGTGGCCGGCGTGGCGAAGGCCATGACCGTAGCGAGCGCCGTCCGCGCCGCAGCGAAGCACCGGCGGAAGTCGCTGCCGAGAGCACAAATGCAAAACAGGATGAACAGCCCGTAAAGGCGGAACGTCCTGCGCGCGCACGCCAAGAGCCCCGTTCAACCCAGCATCCCCGTCCGCAGCAGGCTGAGCAGCCGCAGCAGCGCCGCGAAAATCGCCGTGAAAAGGGCGATGATGGCCCGGATTTCCGGGGTTTTGATCAAGGCAACATGCCGGCATTCCTGACCCGGACGACACGCGCCTGACCTTAATCTGTCCGGCAAAACGCCGGACGGATTGATTCCGCAGACCTTAACGATTGAGCGTTAAGGTTACGCGTCATGACTGAGGCGCACACCAGCATTCCGGCTGTCCCTCCACCCGCATCAAGCCATGATGAGCAGCGGGTGGCACGGCGGATGCGTGTGCTCAAGTCGGCGAAAATCGTATTCGACGACTGGCGTGCCATCGACTGCACCATCCGGGACCTTTCGGAAACGGGTGCCAAGATCCAGGTGGGCGGGGTCCACACCCTGCCACACAAATTCCGCCTGCTGATGATTTCGGACAATACAATCCGCCCGGTGCAGATCGCCTGGAAGCTCAACGACGTGGTTGGCGTGGCTTTCCGCGGGCCACCCGAAAAAGCGCCCGTCCGCAAGTTCTCGACGGGAATGAGCTGAGGGCGCTCACTCGGCGGCCTTGGCCGGCTGAAGCTGTACGCTCTCTCCGCAGCCACAAGCTGATGTCTGGTTGGGATTGTTGAACACAAAGCCCGACTTCAGCACGCCCGTCTGGTAGTCCATTTCGGTGCCGAGCAGGAACATGAGTGCCTTGCTGTCGATCAGCACGCGGGCACCGCGGTCTTCCACCACTTCATCGAAGGGCTTCGCATCGCGGGCCCATTCCATGGTGTATTCCATGCCGGCGCAGCCGCCGTTCTTCACGCCGATGCGCAGCCCCACGCCCTCGCCCTTCGCCATGAGATCGCGGATGCGCATTGCAGCGGCATCGGTCAGTTTCATCACCTGCGGTCTTGCAGCCTGTGCCATATCCAACCTCACCACATGTTCAGCGCCATGCGGGCTTCTTCGCTCATGCGCGAATGATCCCACGGCGGATCAAAGACAATCTTCGCCTTGACGGCCTGCACGCCGGCGACGGAGCCAACCGCATTCTCGACCCACCCCGGCATGTCACCCGCGACCGGGCAACCTGGCGCTGTCAGCGTCATGTCGATGGCGACGTTACGGTCATCATCGATGTCGACCTTGTAGATCAATCCCAGTTCATAAATATCAACCGGGATCTCCGGATCGTAGACGGTCTTCAGGGCCGTGACGATGTCGTCGGTCAGGCGCGCCAATTCATCCGGCGGAATGGCCGATGGGTTTGGCGCATTCGCAGGTGCCGGAGCGGAAACATCCGTTGATGTCGATGCAGAGTCCATCATCCAAATATCCTCTGGGCAGAGATAAGGGCGTCGGCGAGTTTATCAACCTCGTCGCGGGTGTTGTACATTGCAAAGGACGCACGGCAGGTGGCCGTCACACCAAAACGCTGCAACAGAGGTTGCGTGCAATGAGTGCCTGCACGCACCGCGACGCCTTGCCTGTCGATCACGGTTGCAACGTCATGGGCGTGGGCACCGTTCATGGTGAACGAGATGATCGGGCCTTTGTCGCGGGCGCGCCCATAGATGCGCAGGCTGTTGATGGCCGAGAGGCGCTCCATGGCATAGTCGTGCAGACTCTTTTCGTGGGCAGCGATGTGTTCGACGCCCACACTTGCCATGTAGTCGAGAGCGGCGCCGAGGCCGATCGCTTCCACGATCGCCGGCGTTCCGGCTTCGAAACGGTGAGGCGGATCGTTGTAGGTGATGCCGTCGGTTGTCACTTCCGAGATCATCTCGCCGCCCCCCTGATAGGGCGGCATTCTCTTCAAGAGATCGGCCTTGCCATAGAGTACGCCGATGCCGGTGGGCCCGTAGGTCTTGTGGCCGGTGAAGACAAGGAAGTCGGCATCAAGGGCCTGCACGTCGACATGCCCGTGAACGGCGCCCTGGCTCGCATCCACCAGCACGGGAATGCCCTTCGCGTGGGCGAGGCGAATGATTTCGTCAACCGGTGTCACCGTGCCGAGAGCGTTCGACATCATGGTGATGGCCACCATCCGGGTGCGGGGGCCGAGCAGCCTGGCATACTCCTCCAGCAGGAAATTGCCGTCATCATCGACTGGCGCCCACTTCAGCACGGCTCCCTTGCGCTCGCGGTGGAAATGCCAGGGAACGATGTTGGAGTGATGCTCGAGGATGGAGAGCACGATTTCATCGCCCTCCCCGATCACCAGGCCGCCGTAGCTTTGTGCCACAAGGTTGATGGCCTCCGTGGCGTTGCGGGTGAAGATGATCTGGTCCTTGGATGGCGCGTTCAAAAACCGCCGGACACTTTCCCGTGCATCTTCAAATGCTTGCGTCGCTGCGTTCGAGAGATAGTGGAGGCCGCGGTGGACGTTGGCATACTCCTCCATCATGCTCTTCGTCATGGCGGCGATAACGGCGCGCGGCTTCTGGGCGGAGGCAGCATTGTCGAGATAGACAAGCGGCTTGCCATAGACCTCGCGGGCGAGGATGGGGAAATCGGAGCGGATTTTCGAAACGTCAAACATCAGCGGCGTGCGAGCCAGCCCTCCGCATAGTGGGTGAGTGCCTCGCGCACGCCTTCATGTTCCACGGTCTCGAAGGCTTCGCCCACAAATGCGGCGATGAGCAGCGACTTCGCTTCCGCCTCGGGAATGCCGCGCGACTTGAGGTAAAAGAGATGATCGTGGTTGATGTCTCCGGCGGTGGCGCCATGGCCGCAGACAACGTCATCCGCATAGATTTCCAGTTCCGGCTTGGCATCGAATTCCGCCGTCTCCGAGAGGAGCAGCGCATGAGAGGACTGCTTGCCGTCGGTCTTCTGTGCGTCCGGGCGCACGATGACCTTGCCCTGGAAGATGCCGCGGGCCGTGTCGTCCATCACGCACTGGAACAATTCACGCGAGGTACAGTGCGGAACGGCATGGTCGACGACGAGACGCGAGTCCGCATGCTGGCTGCCGTTGAGCAGATAGGCCCCTGCGATGCGCGCGTCGGCATTCTCGCCGAGGAAGGTGTAGGTGCCGTTCTGCCGGTTCAAGGCGGCGCCGGAGGTGAGGGTGAAACCGCGCAACACGGCATCGGCCGCCAGTGTCACGATGGCGTGGGAGAGATGCGTGGACTTGCCTGACTCTCGTTCGATCTTGATGTGGTCCAGCCGTGCGCCCTTGCCAACCGCGATTTCGATGACGGCGTTGGAGAGATAGTCGCCCTCGCCCAGATAGGTCTCGATCAGCGTGGCGGTGGCACCGTCGGCCACGGTGATGCTGTGGCGGAGGCCGATGGCGCGCTGCGGGCCATCGGTTGCCACATGCAGGATCTCGATGGGCAGATCGGCATTGCCGTTCAGCGTGAGAGCAGCGCCCTGCGCCTGCAACCGAGATCCCATGGCGACGATCACGTCGTCGGGGAACGGAACAGGCGCGCTGACGCTGCCCTGCGGCAGTTGCGAGCGGGTGGCGTCAAAGGTGCCGTTGACGAACACGATGCGCTTCGCCTTCACGGCGGCCAGGGGCGCGGCGGCGACGAGACGGTCGATCTCAGCATCGCGGGCGGCGACGGCCTGCCTGCGATAGGGCGCGGAGATGAGGCGGCGCAAATCCGTCCACTTCCACTCTTCGCTGCGGCGGTTGGGCAGGCTCATGCCCAATGCGGTTTCCGCCGGTGTGCTGGGGACGATGGCGTTCATGCCGCCTTCCCCGTGAAGCCGGCATAGCCCTTCTCTTCCAGTTCCAGCGCCAGCTCCTTGCCGCCCGTCTTCACGATGCGGCCATCCGAAAGCACGTGCACCTTGTCGGGCACGATATAGTCCAGCAGGCGTTGGTAGTGGGTGATGACGATCATGGCGCGGTCCGGCGAACGCAAGGCATTCACGCCTTCTGCCACCACGCGAAGCGCATCGATGTCGAGGCCGGAGTCTGTTTCGTCCAGCACGCACAGAGACGGTTCCAGCACGGCCATCTGGAGGATTTCAGCGCGCTTCTTTTCGCCGCCGGAGAAACCGACGTTGACGGGCCGCCTGAGCATCTCCTGCGAGACGTTGAGCTTGGCGGCGCGGTCCTTGACCATGCGCATGAAATCAGGCGCGGACATTTCCTTCTGGCCGCGTGCCTTGCGCTGCGCGTTGAGCGCCACCTTCAGGAACTGCATGGTGGCGACGCCGGGAATTTCGATGGGGTACTGGAAGGCGAGGAACACGCCCTTGGCGGCGCGGTCATTCGGCTCCATGGCCAGCAGGTCCTCACCCTTGAAGGTCACGGACCCTTCCGTCACCTCGTAGCCTTCGCGACCCGAAAGAACGTAGGACAGGGTGGACTTGCCGGAGCCGTTCGGACCCATGATGGCATGCACTTCGCCTGGCTTCACCGACAGCGTCAGGCCCTTGAGGATTTCGCGCGGCTCGTCTTCGAGCTTGACGTGGAGATTGTTGATTTCGAGCATGATGGTGTCCGGTCTCAGGTGTGCGTGAAATATTTGTAGGCAAAGGTGATGACGGCGATGCCGGCCATGCCCTTCAGGGCATCCAGGGCGGCGCGGGGTGCGGCGTCCTCCAGCAATGCACGCCGGTAGGCAGCGAAGCGGAAGGCGCCAAACACGATGCCAAGGCCGATGGGCATGGCAATGTCGAGAGCGGTCAGCGTCATCCCACGCTCCCTTCCAGCGAGATGCCGATGAGCTTCTGGGTTTCCGCCATGAATTCCATGGGCAATTGCTGCAACACGTCGCGCACGAAGCCGTTGACGATGAGGGCCACGGCTTCCTCCTGCGAGAGGCCCCGCGACATGCAATAGAACATCTGGTCGTCACTGATCTTCGACGTCGTGGCCTCGTGCTCGAACTGCGCGGTGGAGGTCTTGCTCTCGATGTAGGGCACGGTATGGGCGCCGCATTTGTCACCGATCAGCAGCGAGTCACACTGGGTGAAGTTGCGAGCGTTGAGAGCCTTGCGATGGGCCGAAACGAGTCCGCGATAGGTGTTGTCGCTGCGGCCTGCGGCAATGCCCTTGGAGATGATGCGGCTCGATGTGTTCTTGCCGAGGTGGATCATCTTGGTGCCGGAGTCGACCTGCTGGCGGCCGTTCGAAATTGCAATCGAGTAGAACTCGCCGCGGGAATGATCGCCGCGCAGGATGCAGCTCGGATATTTCCAGGTGATGGCGGAGCCCGTTTCCACCTGCGTCCACGAAATCTTGGCATGGGTTCCACGGCAATCGCCGCGCTTGGTGACGAAGTTGTAGACGCCGCCCTTGCCCTCGGCGTCGCCCGGATACCAGTTCTGCACCGTCGAATATTTGATCTCGGCATCATCCAGCGCCACAAGTTCAACGACCGCGGCGTGAAGCTGGCTTTCATCGCGCGTGGGCGCGGTGCAGCCTTCGAGGTAGGACACGTAGGAGCCCTTGTCCGCGATGATGAGCGTGCGCTCGAACTGGCCGGTGTTCTTGGCGTTCATGCGGAAATAGGTGGAAAGCTCCATGGGGCAGCGCACGCCGGGCGGCACATAGACAAACGAGCCGTCCGAGAACACCGCCGCATTGAGCGCGGCATAATAGTTGTCGCCCTGCGGCACGACGGAGCCGAGATACTGTTTCACCAGATCGCCGTGCTCGCGCAGCGCTTCCGACATGGAACAGAAGATGACGCCGTGCTTGGCGAGTTCATCCTTGAAGGTGGTGACGACGGAAACGGAGTCGAATACCGCGTCCACGGCCACCTTGCCGCTGGCGTATTCACCGCCGGACTCACCATCGAGTTCGCTCTTCTCGCCCTGCTTGCGCACGCCCGCGAGGATTTCCTGCTCCTTCAGCGGAATGCCGAGCTTGGCATAGGTTTCAAGAAGTTTGGGATCGACCTCATCCAGCGACTTGGGCACGGGCGAGGTTTTCGGCGCGGCGTAGTAGTAGATGTCCTGGAAGTCGATCTTGGGATAGGACACCTTGGCCCAGGTGGGTTCTTCCATCTGCAGCCAGCGACGGTAGGCATCGAGGCGCCATTCCAGCATCCAGGCCGGCTCGTTCTTCTTGTTCGAAATGAAACGGACGGTATCTTCGCTCAGGCCCTTGGGCGCGAGTTCGGATTCGATGTCGGTCTCGAAGCCGTATTTGTACTTCTCGACGCCGATGTCCTTGACGAGTTCGATTGTTTCAAGATCTGCCATTGTATTTCCTCAAGCAGCCTGCCGCGCCTTGTGGCGCTGGGCGAGTTGCTTCCAAACCGTGATGAAGTGCTGCACGTCCGCAGCCGTGGAGTTCCACCCCAGGCTTACGCGAATGGCCGCGGATGAGATTTCACCTGGCACGCCCATGGCCTCCAGCACATGAGAGCGCCCGACCTTTCCGGATGAACACGCCGATCCCGACGACACGGCCACACCGGCCAAATCCAGGTTCATCAGAAGCGTTTCGGCGCGGGTGCCCCGCAGGGCGAGGCAGGTGGTGTTCGGCAGGCGGGTTGCGCCCTGTCCGAGCATCACCACATCTTCAAGTGATGATTCCAATAGATGCTGCAAGTCCTTGGTATCAATGCGATCTTCGCGCGCCACGGCAGCAAAACCAGCAATGGCGGCGAGGTTTTCAGTTCCGGCCCGGCGGCGCAGTTCCTGGCCGCCGCCCACCAGCAGAGGCTCGACCACCAACCCATCGCGCACCACCAAAGCACCAGCGCCCACAGGGCCACCGACCTTGTGCGCGGCGACCGTCATCAGGTCACAACCGAGGAGTCCGAAATTGACGGGCAGCTTTCCGAAGCCCTGCACGGCATCGACATGCACCAGCGCGCCTGCCTTGCGGGCGAGCGCCACGACGTCCGCGATGGGTTCGATCACGCCCGTCTCATTGTTGGCGAGCATCACGCTGACAAGCAGATTGGGCCCGTGCAGCATGGCCTCCAGCCTTGCGAGATCAACGCGGCCTTCGCCATCGACGGGGATCACATCAACGGCCTTACCGCTGGCGCGGGCGGCGGCAAGCACGCTGGGGTGTTCGATCGCGGACACGAGGATCCGCTCTGCCCCCACGCCGCGCAAGGCCATGTTGTTGGCTTCCGTGCCCGAGGCCGTAAAGACGATCATCTGGGGCAGGCAACCGAGGGCAAAGGCCAGGGTCTCGCGCGCATCATCCAGCAACTTGCGCGCCGCGCGGCCTTCGGCGTGGACGGATGAGGCGTTGCCGCCCCCATCCAGTGCCGCCAACATCGCGGCTCGCACCGAAGGGCGCAGTGGCGAGGTTGCGTTATGGTCGAGATAGGTTCTCACCGGATAGTGCCTACTGCGGGAGAGCGGTCCTTGGCCTGCTTGATGGAAGCGGCGAGTGCCAGGTTCCGCTTCTCGATCACATCCTCAAGGGTCACGCTTTCAAGAAAATACATCATCTGGCGGCCGAGCGACGACCACAGGTCGTGGGCGCAGCAGCGGTCCCCCTTCACGCAGCCTTCCACGGCATCGCCGTCGCAGCGGGTGACGCGAAGCGGCTCATCCACGGCCAAGATCACGTCTGCCATGGCGATGTCGCCGGGTCGCCTCGCCAGCGCATAGCCACCGGCGGCGCCGCGGGAACTCACGACCAGGCCTGCACGGCGCAATTTCCCGAAGAGCTGTTCCAGGTATTCCTGGCTGATGTCCTGACGTTCGGCGATTTCCGCCAGGGAAACGGGCCGTGTCTCGCCAGAATCGGCACCATGTTGGCCGATGTCGATCATGGCCATGACGGCGTAGCGGCCCTTTGTGCTCATTTTCATTCGGTTTTTCCTTCAGCCGTCACGAAAAACTTGCCTCTCGCCCCCGCCGCCGTGCTAAAGCGCGCACCGCGAACAGAGTCATGAGACGCGGTTTTCCGCCTTCCCTTGGAATTGTTCTAAGGCATTTAAATATTCCGACTACGGGAGTCAAGTTTCGGCGATGCCGGACGACGTCCTTTTGCCGGACCAGACAAGGTGTTCCATGCCGGAAGTGATTTTCAACGGCCCCGCAGGCCGAATCGAAGGCCGTTACCATCAGGCCAAGGCCACCGGCGCGCCGATTGCCATCCTGCTGCATCCGCATCCCACCTTTGGTGGCACGATGAACAACCCCATCGTCCACAGCCTCTACGGGCTGTTCCAGAGCCGCGGCTTTTCGGTGTTGCGCTTCAATTTCCGCGGAGTCGGCCGCAGCCAGGGGCTTTTCGACAACGGTGCTGGCGAACTCTCTGACGCGGCATCGGCGCTGGACTGGCTGCAATCGTTCAACCGTGAAGCGAAGATCTGCTGGATCGCCGGCATTTCCTTCGGCGCGTGGATTTCCATGCAGTTGCTGATGCGCCGGCCGGAAATTTCCGGCTTCATTTCCGTGGCCCCGCTGGCCAAGCACTATGACTTCTCGTTCCTTGCGCCCTGCCCGGCCTCCGGCCTGTTCGTGAATGGCGAGAAGGACACCGTGACGGCTCCGGAAGCCGTGCACAGCCTCGTCTCCAAGTTGAAGACGCAGAAGGGTATCGCCATCGAGCACAAGGTGATTCCCGGTGCCAACCACTTCTTTCAGGACAAGATCGAGGATCTCACCAAGATCTGTGCTGACTATCTGGACCGGCGCCTGACTCGCGAAGCATAACTGCCCTGCCGCAAGCGCGGGCGCTTTTCGGGTGGCGGCCTTGCCGTCTCCCGCCTATCCCTTGCGCCTTCATGCAGGGAGACCGCCATGGGCGAGACCAAGATCGACGCACAATCCTGGATTCTTCTTCTCGTCCTGTCGCTGATCTGGGGCGGTTCGTTCCTGTTCATCGCCATTGCCGTGAAGGAACTTCCGGCGTTGCTCATCGTGCTGGCGCGGGTTGGCATCGCTGCGGCGATCCTCATTCCGGTGCACCTGCTCGTGCTGGGCAAGCTGCCAACCGACCTGAAGACATGGATTGCCTGCGGTGGCATGTCGGTCATGAACAACGTCATTCCCTTCACCGCGATTTCCTGGGGGCAGCACCACATCACCGGCGGGCTTGCCTCCGTCATCAATGCAACGACGCCGATGTTCGCCGCCATCTTCATGGCGATGGCAGGGCTTGAAGGCATTACCGCTCGCAAGGCCATTGCCCTTGGACTGGGCCTTGCCGGTGTCCTCATTCTCAAGGGCGGCGGCTTTGGCGACCTCGGCGCGCAGACGCTCGGCATTCTCGCGGTGGTGCTGGCATCGGCCTGCTACGGCCTGTCGGCACCATGGTCGAAGACGCGGCTCACGGGCATTCCGCCGCTCACCACGGCGACGTGCCAGTTGACGCTCTCCACGCTGATGATGGCCGTGATCGTGGGGCTGTTCGGCGACGTGCAGGGCTATTGGGCGGCCTCAAGCGGAACGTGGGTGTCCCTCATCCTGTTGGCGGCGCTTTCCACCTCGGTAGCCTACCTCCTGTTCTTCCGCATCATCGCGCGCGCAGGGCCATCGTTCGTGTCGCTGGTGACGATGATCATTCCTGTCTCCGCCATCCTGCTGGGTTATGCGGTGATCGGCGAAAAGCTCACGCTGCACGAAGTCGTGGGCGCCCTGGTGATCGGGCTGGCGCTGGTGATCATCGATGGCCGGGCGTTGAAATTCGTGGGGCTTATCCCTGCACAATCACCCCGCCCGTGAGGGGGCGTGGGACGCCTGTTGTTCCGGGCCAGGTGAGGGCGAGACCGCGGCTGGCCCGCACGGCGAGATAGGCCCAGGCTTCGGCTTCCATGCTGTCACCGTTGAAGCCGCAGGCTTCCGCTGGCTTCACGTTGGGGAGGAGTGCCGCAAGCGCCTGCATGATGGCGCGGTTGTGCCGTCCGCCACCACAGATGATCCAGGTGCGGGGTGGCGATGGCATGTGGGCGCGCGCGGCGGCGATGGAGCGTGCCGTCACGGCCACCAATGTTGCCGCGCCATCGGCGGGGCTGAGGCCCTTGAGCGAGATTCCGGCGAAGCTGTTGCGGTCGAGTGATTTCGGGCCCGGCCTTTCAAAGAACGCATCACCGAGAAACTGTGCCGATGTGGCTTCATCCACCCGTCCGCTGCGGGCCAGGGCACCGCCTTCATCGCGGGACGCACCGGTGTGGGCTTTCATCCAGTCATCAATGAGGGCATTGCCGGGGCCGGTATCGAAGGCGACGAGGCTTTCATCCGCGCCGACCCAGGTGACGTTTGCCACCCCGCCAATATTCACAAAGGCCACGGGCCGTTCCGGCAACGCGGCTGCAAGCGCACCGTGATAGGCCGGCACCAACGGCGCGCCCTGCCCGCCGGCGGCCACGTCTGCCGCGCGCAAATCGAAAGCCACGGGCCGGCCCAACGTCCGGGCCAGCTTCGCGCCGTCGCCCAATTGCACGGTAAGGCGCCGCTCGGGCCGATGGATCACCGTCTGGCCGTGAAACCCGATGAGGCCGATCTCCTCAAGCGCCGTTCCTGTGTCCTCGCAGAAGTCCCGCACGGCACCGGCATGCCAGCCGGTGAGCGCTGCCTCTGCCTCGCCCAATATCCCGCTGCGGTCCATACGGTCCGTGAGGCTGGCGGCGGCGGCGAGCGCCCGCCGCAGCAAGTGGCGCTGCTCTTCCGTGTAGGCGTAGGTGCGCGATTGTCCGCGTTCCACACGGGCCTCGCCGTCGGTCTTGACGAGGGCGACGTCGATCCCGTCCAGCGATGTGCCGGACATCAGGCCCAGGGCGGTGACAAGGGCAATTTCAGGCGGTTTTGACACGTCCGCTTCCTATGTTATGAGCGCGCCACCATGAGCACCTACACATCCGATTTCCTCAACATCCTGTCGTCACGCGGCTTTATCCACCAATGTTCGGACGCGAAAGAACTGGATGCGCTTGCTGCCAAGGGCGAAGTGACAGCCTATATCGGATTCGATTGCACCGCACCCTCCCTTCATGTGGGTTCGCTGGTGCAGATCATGCTGCTGCACTGGCTGCAGCAGACCGGCAACAAGCCCATCGTGCTGATGGGTGGTGGCACGACGATGGTCGGCGATCCGTCCGGCCGTGACGAGAGCCGCAAGCTCCTGAGCCTCGCGGATATCGAGAACAACAAGGACGGCATCAAGCAGGTCTTCGCCAAGTTCCTCTCATTCGGCGGCGGCAAGACCGATGCCATGATGGTGGACAATGCGGAGTGGCTGACCAAGCTCAACTACATCGAGATGCTGCGCGATGTGGGCAAGCACTTCAGCGTCAACCGCATGCTGGCGATGGACTCGGTGAAGCTGCGGCTTGAGCGCGAGCACGAGTTGTCGTTCATCGAGTTCAACTACATGATCCTGCAGGCCTACGACTTCGCCGAACTGAGCAAGCGCTACGGCTGCAACCTGCAAATGGGTGGTTCGGACCAGTGGGGCAACATCGTCAACGGCATCGACCTTGGCCGGCGCATGGGCACGCAGCAACTGTTTGCGCTCACCTCGCCGCTGATCACGCTGTCGTCGGGCGCCAAGATGGGCAAGACTGCTTCGGGTGCGGTGTGGCTCAACGCCGACATGCGCAGCCCCTATGAATACTGGCAGTTCTGGCGCAACACGGAAGACGCCGATGTGGGCCGTTTCCTGAGGCTGTTCACGACGCTGCCGCTGGACGAAGTCAAGCGGCTGGAGTCGCTGCAGGGCTCGGACATCAACGAGGCCAAGAAGGTGCTCGCCAATGCCGCGACCACCCTGCTCCACGGTTCCGCTGCCGCGGACGATGCTGCCGAAACCGCGCGCAAGACCTTCGAGGAAGGTGCGAGCGCGGAGGGCCTGCCCACCGTCACGATCGATCTTTCCGCGGGCGTCGGCATTCTCGCGGCCTCAGTCGCTGCCGGACTGGCGGCCTCCAATGGTGAAGCGCGCCGCGCGATCCAGGGTGGCGGCATCCGCGTCAACGACGAGATCGTGAAAGACGACAAGCTGGTGCTGACCGCCGCCATGGCGAAGGACGGAGCCATCAAGCTCTCGCACGGCAAGAAGAAGCACGTGCTGCTCAAGCAGGGCTGACCGGCGTCAGTTGCTCGTGCTTTCCCTTGATGAGGGTTTGATGTTGCTGCGGCGCGGTGCACAGGTGCCCTTGTAGGCGAACATCTCGCGCATGATGCCGGGGGCAAAGACCGACAGCGGGTTCACCTGGGTGCGCGGCTTCGAGATTGTGCCGCCCATGGCAAAGGTGACGCCGAAGATGCCGCCGCCTTTCCCGCCCGTCAGGATCTGGCCAAACAGTGGAACATCATCGAGGAAGCCGTTGATGCCCTGCGCCGGAACCATCGTGCCCGTGATGTCGATTGCGCCATCCGCCTTGCGCACGAGGCCCTCTGCCACGCCGCCAAGATCGGCACCTTCGAGCGTCACATTGCACATGCGCACGAATTGCGCGTCCGTTGAGAACGGCAGGCTGAGCTTCTTGAAGGTCACGCCATCGGCACGCGGACCCGACTTCTTCGGCCTGCCACGGCGGTCAAGCTCGGCCAGTGCGGCTTCGTTGCGCACCTCGAATTTCTTCAGGATGAGCTGACCGTTGCGGATCGGTGAACCCGGCGCATTGGAAATCAGTGCATAGAAGCTCAACGCACCTCCGGCGATCTTGGAGTAGAAATTGGTGGCGCGGAGTGTCGATCCACCGTCATTGCTGGTGACGCGCAGTTCGCGCCCGCCATCGACGGGAACCACGCGCACGTTGAGCGGAAGTCCGTTGGCGAATGTGCCGTCCACGTTGGCGGAGGTGATGGTCCCGCGCTGGGTGACGAATGTCGCCTTCACGTCGCGGATGACTTCGCCCCTGTGCGCGGTGACATTGTCGAATTGCGCATCGACGATGAAGTTCTGGCCCTTGGGTGCTGCCGCCGCGGCGGATTCAGCCGTCTTTGCCGGAGAGATGAGATTCTTGATGTAGGGCCGCGCATCGAAGCTCGGTCCGGTGACGGAGAGGTTCATGGTTTCATCGCCGGGAACGAGTTTCACCGTGAAGACGTCATCCTCCTCAAGTCGGATTTCGGAGAGGCGGGCGGCACGGAGGCCGCCACCCTTGTTCACCTCAAGGTCGCCCCGCACATGGAGGCCAGGGCCGTCGAGCTTCAGGTTTTCCACCGTGCGCACCCCGTTTTCGCCATCGGCCAGAATAAAGGTGGCGTTGGTGCCCTTGGTCTTCGGCCTGCTCCAGCGCGCGGCGGCGATCTTCATGGAGACGTCGTCGAGATCGGCGGCCACCTCGATGGTGCGCCCGGTTTCCGGTGTTCCCTTCACCTTGATCTTCACTGGAATGCTGCCGGACAGGTAGTCCTCGACATGCATGCCCAGCTTTTCGCGCATCTTGGCATCCACAACCGTCTCGACGGCAATGACGGGCGAACCCTTGCCGCGCGGCTTCTGCCAATCCAGCTTGGAGGTGATGCCATTCAGCTTTGCCGGACCGGAAAGCTCGATCTGCTCCGGGTTCATGGCAATCTTGAATTCGCCACCGGTGATGTCGATGCCCGGCATGGCGTCCGTCATGCTGGCATCCGAGATGGACACCTCGGTCGTGACCTTCACGCGGTCTTTCGGCACGTTCTTGATCAGAGGCAGGGAGAGCCCGATCAATGCCCGGCCATCGCCCTTCATGCGCCTGGCTTCTTCCACATCCTTGGTGATGATGTTGAGGTCGGGATGCTTGGCGAAGGCCAGCATGTTTTCGAGCGGGCCGCGCACATCGAACTTGAACTCGCCCGGCACTTCCTTGGCGAGGAGATCATTGGCCTCGAAGCGCCCCTTCGCGAGCGACAGGGTTTCGCCCGTGTCGAGCGCCGCCTTGCCCGCGGTGATGTCGAGGACGAAGTTGCTGTCCTTCAGTTGCGCGCTGCCGGCCGCGCCCGTGATCACGGGGAGGTTCTTGAAGTAGTGTGTCGTCACGTCCTGCATCGTAAAGGACACATCAACAACGTTTGGCGGCAGAACCCTCTCCCGCAAAGCCTTGGCCAGCGAGTTCACGGGAAAGTTCACCTGGAAGGTGCCTTCGGTGATCTTTCCATTGACCACGTTCTCGTTGATCCAGGCGCGCGTGCGGGGCGTCATGACGGGCGGCCAGAGTTTCTTCAGCAATTCGGCAGACACATCGCGCAGGCGCCCTGCCACCTGGATGCCGGGCGAATCGTCACCGCCCATGATGATGCCGCGCAGGCGAACACCGGTGTTTCCCGCCATCACGACAAGATCGGTGATGTCGACGCGCTGGTCCTCCATGGAGGCCTCGCCCTTGAACTCGATCTTGTCCACCGCCACCGGGTCCTTGATCGTGCCCTGGGCATCGACGCTGACGTTCTGGGCCAGCAGGTTGATGCCGATCGCCGTCAGCTTGCCGCCCGTGCGGCGGGGAATGAGATCGCCAGACAATTCGGCGCGCGACCCGCCGACGAGAATGGACGAGTCGACAATGCGCACGACATCTTCATCGTATTTGTAGGACAGCCGAAGCGAGCCCTCATCCACGAGGATCGGCTTGGCGAAATAATCCGGCAGGTTGATTTCACCTGCTGCGGCGAAAAGTTCGCCGTCGGCGCGATTGAGCCTGCCGGACGAGGACATCTCTACTTCAAAATGCCCTGAGAACGGCATGCGCAGCTTGGCGAATTGCGAAAGGGCATAAACTTCATCGGCGACGTTGGCAGGCACGAGGTCCGCCACAGTTGCCGTGATGGCGAAGGTCTCGGTCTCGGCCTTGAAACTAGCCGAGAGTTCAGCGTGCCACGGCTGGCCGCCGCTGGCCACTTCCGCCTTGGATACAACGACGAAGCCGTAGGGCGTGCGGCGGAAGGTCATGTCGGTGCGGGGCGAGAACCACGTCGCGTCGTTGCCTTCGTCGTAAAAACTCACTTCGGCGCGGGTGATCTTGATATCTTCGAGATTGGCCAGCGCACCGCCGTTGCCGCGCGCGCCCAGCAAATCGAGGATATGCGCGCCACCCGTTGCGGGCTCAGGCTGTACTTCCACGGAGGACTTCGGCGCGGGGGCGTCGGTGCCATCCGTCTGGAAGTCGTTGCCGTTGACCACGGTCACTTCGTCGGCACCGGCGGCGGTGGCGACGATGCCGAGCCGCACGCTGCCATCAAGGTTGCGGCGGGCATTGACCCGGGGACCGATCAGTTCAAGTGACGTGACAGCGACCTTGCCCGTGAGAAGGCCCGTGCCGTCGAGCGTGACGCCGGCTTTCGGCGCGCTGGCCAGCACGGTGCCGTCAGTATCGGTGAGGACAAGGTTCCGGGCGCGGACCCGGGGCACCATGCTCTCCTGGTCCAGTTCCAGCACCGTATCCGCAAGCGAAATGGTGAGGCCCGAGAGCTGCTTGTTGATGCCGGTTTCAATGCGGTCCTGCAGGAATGCCAGCGACACGGGGCCCTGCGACAAACGCCAAAACACTCCCGCCCCGGCAATGACCAGCACCGCCAGAACAACGAGAGTGATGATCGTCAGCCTGCGGAGTGTTTTGCCGCGCAACGCTAGCCCTTTCCCGTCCTGCTCCCCACACCAGAATCCCAACCCCGGCGAGCAGGCCGGATGATAGTATGGGCCGCAGGGGAAATCAGCCGCAAACGTGGGTTTCTCACAAGCCAAGCATGTCAAAATCGTGGCCTCGCGAAACACCCTGCCCGGCCTGCCATTTCCACACCTTCGTCGCATGTTTACCGCGCCGCAATTCCGCCATGACAGGCAGACACGAACGGGCTATGGTCTTGGGTACTGCCGTCATCGCGGCAGGCATCGGAGGGGGCACTCCGGTTTCCGGGACTGTAACGGGACGAACAGCGTGGGCCATTCATGTGGCAAACGCACAAGCAGGGGTTAGCGATGTTCTTCAAGAAGGCCAAACCACGAGCACAGGCGCCAGGCATGCCGGTGCAACAGAGCGAGGCAAGCGAGCCGTCCTATATCGGGCGCGACACGGCGCTCGAAGGCCAGATCAATTGTGAAGGCGAATTGCACATCGACGGCACGTTCCGGGGAACGGTACGGGCGCGGGTCTGCGTCGTCGACCTGCATGGCGTCATCCATGGCGACCTCTCGGGCGAAGTGATCCACGTACGCGGACGCGTTATCGGCCCCATCCAGGGGTCCAAGGTCTACATCCACGCCGGAGCCCATGTGGAGGGCGACATTTTCCAGGACAGCGTCTCGATCGAGAACGGCGCCTATGTCTACGGCACCATCCGCCACAATGCGGGTTCGCCCACCGCTTCACAGACCTTCCCGCCGCATGGCGTTCCCATGCCGGCGCCCATGGCAGAACCCATGGGGGAAGCGGGCAAGTCCGAGTTGACGCTGGAGCCGATCAAGACCGACCTTCAGAACCTGCGCATGGTGCATTCGCGCGATTGATTCTTGAAGCAGCCGAATAAAGAAAGGCCCGCAACTGCGGGCCTTTTTGTTTTTACTCAATGTCCTCGACGGGCGCTGCATCCCCGCCGTAGACACGGTGGGCCAGCGACGCCTGGATGAAGTCATCCAGATCGCCATCCAGCACGGCCGAGGGATTGGTGCTGGTGTGCCCGGTGCGCAGATCCTTGATCAACTGGTAGGGTTGCAGCACGTAGGAGCGGATCTGGTGGCCCCAGCCGATCTCCGTCTTTTTGGCATTTGCCGCGTCGATCTTTTCCTGCTTCTTCTGCAGTTCCAGTTCATAGAGGCGCGCTTTCAGCATCTTCAATGCGGTGGCGCGGTTCTTGTGCTGCGACCGCTCGGCCTGGCAGGCGACGATGATGCCCGTGGGGACGTGGGTGATGCGAACTGCCGAATCGGTGGTGTTCACGTGCTGTCCACCGGCACCCGAGGCGCGGTAGGTATCGATCTTCAAATCGCTTTCCACGATCTCGATGTCGATGTTGTCGTCGATCACGGGATAGGCCCAGGCCGAACAGAAGGACGTGTGGCGGCGGGCGTTCGAGTCATAGGGTGAGATGCGCACGAGGCGGTGCACGCCGCTCTCCGTCTTCAGCTTGCCATAGGCATTGTGGCCCTTGATCTGGAGCGTGCAGGATTTGATGCCCGCTTCTTCGCCCGGATGCTCGTCCAGTACCTCGACCTTGTATTTGTTCTGGTTGGCCCAGCGCACATACATGCGCATGAGCATGGAGGCCCAGTCCTGACTTTCGGTACCACCGGCACCGGCGTTGATCTGGAGGTAGCTGTCGTTCGAGTCTGCTTCCCCGGAGAGAAGCGTATCCAGCTCCACCTTGGCAATGTCGGCCTTCAGCGCCGCAATGGCCTTTTCGGCATCCCGCACGATGCCGGCGTCGCCTTCGGCCTCGCCCATCTCGATCAGTTCGGAATTGTCGGAAATCGCCTGCTCGACCTTCAGGATGCCGTTGATGCGAGTCTCCAGGTCCTGGCGGCGGCGCATGACGTCTTGCGCCTTCTGGGGATCATCCCAGAGTTTCGGGTCTTCAGCCCTTGCATTCAGTTCGGCTAGATCTCGCTGGGACTTGTCCCAGTCAAAGATGCCTCCTCAGCAGTGCGAGCGACTGCTTGATTTCATCGATGAGCTTGGCGGTTTCGGCGCGCATGGCGGTGCTTGATTCCCGTGGTTTTCAATTGTGTTGCGGCGTCAATAGAGGCCGTCGCCGCCATCCGTCAACCCGCCACCCCCGGCGGCAGGCTGGCTGCCGCCCTGGTAGACGCCTGGATCGCCGCCCTGATCACCACCCTGGCCGGGCTGGGGCGGCACGAGCACAAGGCCCCCGCCCTCTTCCGCACTGGCGGTCTTCTTGGTGGTACCGATGACGCTCGTCGATTGTGGGGGCTCGTCGCCAGGCTTGAAAGCCTCGAGGATCGTACCGTCTTCGCCGAAGATCGAGCGGCGGCCGTTGGCGGCGTTGATCGGGATGAGTTCGATTGCGCGCGGCACACGGAAGGGTGCTGCGGGCTTGTTGCGCAGCGCCATCTTCATGAAGTCGAGCACGAAGGGCGCGGCCAATTCACCACCGGTGCGCTTCTTGCCCATGGGCTTGGGATTGTCGTAGCCGACATAGACACCGACCGCGAGGTCGGGTGTGTAGCCGATGAACCAGGCATCGCGTTCGTCGTTGGATGTGCCGGTCTTGCCGGCCACCGGCTTGCCCAGCGCCTGCATCTTGTGTCCGGTGCCGCGTTCCACCACGCCTTCCAGCATCGAGGTGATCTGGTAGGCGGTATAGGGGCTCATCACCTGCTCGCGCACATCCAGCAGTTCGGGTTCCGGCATGTCGGGCGAATATTCGGCCTGGACGCAGGCGGTGCAGTCGCGCTTGTCGTGGCGCCAGATGGTGCGGCCACGGCGGTCCTGGATGCGGTCGATGAGGGTTGCTTCCACCTTCTTGCCGCCATTGGCGAAGATGGAATACGCCGTGGTCATGCGCAGCAGCGTCGTTTCCGCCGAGCCGAGCGCGTTGGCCAGATGGCGGGGCATCTGGTCATAGATGCCGAGGCGTTGCGCGAGGTCGGCGATCTTGGTCATGCCGAGGTCGTCGGCGAGGCGCACCGTCATGGCGTTGCGCGATTGTTCGATGCCACGGCGCAGCGTGGACGGCCCGTAGAATTTGTCGGTGTAGTTCTTCGGCCGCCAGATCTTGCCGTTCGAAAGGTGGAATTCCACCGGCGCGTCCAGCACCACGGAGGCGGGCGTGTAGCCGTTGTCGAGGGCCGCCGCATAAACGATCGGCTTGAAGGATGAACCGGGCTGGCGCATGGCCTGCGTGGCGCGGTTGAACTGGCTGCTGGAATAGGAGAAACCGCCGACCATGGCGAGAACGCGGCCCGTATGCGGGTCCATGGCCACCATGGCGGCTTCGACATCCGGCGTCTGGACGAGGTGCCACTGCCCTTTTTCCCTTGCCGGAGCGACGTAGACGACATCACCGGGTGCGAGCACCTGCCCGGCCTTCTTGATCTCCTTGCCGAGCTTGCTGCCGTCCACATACTCGCGCGCCCACGTCATGAAATTGAGTGGGATGGTTCCGGTCTCGCGCACCTCGGTGATCTTGCCATCGGGTCCGCGCGGCGGCTGGAGGCCGATGGTTGCAGCGTCATCCGCCACTTCGAGGACGACGGAAATCTGCCACGGCGCCACATCTGCCGGCACCTTGAAATCGGCGAGGGTCTGGGCCCAGTCGCCGCCCGTCAGTTCCACCTTCTTCACCGGGCCGCGATAACCGCGCTTGCGGTCGAAGCCGATGAGGCCACGGGCCACGGCCTGACGTGCCATGATCTGCAGCTTCGGATCGATCGTGGTGCGTACCGAATAGCCGCCCTTGCTCACGCCCTCCTGGCCGTACATCACGGTGAGATCGCGGCGGACCTCTTCGGCAAAGCCTTCGGCAGCGAACAACTGGGCACCGAAGGGACGCGGATTGACGTTGAGGGGCCTGGCCTGGGCCGTCTTCAATTCGGCTTCGGTGATATAGCCGTTCTCGAACATCTGCAGCAGCACCCAATTGCGGCGCTCGACGGCGCGCTGGGCGTGGCGGAAAGGATGATAGTTGTTGGGGCCCTTCGGCAGTGCCGCGAGATAGGCCATCTCGTCGATCGACAATTCATCCAGCGACTTGCCGAAATAGTTGAGCGCCGCCGCGGCGATGCCGTAGGAGTTCATGCCGAGGAAGATTTCGTTGAGATAGAGTTCGAGAATCTGGTCCTTGCTGAAAGATGACTCGATGCGCTGCACGATCAGCGCTTCCTTGAGCTTGCGCGAAATCGTCTGCTCGCTGGAGAGCAGGAAGTTCTTGGCCACCTGCTGGGTGATGGTGGAGGCGCCGACGATCTGGCCACGGCCCGTCACCTTCACCTGCACATAGCGCACGGCGGCGGCGAAGATGCCGCGATAGTCGAGGCCGGAGTGGGTGTAGAACGTCTTGTCCTCGGCGGCGAGATAAGCCTGGATCAACTTCTTCGGCACGTTCTCGATGGGAACGAAGAGGCGGCGCTGTTCGGCGTATTCGGCGAGCAGAGAACCATCGGCGGCATGCATGCGCGTCATCACCGGCGGCTCATAGGCGGCCAGTTGCTTGTAGTCCGGCAGGTCTTTCGAGACGTCAATGATGATGTAGAGGGCGGCCGCGGCGACGCCGATCACGATCATGAAGCCCGCAGCAAAGAGCCAGCCCAGAAATTTCAACATTCAGTTCGCCACCCGCGTCAATTCTGCCGCTGCAAATAGCATAATTCGGCCCTCGCCAAAGCCCCAAATAAAGCATGGGCCTAGGCGTGGATTATGGCGGTGGGGTGGCGCCTCTGATCACATATGGCTGTCAGGGATTCTGGGCGACGGCAGGCGCGAAGTGGGTGTCGATGGCACTTGCCAGCGCCTTGGCCATGGTCTTGCGCCAAGCGGCCGACCGGAGGCGCTCTTCATCCTTGGGATTGGAGAGGAAGCCGAGTTCGATGAGCAGCGAGGGAATTTCCGGCGACTTGAGCACGGTGAAGCCGGCGGAGCGGATGGGCTTGCCGGTCATCTTCGTCACGGTCTTGAGTTGCGCCAGGGCCTGACGCGAGAACAGCGACGCCTTGTTGCGCGAGTCGCGCTGGGCGAGATCGATGAGGATGCCTGCCACTTCCTCGCTCTGTCCCGAGAGGTTCACACCGGAAATGGCATCGGCGCGGTTTTCGCGCTGGGCGAGTTCTTCCGATTCCGCGTCGGAGGCTTTTTCGGACAGTGTGTAAAGCGTGGTGCCCGTCACAGTCTGGCCGCGCAGCGTATCGGCGTGGATGGCGATGAAGAGGTCGGCACCATGCTTGCGGGCAAAGGCCACGCGGTCCTTCAATGAGATAAATCGGTCGTCTTCGCGGGTCAGTTCGACATGGTGGCGGCCATCGCTTTCGAGCAGCGCGCGGAGGTCCTTTGCAAAGGAAAGGACGACGTCCTTCTCCAGGGTCTTGCCGGGTGACAATGCGCCGGGATCGATTCCACCGTGGCCGGGATCAATGACGATGACCTTCTTGCCATCGGGACGTTCGGTGGAGACAGCCTGTGCTGCCTCAGGCTTCCCCGGTTTCAGCGTCGGCTTGATGACGGGGATATCGGCGACAATTTCTTCGGCTGGCGTGACGGAGCCCACGATGTCGCCCTGCTCCGTCGCGGCCGCTTCTTCGACGTCAGTCGCGGCCTGTTCGGTTGCGACGGCGGGCGTGCTCTCTGCGGTCTCGCTTTCCGGCGCGCTGCGGTCGATGGCGAAAGCTGCGTCAAACACGTCTTTCGAGATCGACGTGAGCTCGATCGTGATGCGTGCGGGCTTCTTGCCCGACTTGGGAACAAGGACGGACCTGGTGATCAGCACGGGCCCTGTCGTATCGATGACGATCCGCGATTTCCCCTCCTCGACCACGCCGTAGCGGATCGCCTTCACCAGTCCCCTGGGCTTGCGGCCTGCGCCGGGCGGGAGATCGAAGGCGACGTTGGCCATGTCGATCAGCACCCGGTACGGGTCGGGAAGGACTGAGGCCGTGTAGCCGCTGTCATCACTCAGCACGGCGGAGAATTGCGTTGTTGTTTCGTCGCCTGTGAGATCGAAACGGGAGGCAACGGTGTCGCCTGCCAGCGCGCACTGGCCTGCAAGCGAGAGGAAAAAGACCAATCCGGCCATGAGGGTGGCGAGACGCCGGGCCGAAGCGCGCAGCGGTTGCTCAAGCCTGCCCATGTAACCCGTTGAAACCACGTTAGAAACCCCTACTCGACCCGACCGGAACGCAGAGGTTAGGGTGGCTTGGTTAACTCCGCGTTGCCTTTGGGGTGCAAAGGCTGCTTGCACTTGCCGGTGATGATCCCTAGAAAGGTCCAGTCCTGTCAGCCGGACTCGCTTCTCATGAACGCAAAGGTTGTACGGGCAACAGTTTCGCAACGGGTGGGCGTCCGGTCCGCTTTGGCAAGCAGCCAGCCCAATGCGTTTGGCAGGGCCCGTGTTAGGCCCTCACACCACGGGGATGGACGGAACCATCCGGTGGGCCGAAAAGAGTTCAAACCGCCCACAGGCAGAGCTGGGGGTAACAGTCAACGAGGGTCATGTTCAACCTCCCGCACACAACAGCCGAAATGACAGCCCCGAGGGCTTCGGCAGCCGTGCAGTTGAATAGACCCCTATGCGCCAGCAAGTTCGCGGTGGCCCACTCCTTCTCTCGTCCGGACAGAGTCCTGGATACAGGCCGCAGCCTTGCCGCAGCAAGGAACACAGATCATGGGCAGCAAAATGCTCATCGACGCCAGCCATCCCGAGGAAACCCGGGTTGTGGTGGCGCGAGGAAACCGCATTGAAGAATTCGACTTCGAAAGTGCCTCCCGCAAGCCCCTCAAGGGCAACATCTATCTCGCCAAGGTAACACGGGTCGAACCGTCGCTGCAGGCAGCATTCGTGGAGTATGGCGGCAACCGCCATGGCTTCCTTGCCTTCGCGGAAATCCATCCCGACTATTATCAGATTCCCGTCGCGGACCGCCTCGCCCTGTTGAAAGAACAGGAAGAGGATGACGCCGAGGAATCGGACGATGATCTCGACAACGGCCACCACAATGGCAACGGCGAGGAAGCCGGTGCCGAGGACGACACGGCGATGGATGCCGGTGCCGACGACGATGGCGATGCCGAGGATGACCACGGTGCCGACGACCACGCCGGCGCAGACGACGAAAACCCCGAAGCTGCCGAACTGTTGGACGAAGCGGAAGTGCCGTCTGCCCTTCCCCTCGCTGCGGAAGCAAGCGACAGCATCTCTTCCGACATTGTCGAAACGTCAGAGGCTGCGGCTGAAGGCGACGTGAGCGAAACGGCTCCGGAAAAGCAATCGGCCAACGGCGATCTCGTGACCATCGAGGAGGACGCCGAAAGCCAGAAGGTGGAATCGATCGGCGCGGAAGACGCGCTGGAAGAGGTTCCGCAGCGCCGCGCCCGCCGCCAGCCGCGCCGCCGCCAGTACAAGATCCAGGAAGTCATCAAGCGCCGCCAGATCCTGCTGGTGCAGGTGGTGAAGGAAGAGCGCGGCAACAAGGGCGCCGCCCTCACGACCTACCTGTCCCTGGCCGGACGCTATTGCGTGCTCATGCCCAACACCGCGCGCGGTGGTGGCATCTCCCGCAAGATCACCGATGCCGGCGACCGCCGCCGCCTGAAGGAAGTGGCCCGTGATGTGGAGGTGCCGCAAGGCATGGGCCTCATCGTGCGCACTGCCGGTGCCCAGCGCACGCGGCCTGAAATCAAGCGCGATTTCGACTACCTCATCCGCCTGTGGGAAAGCGTGCGAGACCTGACGCTGCAATCGCAGGCTCCGAGCCTCGTCTATGAGGAAGGCAGCCTGATCAAGCGCTCCATCCGCGACCTCTACACGAAGGACGTGGATGAAGTGGTGGTGGAAGGCGACGATGCCTACCGCGAGGCCAAGGACTTCATGAAAATGCTCATGCCGTCCCACGCCAAGAACGTGAAGCAGTACCGCGACACGCGGCCGCTGTTTTCGCGCTACGGCGTCGAGACGCATCTGGATGGCCTGCTGTCACCGACCGTGACGCTGCCGTCGGGGGGCTATCTCGTCATCAACCAGGCGGAAGCGCTGGTTGCGATCGACATCAACTCTGGCAAGGCGACGCGCGAGCACTCGATCGAGGACACCGCCCTCAAGACAAACCTAGAAGCCTCCGACGAAATTGCCCGCCAACTGCGCCTGCGCGACTTGGCCGGCCTCATCGTCATCGACTTCATCGACATGGAGGAGAACCGCAACAACCGTGCGGTGGAGCGGCGCCTCAAGGAAGCCCTGAAGAACGACCGCGCCCGCATCCAGGTGGGCCGGATCAGCCATTTCGGCCTGCTCGAAATGTCGCGCCAGCGCCTGCGCCCCGGCATCATGGAAGGCACCTTCCGCCCCTGCCCGCATTGCGAAGGCAAAGGCATCGTGCGCTCCGTTTCCAGCTGTGGCCTCGGCGTGCTGCGTACGATCGAGGACTATCTGCTGAAGCGTCCCGAAAACCTGACGGTGCGCTGTTCGCGCGACGTGGCTTTCTACCTGCTCAACGAAAAGCGCGACAGCGTGCTGGCACTCGAGCAGGCGCATGGCATCACGGTCTTCGTGATCCCGGGCGGCGAAGAGTTGAAGGGGGCGCAAGCCATCATTGAAAAGGCCCATGACCGCGACATCGCTCCGCGCCGCCTGCCGGCGGCTGCACCGGTGCGCATGGATTCGGCCTACGAGGAAGAACCGGTGACGGAAGCGGTGGAAGCCGCTGACGAGGCCGAGGAACAGGAAGCCTCGGACGAAGCCGGTGAATCAGCGAGCTCCGGCGAAGAAGGCCGCGAGGACCGTTCGCGTGAGGGCGGCCGCCGCCGCCGCCGCCGTGGCCGCCGTGGTGGCCGCCGTGGCGACCAGGAATTGCCGGGCGAACGCAACGGTGAAACGAAAGCTTCCGACGAGTCGGGCGAACAGTCCGAATCCGCAGAGGAGGACGAAGCCGAGGACGATCGCGAGACCGCTCAGGTCTCTTCTTCCGCTGAGGCAAACGACGACGCTGCCGCTCCGTCTTCGGACGAGGACGGTGAAGAAGGCGTACCGGCTTCCGGCGGGCAAGAACGTAGCGAGCGTACCGGCAACGGAGACCGGGGCGAACGTGGCGGCCGCCGTGGACGCCGGGGTCGCTTTGGCCGTGGCCGTGATCGTGACCGCAGCGACAGCCCCCGCGCCAGCACCGAGCCCAGCGAGGGCGAGGGCGAACGCAGCGAAGGCGAGGAGCCTGTGGCGCAAGAAGCCGGTGGTGAAGACGCGCCCGCCCGTGAACGCAGCGACCGGGGCGGCAGGGGTGAGCGTGGAGACCGGGGCGAACGGCGTGAGCGCCGCGACCGCAACGAGTCCCGTGGCCGCCGCGATGAGCGTCCGCGCCGCGAATCGTCTGGTCCGGAACTGGTGGCTCCGCCCCCTGCTCCCAAGATCGAAATCCCCGAGTTCATTCCTGAACCGGAGCCGCGCAAGTGGCAGCCGCCGCAGTCCACGGTGAACACCGAAGCGGCGCCGCGCAAGAGCGGCTGGTGGAGCAAGCGGACGCCCGAGTAACGGGCCGGCTGCTCTGCGGCAAATCACACACGATCTGACACAGGGGCGGGCCTCAAACCCGCCCCATTTGCCAGCGAAATGCCGATCTCCGGAGTTTCCTGATGCGATTGTTCCAGCGCGCCGCAGCCCTTCTGGCCGCCGCCAGCCTTGTTCTCACCTCCCCCTCGGCATGGGCCGCGGGCAAGAATCCCAATGCCGGTCCGTCCATCATCCGCGACGCCGAGATCGAGGGCCTGCTGCGTAACATGTCGCGGCCCATCTTCAAGGCGGCGGGCATCAACGCAGGCGCGGTCAAGGTCTATGTGATCGCCGACGACAACATCAACGCCTTCGTGGCGGGCGGACAGCGCATCTTCATCCACACCGGACTTCTCACCAAGGCGCACACACCGGGCGAAGTGATCGGCGTGCTGGCGCATGAGTCCGGCCATATCGCTGGCGGCCATCTGGCGCGCCTCAACAACGAATTGGCGCAGGCCAGCACGGAACGCATCATCGGCATGCTGATCGGTGCCGCCGCCATGGTGGGTGGTGCGGCAGCGGGCGTGCAAGGGGCATCCAAGGCGGGCAGCGGCATCATGGCGGGTTCGCAGGGCATCGCCCAGCGTAACCTCCTCGCCTACCAGCGCTCCATGGAGGCCGCCGCCGACCAGGCCGCCCTCAAATATCTCGCGGCCACGAAAGAAAGCCCGGCGGGCATGCTCTCGCTGTTCGAGCAACTGGCTAACAACAGCCTCGCTTCACTCGACCGCGCCGACCCTTACCTGCAATCGCACCCGATGCCCTTCGACCGCATCCAGACGCTGCAGCAGGAGGCGAAGAAATCGCCCTATTATGAAAAAGCTGATGATCCGGGCCTCGTGCTGCGGCTCAGCCTGGCCAAGGCGAAACTGGCGGGTTTCATGGAGCCGCCGCAGAAGGTGTTCCAGCGCTATCCCTCTTCCGACAATTCCCTGCCGGCGCGCTATGCCCGTTCCATTGCCATGTTCCGGCGCGGCGACATCAAGAACGCCATGCCGATCATCGACAGCCTCACGCGGGACCTGCCGGAAAGTCCCTATTTCTGGGAATTGAAGGCGCAGGCCTACATGGAGAACGGCCAGGCGGCGAAGGGCATTCCGGCAATCCGCAAGGCGCGTCAACTGCTGCCGAACAATGGATTGCTGACGCACCTCCATGCCGCAATCCTGCTCGCGACAGAAGACCCGTCGCAGGCCGACGAGGCTCTCTCGCTTCTTCGCCTCGCCAAGAAGACGGAAGCCGACATGCCCGTGATCTACAAGGACATGGCGCGGGCCTATGGCATGAAGGGCGATGCGGCGCGGGCCGATCTTGCAGCGGCTGAGTTCGCCTGGGCCTCGGGCGACCGCGACCTTGCACTGAAAAAGGCCAAGCTGGCGCAGGACCGCTTCAAGCGCGGCACCCCGGAATGGCTGCGGGCCAACGATCTCGTCACTTTCGCGTCGTCTGCCAAAGGCTGACAACTTCACGGAAAAGTCGTTTGAAGATCGCGGCCAAATCGGCCAAAACCGGACCATCAACGAGGATATCCATGCGCAAAATCATTCCGCTTCTCGCCGCTGTTTCTGCCGCTGCCCTGCTGTTCTCCGCGCCCGCGCGCCCCGCTTCGCTGGATGACCAGCAGAAGAAGGAAATCGAGCAGCTGGTGCGCGACTACCTGTTGCAGAATCCGGAAATCCTGCGGGAGATGAGCGAGAACCTGCAGGCCAAGGAGCGCGTTGCCGAAGAACAGGCACGTGGCGCCACGCTGAAGGACAATGCCGAGGCGATCTTCAAGTCTGCCGCCGATCCTGTCGCGGGAAATCCGAAGGGCGACGTGACCGTGATCGAGTTCATGGACTACAATTGCGGCTGGTGCAAAAAGGCCGTGGGCGAAGTGGCGGGCATCGTCGAGAGCGACAAGAACGTGAAGGTGGTGTTCAAGGAATTCCCCATCTTCGGACCGGGGTCGGAGTTTGCCGCACGCGCCGCCATTGCCGCCAGCAAGCAGGGCAAATACTGGGACCTGCACCAGGCGCTGTTCAAGCATGATGGCCCCGTCAACGAAGAGGTGACGCGCCAATTGGCTCAGGATGTGGGCGTGGACATGGCCAAGCTGGAGACGGACATGCAGGACAAGTCCGTGGTGGAAACCATTGCCGCAAACCAGGCGCTGGCGCAGGCGATGGCCATCAACGGCACGCCGGCCTTCATCGTCGATGACAAGGTATTCCCGGGCTTCGTGCAATCAGAAGAACTGGTGAAGGCGATTGCCGACGTGCGCGCCAACGGCGGATGCAAATACTGCTGATCCCGGCCATCCGCTTTTCCACCGTGACCTGACCGACACCGTTTACAAAGGCGGCCGTTTCGTCCAATTGTGGAACCATGACCGGGGCGCAGACGCCCCCCTGCGCAAACCTGAACAAAGAGCTTACCATGCCCCCCAAGAAGCCGAGCAAAACCAGCGCATCTTCCGCTCCGCAGTCAGCTGAACTGTCCCTCATCTCCAGCCTTGCCGACATACTGAACAACACCGGCCTCACCGAGATCGAGCTTGAGCAGAAGGGTGTGCGCGTGCGTGTTTCCAAGGGCTTCGCCGGAGTGGCCCAGACTTATGCGCATGCAGCGCCGATGGCACATGCCACCGCGCCTGTTGCTGCGGTGGCCGCACCTGTGGCTGCTGCAGCCGCCGGTGATTCACCCGGTGCCGTAAAGTCGCCGATGGTTGGCACCACCTATCTCGCGGCCGCGCCGGGTTCCGCGCCCTTCGTCACTGTGGGTGCCCAGGTCAAGCAGGGCCAGACGGTGCTGATCATCGAAGCGATGAAGACGATGAACCAGATTCCAGCGCCGAAGTCCGGCACGGTCACGAGCATCCTCGTGGAGAACGGCCAGCCGGTGGAATTCGGTGAAGCGCTGATGGTGATCGAGTAATCCATGTTTGACAAGATCCTCATCGCCAACCGGGGTGAAATCGCGTTGCGGGTGCTGCGCGCCTGCCGTGAGCTTGGCATTCATACGGTGGCAGTGCATTCGACGGCGGATGCCGACGCCATGCATGTGAAGCTGGCCGATGAAAGCGTCTGCATCGGACCGCCGGCAGCGAAGGACAGCTATCTCAATATTCCCGCCATCGTCTCGGCCTGCGAGATCACAGGTGCGGAGGCGGTACACCCCGGCTACGGCTTCCTCTCCGAGAATGCCCGCTTTGCCGAAATCCTGACCGAGCACAACATCAAGTTCATTGGCCCGTCGGCGGAAAACATCCGCACCATGGGTGACAAGATCGAGGCCAAGCGCACGGCCAAATCTCTGGGCATTCCCGTTGTGCCGGGCTCGGAGGGTGGCGTGGCCACGTTCGAGGACGCCCGCAAGGTGGCGCGCGACATCGGCTACCCCGTCATCATCAAGGCGACTGCCGGTGGCGGCGGGCGCGGCATGAAGGTGGCGCGCGACGAGTCCGATCTCGAAGTCGCCGTTTCAACCGCGCAGACGGAAGCCAAGGCCGCTTTCGGCAATGGCGAAGTCTACATCGAGAAATACCTGGAGAAGCCGCGCCACATCGAGATCCAGGTTCTGGGCGACGGCAAGGGCAATGCGGTGCATCTGGGTGAGCGCGATTGCTCATTGCAGCGCCGCCATCAGAAGGTCTGGGAAGAGGCGCATTCCCCTGCCCTCAATGCGCGGCAGCGTGACGACATCGGCGGCCGCGTGGCCAAGGCCATGGCGAACCTCGGCTATGAAGGCGTGGGCACCATCGAGTTCCTCTATGAAAACGGCGAGTTCTATTTCATCGAGATGAACACGCGCCTGCAGGTGGAACATCCGGTGACGGAAATGATCACGGGCCTCGACCTGGTGCAGGAGCAGATTCGCGTGGCTTCGGGTGCAACCCTGTCGCTGACGCAGGACGACATACAGTTCGCGGGTCACGCCATCGAATGCCGCATCAATGCGGAAAACGCGCAGACCTTCACGCCGTCTCCGGGCCGGGTGGATGCCGTGCATTTCCCCGGCGGACTGGGCGTGCGCATCGACAGCGCGCTCTACTCCGGCTACCGCATCCCGCCTTATTACGACAGCCTCATCGGCAAGCTGATCGTGTTCGGCAAAACGCGCACGGAATGCATGATGCGCCTGAAGCGCGCGCTTTCGGAATTCGTGGTGGAAGGCGTGGAGACAACCATTCCGCTGTTCCAGCGCCTGCTGGCGGAAAACGACATCATCGACGGAAACTACGATATCCATTGGCTTGAGAAATTCCTGGCGCGCACCGCGTCTTGAGTTTCCGGCAAAAGGCGCTGGCCCGGCCGTGAGTCCGATCACTCCCCTCGTGTTGCTGAAAGCCTATGCGGCGGGTGTCTTTCCCATGGCGGAGAGCGCCGACGATCCGGCACTCTATTGGGTCGAACCGGATGAGCGTGGCCTCATTCCGCTGGACGGCCTCGTCATCTCACGCTCCCTGCGCAAGGCGGTGAAGCAGCGCCGCTTTGATATCCGTATAGATACAGCTTTCGAAGAGGTGATGCGCCGCTGCGCCGAGCGCACCACCGACCGCAAGGAAACGTGGATCAACCAGCGCATTCTCAAACTCTATGCGGATCTGTTCCGCATGGGTCACTGCCACTCGGTCGAAAGCTGGCAGGATGGAAAGCTGGTGGGCGGGCTTTATGGGGTGCGGCTTGGTGCCGTGTTTTTTGGTGAAAGCATGTTCAGCCGCGTCACCGACGCCAGCAAGGTCGCACTGGTGCATCTCGTCGCGCGGCTCAATGCGGGTGGATTCCGGCTTCTCGATGCGCAATTCATGAATCCGCACCTCGCCACCCTGGGCGCGATTTCCATGAACAAGGCGGACTATCTGGCGCTGCTCGGTCCTGCGGTGGCGGCGGATGCGGATTTCCAGCGCTTCAAGGGCGACAATGATCCGCAACTGGTGCTGGACTGGGCCTCGCCGCGTTAGTCTTCCGGCGCTGCCCCGTCGTCCTCGCCGTTCTGGTCTTCTTCCGGCGGCTTCGGTGGTTCTTCCACCGGCGGCGGCGGCGCATTGGGGTCGCGGCAACCGGTCAGCCACACGTCGAAAGTCGGATGTTCCACGGCGTTGAGGCCGGGGCTTTCGGCAAACATCCATCCAGAAAAGACACGCTTGCGCTTGCCCGATGGTTCCGTCTCATCCACCTCGACGAAACTGGTGGTTTTCGGCTCTTCCGTCACGGGCCGCGTGTAGCAGATGAACGGCTTCACGATCAGGCCGCCAAAGGCGTGCTCTTCGCCGATCTTCGCCTCGAAACTGGTGGTGACGCCGGTGATCTTGTCCAGCCCGCTGAACAGGGCAATCGGGTTGCTGATGCGGTCTGCGGCGGCAGGTGCTGCGGACAGCATGACTGCGATGCCGACGGCACCAACGCGAAACACTGTCATGCTCAGGGCTGCTCCGGCGCAGGGGCCGTTTCAGGTGTCGCGGGAGCGGGAGCGGGCGCGGGCGCCGGCTCCGGTGCAGACCTCGAACCGGACATGGCCTGACCGATCAGCGCCCACAGATCAACTGAGCCTTGGGTGTAACTGAACTGCCCGCCGGCGGCGAGCTTGGTATCCGAACCGCCCGGTTCCAGGGCGATGAACTTGCCGCCCAGCAGACCTTCGCTTGTCACCTTGGCGGCGGAGTCGTCGGCGAGCGAGACTGATTTGTCGACAGTCATCTCGATGCGCGCCTGATAGCTTTCAGTGTTGAGCGATTGCGCGGTGACGCTGCCAATCTTGATGCCTGCAAGACGCACATCCGTGCCGACATTGATGCCTTCGGCGTTGTCGAATTCCGCAATCAGCGTGTAGCCGCTGGCACCTGCGCCGCCGCCCACGCCCGCCGTCTTATAGGCATAGGCGAAGAAAGCCACAGCCAGCGCAACGACGGCTGCGCCGACGGCGGTTTCAAGCGTGGTGGATCCTGCGGACACGGCGTGCGCCCCCTCGTCTGCTTATTCCGGACGCCAGGCCTGGTAGTCAGGCGCCTGGGTGCGGGGCTTGCCGCCGACGGCGATGGAGCCGGGCGGATGATAGGCGTTCACGGAGCCGGTGTAATTTTCGTGATGCGGCTTTTCCCATTCGCGCGGCATGTAGTCGCCGTCCTGCGGGGGCGTGTCAGTGCGGTGATGCATCCAGCCGTGCCAGCCGGGCGGCACTTGCGAGGCTTCCGAATAATTGGCGTAGATCACCCAGCGGCGTTCGGGGATCGAGTCCGGGATGGCCGACTTGGCCCGGTAATAGCGGTTGCCGAGCTGATCGGTGCCCACGTGCTCACCCTTGCGCCAGGTGTAGAAGCGCGTGTTCCAGGTGGCACCATTCCACCAGGTGAAAAACTGTTTCACGATTCGCATTGCGGGTGTTTCCAATCGGTCTCGAAATCGCGGCGGAATATGGCGGAAGGCACTCGCAAAATCCAGTTGGAATTTGCCCTTTTCGAGGCCGTTCCCGGCGGTGCGGGGAGCGGCCAAACAGCTCAGGGCGCGGCGAGGATCACGGGTCCGGCATTGGTTCCGGTGGGCACCCCTGCGACGACGGTTCCGGGCAATCCCGCGAGAAGCCGGACTGTAGCCCCGTCCGGCGCAGGCCCCGAGCGTGGCAGCGTGAACAGCTTGAAGCGAGGTGCATTGACCTCCTCCAGAAGACTCAGTGCGAAGACCGGTTCTTCATGCCCCTGCAGGGTTACGGCGCTGCCGGTCTTGAAGACGCGCAGCACAAGACGACCATCGGGCAGTGCGGGATCTTTCTTCACCGCCGTCAATCTGGCCTGCAGGCCTTCATGCAAGAGGGGCCGTGGGGGCACGGCGTCGAACGGCGCATGGGGATCGGAGTAGGCCAGCGCGGCAGTCCACGTCCATGGCGGAAGGATCTCGAAGCCTTGCGTTGTCAGATTCTGTTCCAGCCTATCCAGCGGTCCAACCCACTGGGCGACGAAGGGATCGCCAGACTTGCCCGAGAGATCAACACGGCGGGTGGGCACATGCGTCCACGCCGCAGTTGTCCACTCGGTTACGTTATAGGTTTGTGTTGCCAGGGGCGGCGCATAGGAGGCTTCACGGGCGTTGCCATTCATCTCGATGTTCATGCCTGCCGCCAGGAGCCAGGCGAAGAGCGAAACACCGATCATGCCGAGGGGACGGATGCGGCGGGCGGGCCAGGCTTCGAGGGCAACGCCAAACACCGTGGTGATGACGCCTGCGAGGGCCACACCGGCCAGCACATCGCCCAGCCAGTGAACGCCGAGGTAGAGACGGGAAAAGGCGATGAGGAACACCACCATGCCGGCCAGCGAATATACCACCGCCTTGCTCCAGCGGCCCATGGCATGGCCCGCCACCACGGCCAGAAGTCCGAAGGACAGCATGGACAGCGCAGCGTGGCTGCTCGGAAAGCTGAGGGGCGATTCGATTGCTTCCGGCGGCAGCAGCATGGGACGCGGCCGGGCGAAATAGACCTTCATCGACAGGACGAGGGCCTGCTCCACAGCCACGGCCAGCACAATGCCAAGCGCGGTGCGCCAGGCGCGATGGGCGAACAACCACAGCGCCATGGCGGCGCAGAGCATCAAAAGCACCGGTGATTCACCCATCATCGAGATGCGCGTCATCAGCATGTCGCCGGGCGCGTTGCGAAGTTCCGCAAGGAGGCCATGGACCGACTGGTCGAGATTGGAGGCGGCGTCCAGCGTGCCGGCGCGGATGATGAGATAGAGCACGATCGCCGCTGCAACGAGCAAAGTCAGGCCCAACGCCACGATCCGCACCGCCTTGGGATGATCGGGCGAGAGCTTGCGGCCCAGCCTGTAGAAGGGCCGGGAATTCTGCGACTTGGCGCGGCGCGAGAGCCCCGACAGGGCGCGGCGTATCCATGGCGTGAACAATCCCGCGGAAAGAAGGCGGATCACCCAGCCCAGCACGCCGAGCGCCACGAGCAGCAGTACGAGAAGGAACGTGAGGCGTCCGCTGAATTCGCCCGCAAGCGCCAGCCCCTGCCCGATCAGTACGCCGGGAAAGACGTGGGCCGCGGCCCAGAACACGCCGCTCGTCACATTCACGAAAATGAAGAAGGGCTGGCTCATGCCCAACATGCCGACGATGCCCGGGACCACAGCCTTCACGCCGGGGACGAAACGGCCAATGGCAATCGACTTGCCGCCATGATTGCGGACAAAGTCTTCGCCTTTGGCGACCAGTGCCGGATAGCGGCTCAGAGGCCAGAAGGTCTTGAGGCGGTCGCCGTAGAGCCTGCCGGCCCAATAGGAGACCTGATCGCCGGCAATGGCGCCGAGAATCGTCGCCAGGAAAACCTGCCAGAAATCGAGATGGCCCGTACCCACCAGCGTGCCTGCGCCCACCAGCACAACGGTCGATGGCACGAACAGGCCGATGATCAGCAACGCCTCGCCGAATGCGATCAGGAAGATGATGACAATGGCCCAACCAGGGTTGGCAGAAAAATAGTCGAGGTAAGGCTGGATATGGTCCATGGTCAGGGGTTACATGACATGAATTGATTAAACAAATCAAAGACGGCTTTCGAATGACCTGGGACATCATGTTGTTGCTTTTCGCAGTGGGCGTGATGGGCGGCGCCATCAATGCCGTGGCGGGAGGCGCAACACTTTTCACCTTCCCGGCGATGATGGCGGCGGGCCTTTCTCCCGTGGTTGCCAATGCCTCCAGTTCCGTGGCGCTGACGCCCGGAAACCTCACCGGAGTGCTCTCTGAACGGAGTCAGCTTCCGGTCTTCGATGGGGCACTTTGGCTTCACATCGCGATTGCGGCGATTGGCGGTGCTGCCGGAGCGCTGCTGCTGCTGTGGACTCCGGACCGGGTGTTCACCGCACTCGTACCCCTGCTCATCGGCGTGGCGACGCTGATCTTCGCCTTCTCGAAACAAATCCAGGCGGCGGTGCGCCGCACCGATTCTGCGCACCACGACACGCCGCTGGCGCGGCAGGTGGCGTTGCTGCCCACCACGATCTACGGCGGCTATTTCGGTGCTGGCATGGGCGTGATGCTGATGGCGCTGTTCAGCATGACAAGTGCCTGGGCCGTGCGCACCGCAAACGCGGTGAAGAACATGCTGGGTGCGGCCGCAAACTGGGCGGCCATCGTGATCTTTGTCGCACAAGGTGTGATCGCCTGGCCGCAGACCCTGGTGATGCTGCTTGGCGCGCTCATCGGGGGGTTTCTCGGCGGCAAGCTGCTGGCGATCGTGCCAGTGATCTGGCTGCGTCGCTTCGTCATCGCCATGGGAACGCTGATGACGGCGGTTTATGTTTATCGCTACTGGCTTTGAGTCAGACCAGCCACAGGCGGCCGTAAGGGGCCACGGCAATCGCGTCGGCATGGAGCGGCACGTCACCTTCGCCCAGAACATCGCGGAAGGTTGTGATGCCGAGACTGCGCAACCGTTCGCCGGACAGACTCACCCAGTTTTCCGTGAAGTTGAAGACGCCGAGCAGCGTCCCCTCATCGGACAGGCGGAGGAAGCCGAAGAGTGCATCATTGCCGAGACTGACGATGCGGGTGGGTGCATCTGCGGCGAGGTGCGGCACGGCTTTGCGGCGGCGGATGATATGCTTCACGCCGGCGAAGAGGCGCGCCTCCGGGCCTGTGCCTGACCGCGCTGCCGCAACAGCGGCCCAGTCCATGCGCGGGCGATGGAGCCAGCGGTTGTCGTGGGCATGCTCGGGGACTTCCGCATAGCCCAAATCGTTCAGCAGGCCGACCTCGTCGCCCATGTAGAGCAAGGGCAATCCACCGAAGGAACAGATCAGGGCGTGGCCCATGAGCATGCGTTGCACGGCCATGTCCATCTCGTCCGCGTTGCCGGACTCGCGCGCTGCTTCCAACCCTGCGAGGCTGGCGAAGGTGCCGCTGTTCCGCCGGTCGCCCGTCGCCGCGTTTTCCTGGAAGATGGCGCCGCGTGCAAAGGTACCCGGAAATTTTCCGGCATAGAAGTCCGCGAGGAAGTTGCGGTGGCCGGGACCGGAAACACCGGGAATGGCGCCGCCATCCTCCTCGGTGATGGCCCAGCCGATGTCGTCGTGGCAGCGGATATAGGTGGCCCAGCAAGCGTGGCGGAAGCTCTCCGGAAAATGCGTGGCCAACACATGGGTCATCAGCGTGGTGTTGCGGCTGGCGAGAGACGACCAGAACTGCACCATGAGATTGTTGTGATAGGCGAGATTGGCCTCGCGGCCTGCGTGGCGGCCCTGGCCCAGATACGGCACCAGATCACGTGGCGCGACGATGGCCTCCGCCTTGTGGATCAGTGCTGGCGCTGCAATGCGGGTGGCGGCGCGGAGAGCCTGCAGAATGTCGTGCACCTCGGGCTGGTTCTGGCAATTGGTGCCGAGGCGCTTCCACATGAAGGCCACGGCATCGAGACGGAGCGCCTCCACGCCACGGTTCGCGAGCGTGAGCATCACATCCACAATCTCGACGAAGACATCCGGGTTGGACCAGTTCAGATCCCACTGATGCTCGTTAAACGTGGTCCAGACCCATTTGCCGACGTCGGGATAGAAGGTGAAATTGCCGGGCGCGTCGGCGGGAAAGATTTCGACGAGCGACTCCTCGTAGGCCGCAGGCTCGACCCCGGTGTCGAACATCCAGTAGTAGGCCTGGTATCTCGGATCGCCCTTGCGGGCCTTCTCGGCCCAGGCATGTTCCTTGGCGGTGTGATTGAGGACAAGGTCGATGCAGAGGCTCATGCCACGTGCCCGCATGGCCGTGGCCACGTCTTCGAGGTCCTGCATGGTGCCGAGACGCGGGTCGATGGCGCGGTAGTCCATCACCGAATAGCCACCGTCGTTGGGCGCGGGCCGGGGCTTGAGGCAGGGCATGAAATGGACGTAGGTCGCGCCCATTTCCTCAAGGTAATCAAGTTTTTGCGCGACGCCCTTCAAGGTTTCAGCGAAGCGGTCGACATACAAGACGTAGCCAATGTTCTTCGCGGAGAGAAACCAGTCCGGCGTGATGTCGCGGGCAAGGTCGAGGGCCTTCAGCGGCGCAGGCCGTTCTTGCCAGCGCTGGTGCAGCAAGTCTCTGAGGCGTTCCGCCAGGGCTGGGACATCATCATAGAGGCCGCTCAGGGCCGACAGGAGATCGCGTTCACTGCGCGCCCAGCGGAGGTCGAAGAGGGTCTGATCCTGGGAAGCGGGCATGGTCAGGGCTCAAAGCAAATTGCCGAGCGCGGTGCAAGCGGCTCTCACGGCAGTTCGATCGCGTCGTCGTTGATCGCGGCAGCCGTGATCGCCTGTAACACCAGCTTCCCGCCCGCCGGAAAAACAAGCACGGTATCAGGCCCCTTTTGCACCAGGGCAGCGCGGACTTCGACTCGCGACTTGAAACCAGTGGAGGGCATGATGCGGAGCTTGTCTCCCACGGTAAAATCAAGAATGACATCGTCACCCTCGCTGCCGTTGACGATGAAGACATCGTTGCCGCTGCCGCCTGAAAGAATGTCGTTGCCGGGACCGCCGTCCAGCGTATCGCGGCTGGGACCGCCGTTCAGCAAATCATCGCCGCCTTCGCCCCGCAAGCTGTTACGGTTGTTGTTGCCCGCGATTTCATTGGCGAGCACGTTGCCCGTGGCATCGAGCGGCTTCCAGCTGTCAAGCAGCACGTCCTCCACCTGGTCGGGCAGCCTCGCGATGCTCACGCGCGCGACGATGCGGTCGTGTCCGCCCTGCACGGTTTCGGTCACCGTGTCGTCCGGCGCATCCACCACATAAGTGTCGTTGCCATTGCCGCCCGTCATTCTGTCCGCGCCCCGGCCGCCGGAGATCAGGTCGTCGCCCGGTGTGCCCTTCAAATCATCGCCCGCCGACGTGCCCTCGATCGTGTGATCCGGGGTCAGGCCGAAGGCCACGGTGCGATCTGACTGGAGGATGTGGAAGTTGAGCGGCGTCAGCGCGGCGCGCTTCACGCCCCTGAGCAGGATGGTGGCGCCATTGTCGGCATAGGTGAGGCGCAAGCCTGCATCCGTGTCTACGGCAAGATGAGGGTAAAGCGCACTGCTGAAAAGGTCGGCCATGCGATAGCCACCCGTGATCAGCAACCGGTCCTCCCCCGGATTGAAATCGGTGATCGTGTCGTGTCCTGCGAAGCCGCTGCCTGATGTTCCGTATGCCGCGAAGACGAAGTGATCCGCCCCCTTTCCGCCCGTGAGCGTGTCATCGCCTGCATCGCCCTTCAGCTTGTCGGCGCCACTTCCGCCGGAGAGCGTGTCGTTGCCAGGGCCGCCGTAGAGGCGGTCGTATCCGTCGCCGCCTGCCAGATCATCATTGCCGGGGCCACCGAAGGCGATGTCGTCGCCGGCGCCGGCGTCGAAGTGGTCGGCGCCTTCGCGCAACAGCACGAGCTCGTTGGCCGCGGACTCACGTTTCGCCTCATCGAATGCCCCTTGCGGTCCTTGGGCAGCGATGTGGAGGTCAACGCCGCGGTTGCCTTCACCGCCCAAAATGTCAACGCGGTGAAACTCGCTGCCGGAGAGATAGGCCGCATAGGCGAGGCCAGCCGGCTTCCAGTCGGGTTGCCCCGTGGCCGTGAGCCCACGCGCCAATCCGAACTCGCCTTCGTATTCGCCTGCCTTCTGGTCAAACATTTCGTAGACGGTGGCGGTATCGACGGCATCCCAGCTTTCGAGCAGGCCCAGCATCTGCAAAACGGATTCGGCCTGGAGATTTTCCGCCACCGGTTGCGGCAGCACACTTCCTGCTGTGATGACCCCGTACTTGTACGGGTCCGCGAAGGCTGTATCCCACAGGGACTCCGCCCCTCCAGCGGCACTGCCGCGATAGGTGGGGTTGCCCCATTCGGTGAAATGGAAGCGCGCGGCCCCGTAGCCATTCTGCGCCAGTTGCGCCATCGTCTGATCAATGCCCTGCTCGCTGTTGCGGTCGAACCAGGCCTCGGCCGGGTTGGCGGCATCGGCAAAGAACGACAGACCCAGCGCCTTGCTTTGTGCAACATCGCGCGTGACCAGCGACTGCCACGTGAGGCGGTCGTCAGTGGGGCGCAGGAGGCGGTGATAGATGCCGTTGGACTTGGTGGCATCCCCCAATTCCTCGTCCGTGACGGGATCGAGCCATGGCTCCACACGCGCGCCATAGGGATGAAGGGCCACGGCCTCCATCGCCAGCCCTCCCTCCACATTCGCTGCGGCCTTGTCTGTCACCGGGTAGTCAAACATCGCATCGAAGAAGAGTGGATCGTGAGCGCCACCGAGCGACGGCATGATGACGGGTGGAGGTGCAGCAGCGGCAGCATTCTTCCAATCCACCGCGGCATAGGCATCATGCACCAGCGCCAGCGTGCGTTCGCCGATGCGAAAATAATCGTCGCGGGGCAGTTGTTCCGGCCGTTCACCGTAGACGCCGCCCACTTCGTTGAACATCTGCCAGCCCGCCACGTTGGCAATGGCCTTCAATCCGTCTGGCTGACGTGTGGCATAGACAATGAAGTCGTGGAGGAATTCGCCTGGGGATGCTGGATCAGCAATCGCACTCTCCCATTGGCGCTGGCCTGCCGGCGTTTGCGGAAAGTCCGCGCGGGGCCGCATCGCCCAATCGCGGATGATGCCGAAATTGAAGACGGGCCGAACTCCGTCCCGTTCCGCCGCGCGCAAGCCATCGAGCGGCGGACGCAGGTTTTCGCCCGCCGAGCCGTAGCCCCGCCGCATCAGATAGTCGCGGAAGCGCCCATCGGACAGGCCAACCGCGGCGCTGTTGAAGGATGCGGGCTGTGGCGGGGCCTGATAGTCGCTCCAGTTCGTGTCGAGGCGCGCCGCATTGCCACCCATCAGGTGCAGCCACATCAGCAGCGTGCTGACGCTAATGTCGCCAGGGGCGGAATGGAGGTGGAAGCCGAGAAGGGTCACGGTTGCGTCAGCTTCCGGTCTTCGGTGACGCCTTGCGGCAGTTCACGCCGGGCAAGGGAATCTGTTCGTAGCGGTTCTCCTCGTAGGCAGACTGGCGGGCGTCGCAGTCCGGCAGCGGCTTCACCTTGGGCGGCGGCACACCTTCAAAGAACTCATGAAAGGGTGCGTTGTCGAGAAACCAGTCGTCGTGCCCTTCCCAGTTCAGGGCTTGCGCCTTTTCAACAGCCAGCAAAAGCGCTGGCAGGATCAATGCGGCGCAGCCAATGTGCCGGCCATGCCGTCCGAATCTCTTGCTGTCAGCACGTATCACCATCTGCCTCACGTCCGCCGCTGGGTGGGATTCATTGCCTTGTGTGTTGGCATGTTCATGGCGATCCTGGACATTCAGGTGGTCGTCACCTCACTCAAGACCATCGAGGAAGCGCTGGATATTGGCGCCGACCGGATGAGCTGGGTGCAGACATCGTATCTCATCGCAGAGGTCATCGCCATCCCGATCATCGGTCTCCTCATGCGTGTGTTCGGCATGCAGCGGCTCTTCGTGGGGGCGCTTGGCGTGTTCACGCTTGCCTCCATCGGCTGTGCGGCAAGCCTCGGCTTCTGGGACCTCATGGGCTGGCGCGTCATTCAGGGTTTCGCGGGCGGCGTGCTGATCCCCATCGTGTTCTCCGCCATCTTCCTGCTGTTCCCGCGCAGCCTCGAACAGACATTGGCCACGACAGCAGCCGGTTTTCTCGCTGTGCTCGCGCCCACGCTCGGGCCGGTCACGGGTGGCTGGCTGACCGAACACTATTCGTGGCACTGGCTGTTCCTGATCAACGTGGTGCCGGGAGCACTTGCAGCCGCGGCGGGCTTCCTGGCGCTGCCGGGTCACACCACGCGGGGCCGCCTGCTGCGCGAGCTGGATTGGCTCTCCCTCATCGCCTTCGGCCTGGCACTGGGCTTCCTCATCGTCGGGCTGAAACAGGCACCGCGCGATGGCTGGCTCTCGCTGCTGGTGATCTCGCTCTTTGCCGCGTCGGCGATCATGCTGGTGCTGTCGGTGCGGCGTACTTCCCCCGCCATCATGTTTCACCTCTTGAGGGACCGCAGCCTCACCTTCGGCTGCATGCTGAGCTTCATCCTGGGCTTCATCCTGTTTGCCTCCGTCTATATTCTTCCTGTGTTCTTCGCCTTCGTCGGCGGCATGACGCCGCTCGCCATCGGCCTCATCACAATCACCATGGGCTTCACGCAGATCATTGCCGCGCCAGTGAGCGTGTGGTTGGACCGGCGGTTCGATGCGCGGCTTCTCACGGCGGCGGGCTTCATCCTGTTTGCGCTGGGCCTTGCACTCAATGCCCGGCTCACGGTGGCATCGGGCGAGGCGGACGTGTGGTGGGCACAGGTGGTGCGCGGAGCGGCGGTGGCGCTGTGCATCCTTCCACCGATCCGCATGGCGCTGGCACTGCAACCGATCGCGGTGGTCAGCGATGCCTCGGGGCTGTTCAATGTGGTGCGCAATATTGGCGGCGCCATCGGTATCGCCATCATGGACACGGTGATGTTCACGCGCGGTCCAAGTCACGCGGACGTACTGATGGCGGAGATGACATCGAACCCAGCCGCGGCGGCGCAGCACCTCGGCATCCCGCTGGAGACGCTGCCCTCGCCCGATGATGCAATGAGCATGATGGGTATCATGGACCTGATCCAGAACGCCAGTCTCACTGACGCAATCAACGATTGCTGGTGGCTGCTCACGGCGGCGTCGCTGCTGGCGCTGCCTGTTCTGTGGGCGCTGGGGCCGGTGGAGAGCGCACGGCCGGTAAAAGGAAGGCAACCTCCACACTGAGCCCTGCCATCTCCGCCCTTGCCGCTGGTCATTCCACCTGATACGCTGACTGAACAGTCAATCAAAGATATAAGACCATGGCAGATCAACACCTTGGGAATGTCCTTCGGGCTGGAGGCCGGGCGGCGCGCGTGGCGGCACGGCGGGCTACGGGGCGAGAGTCGCAGGCCGTGTGGCCCGGCCTGTCCGGAGGTCAATACAAGGCGCTTTCCGAACACGACATGGAGCGCATCCACACCACGGCGCTTGAGGTGCTGTCGCGGATCGGCATGGCAGACCCTATCCCCGCAACACGCGCCCGCGCGCTGGAGGCAGGATGCACGCTTTCTCCCGAGGGACGGCTGCGCATTCCATCTTCACTGGTGGAGGACGCAGTTGCCGCAGCACCCCGCCGCATTCCCCTCTTCGCCCGCGATCCACGCCACGACCGGGAGATCGGTGGCGATGCGGTACATTTCGCCACCGCCGGAGAAGCCGTGCGCGTCATCGACTTCGAGACGGGCGAGCACCGCCCGTCCACCATCACCGACCTCTACGACTTCTACCGCCTCGCCGACGCGTTGGAACACATTCACCACTGCGGTCAGACGGTCGTTGCCACCGACATCGATGACATCACTTCGCATGATCTCTCCATCGCCTATGCGGGATTGGCGGGCACCAGCAAGTCGTTCGGCTTCTCCATCGCGACGGCGCGGCATCTCGACAACCTCGTGCGGTTGTTCGATGCGGCCCTCGGTGGCGATGGCGCGTTTCTCAGGCGGCCCATCTGCACGATCGGCCACTGCCCTGTCGTCTCACCGCTCCGCTTTGGCCACGACACCAGCGAGGTGCAGGTGCGCTGTGCAGAATTGGGGCTCACCTCCGACATGTGTGTGGCTCCGCAAGCCGGGGCCACCGCACCTGCGGCACTGGCAGGCGCGCTGGTGCAATCGGTGGCGGAAACGCTGGCGGCGCTGGTGCAGGTTCATCTCACCCGCAAGGGTGCCCGCATGATGTTCGGGAACTGGGTGTTCGTGTCGGATCTTCGCACGGGCGCCTTCTCGGGTGGTTCCGGCGAGGAAGCTCTGCTCATGGCCGGTGCGGCACAGCTTGCCCGCTTCTACGACCTGCCGGGGTCCGTGGCGGCGGGCATGACCGACTCCAAAGCACTCGACTACCAGGCCGGCATGGAAAAGGGTCTGACGCTTGCGCTCGCCGGCCTTTCGGGAGGCAACATGATCTACGAGGCGGCGGGCATGATGTCGTCGCTGATGGCCACGAGCTTCGAGGCCATGGTGATGGACAACGAAATCCTCGGCGCCACGCAACGTACGCTGCGCGGCATTGAGGTCACGGACGAGACTTTGTCCTACGAGGTCATGGAAGACGTGTGCCTGCGTGGCCCCAATCACTACCTCGGCCACACGCAGACGCTGCAACGGATGGAAAGCGAGTTCCTCTATCCCCAGGTGGCAGATCGGCAATCGCTCAGCGACTGGCATGCGGCGGGAAAGCCCGGCATCCGCGATCACGCGCGGCGCAAGGTAACGGAGATCCTCCGCCAGCATTTTCCACAGGTGGAGCGGGAGACGTTGCTGCGCGAACGCTTCCCCCTCGCCCTCCCCGCCTCCGCGATGCGGGCTGAGACATGCCGGTGGGCTGCGCGGTGAGAATCAGTCCCTGCTTCACGCAGGATCAAGGCAGACAGGTTCGGATCGCGATTCCTTCCTGCGATTGCATTTGAACCGAATTGAGGTCCGTTTACGCGCGCGGGTTGAGATAGGCTGGAGGTGACCAGAACTGGCCGACGGTCAACAGCCCGACATTATTTTGACCTCCGCCCCTTGACGGCTGTCAAGGTTAACCCAGCGTTAATCCACTGCGCCATTCCGCCCTGTGGCTTATATCCTTATGGCGCTTGAGGTTCGGGGCAGAATCGGATGATCTTGCGGATGTCCACAGGGCGCTGGGGCCCGGGGACACAATATCTGGTATTAACCTTTCGTTAACACACTAGGTATTGACGGGTTTCTGCGGGCGGCATACTATCAGCATCCAAGATCACGAGGCCAAAAGGTGAGTTACCGAGTGGGTCTGCGGCGTTGTCCGTGGTGTCCTGCGTCGTGATGTTGGGGGCGTAACAATCGCCAAAACAGGTCAGGTGTTGAACGCGGGTTGGGACATATCCGTGGGCGCTTTTGCGTGTCCGCGGGTCAAAAGATTGCGAATTAGAGGGCGAAGAAGATGAAAATTGAGCGGCGCTTCACGACGGCTGGACGGGATGCTTATGACGGGATCGATTTCCGCAAGGCCGTGAGTGAAATCAAGAATCCGGATGGGAGCATCGTCTTCCGCCTGGAGGGCATCGAAGTGCCCGCCGCCTGGTCGCAGGTCGCGACCGACATTCTCGCCCAGAAGTATTTCCGCAAGGCGGGCGTTCCCAAGTCTCTCAAGCGCATCGAAGAAGAAACCGTGCCGTCATGGCTGTGGCGTTCGGCTGCCGACGAGACGGCGCTGGAAGGTGTGCCCGAGAAGGACCGCGTGACGGGCGAACGTTCGGCCAAGCAGGTGTTCAACCGCCTGGCCGGTACTTGGACCTATTGGGGCTGGAAGGGCGGCTATTTCGATTCGGAAGACGATGCACGCGCCTTCTACGACGAACATTGCGCCATGCTGGCCCGCCAGATCTGCGCGCCGAATTCGCCGCAGTGGTTCAACACCGGCCTGCATTGGGCCTATGGCATCGATGGTCCGTCGCAGGGTCATTATTATGTCGATCACGAAACGGGCAAGCTCACCCGCTCCAAGACGGCCTATGAGCATCCGCAGCCGCATGCCTGCTTCATCCAGTCGATCGCCGACGACCTCGTGAACGAGGGCGGCATCATGGACCTGTGGGTGCGCGAGGCGCGCCTGTTCAAGTATGGCTCCGGCACCGGCTCCAATTTCTCCTACCTCCGCGGCGAAGGCGAAAAGCTGGCCGGTGGCGGCAAGTCCTCCGGCCTCATGAGCTTCCTCAAGATCGGCGACCGTGCGGCGGGCGCCATCAAGTCGGGCGGCACGACGCGCCGCGCCGCCAAGATGGTGGTCGTTGACGTCGATCATCCGGATATTGAGCAGTACGTCGATTGGAAGGTGAAGGAGGAGGAGAAGGTTGCCTCCCTGGTCACCGGGTCCAAGATCGTCAAGAGGCACCTCGCGGCCATCATGAAGGCTTGCGTGAATTGCGACGGTCCGGGCGCCGACTGCTTCGAAATCGAGAAGAACCCGGCCCTCAAGCGCGCCGTCAGGGACGCGCGCCGCAACATGGTGCCGGACAACTACATCAAGCGCGTCATACAGTTTGCGCGCCAGGGCTACACCGAACTGCAGTTCGACACCTATGACACGGATTGGGACGGCGAGGCCTATCGCACCGTGTCCGGCCAGAACTCCAACAACTCGGTCCGCGTGACCGACGACTTCCTGCGCGCTGTCGAAACGGATGGTGACTGGGCGCTCAAGGCCCGCATTACCGGCAAGACGATGAAGACCATGAAGGCGCGCGCCCTTTGGGACAAGATCGGCTATGCCGCATGGGCCTCGGCCGATCCGGGCATCCAGTTCCACACCACCATCAACGACTGGCATACCTGCAAGGCGAGCGGCGACATCCGTGCCTCGAACCCCTGCTCGGAATACATGTTCCTGGACGACACGGCGTGCAACCTCGCCTCGCTGAACCTCATCCAGTTCAAGAAAGCCGATGGTTCCTTCGACATCGCGGCCTACGAACATGCCACGCGCCTGTGGACCGTTGTGCTGGAAATCTCGGTGTTGATGGCGCAGTTCCCCTCCAAGGAAATCGCCCGGCTCTCCTACGACTACCGCACCCTGGGCCTGGGCTTTGCCAACATCGGCGGCCTGCTGATGACGGCGGGCATCCCCTATGACAGCCACGAAGGCCGCGCCATCTGTGCCGCCATTTCGGCCATCATGACCGGTATTGCCTATGCGACTTCGGCCGAGATGGCCAAGGAGCGCGGCACGTTTGCGGGCTTCGCCAAGAACCGCGAGCACATGCTGCGGGTGATGCGCAACCACCGCCGCGCGGCTTACGGCGCAGCCGTGGGCTACGAGGGCGTGAATGTCGCTCCGGTGCCGTTGGACGAGAACGACCTTCCGGACAAGTCGCTGGCCGCAGCCGCGCGCCGCGCCTGGGATCTCGCCGTGGATCTGGGTGAGAAGCATGGCTACCGCAATGCGCAGGCCACCGTTGTTGCCCCCACGGGCACGATCGGCCTCGTCATGGACTGCGATACCACGGGCATCGAACCCGACTTCGCGCTGGTGAAATTCAAGAAGCTCGCCGGTGGCGGCTACTTCAAGATCATCAACCAGGCGGTGCCGGAAGCGCTCCGAACGCTCGGATATGCCCAGGAACAGATCGAAAGAATCATCGGCTATGCCGTGGGCCACGGCACGCTGGCGGACAGCCCTGCCCTGAACCACGCGCAGCTTCGCGCCAGGGGCTTCGGCGATGCGCAGATACAAAAGATCGAGGCGGGCCTCGCTTCGGCCTTCGACATCAAGTTCGTGTTCAACAAGTGGACGCTGGGCGAAGACTTCTGCAAGTCGGAACTGAAGCTCACGGATGCGCAGCTGAACGACTTTGCCTTCGACATGCTGGCCCACGTCGGCTTCTCCAAGTCCGACATCGACAAGGCCAACATCCATGTCTGTGGCGCCATGACGCTGGAAGGCGCACCTGGCCTCAAGGACGAGCACCTGCCGGTGTTCGATTGCGCCAATCCGTGCGGGCGCATCGGCAAGCGCTTCCTCTCGGTCGACAGCCATATCCGCATGATGGCAGCCTCGCAGCCCTTCATCTCGGGGGCCATCTCCAAGACGATCAACATGCCGAATGATGCGGCGGTTGAGGATTGCGCGGCAGCCTACATGCTGTCGTGGAAGCTCGGCATCAAGGCCAACGCACTCTACCGCGATGGTTCCAAGCTGTCGCAACCGCTCTCGGCCCAGCTGATCGCGGACGAGGACGACATGGCTGATGACGTGGCGGATGCCCTGGTGGCGAAGTCGCTGCCGGCGCGAGTCGAGACGGTTGTTGAGCGCATCGTCGAGCGGGTGATGATCCGCGAGCGCGAGAAGCTACCCTCCCGGCGCAAGGGCTATACCCAGAAGGCCGTCGTGGGTGGTCACAAGGTCTATCTCCGTACAGGTGAATATGATGACGGCCGCCTGGGCGAGCTGTTCATCGACATGCACAAGGAAGGTGCGGCCCTGCGCGCGATGATGAACAACTTCGCCATCGCCGTCTCGGTCGGCCTGCAGTACGGCGTACCGCTGGAAGAATACGTGGATGCCTTCACCTTCACGAAGTTCGAACCGGCCGGCATGGTGCAGGGCAATGACTCGATCAAGAACGCCACGTCGATCCTGGACTACGTGTTCCGCGAACTGGCCGTGTCCTACCTGGGCCGCAACGACCTCGCCCATGTGGAGCCTTCGGAATTCGGCTTCGACTCGCTGGGCAAGGGCGAGAACAGCGGCACGGACGTGCGCAGCCCCACCTCGGTTCCGGCGCAGCGCTTCCTTTCCACCGGCTTCGTGCGAAAGACCAACCTCTCCAACGTGGTGGTGATGCCACAGGGCATGCAGGTTGCAGCCCCGACATCGCCTGCCCATGCGCTGCAGATGCGCGCGGGCGAAACCGTGGGGGCGCTGGCTCTTGCCGCCGAGATCGTGGAAGCGAAGGTGACACTGTCCGAACCGGTGCAAGTCGCCGTCATGGACCGCCGCACCGAGGCCCGCCTCAAGGGTTACGAAGGCGACTGCTGTTCGGAATGCGGCAACTACACCATGGTCCGCAACGGCACTTGCATGAAGTGCGACACCTGCGGATCGACGAGCGGCTGCTCGTAATCAACCGTCACTCGTGACGCGAAGGGCCGGCGCGGCAAGCTCCGGCCCTTTTTTTGATGGAGACTCATCTCATTGAGCAGCTCGAAGCGCATCGCAGAGCCCCTTCAACACACGTCATCGATGCCGATCCGCGAATGCTCTGACAAAATATTTGTGGATAAGCGTTCGAACGCAACGGATGGACAAGAAATTCAGCAGCCTTTCTGGCGAAAATCCGGCCATTGATCCGCCTACGGAGCATCCCTACAAAACAACGGTTTTCCAGCCTGCACCGCCTCCATTTTATTTCCTCCGTACACGGAGAAAACATTGAAGCACCTGAATTTTTACCAGTTGTTAGGCACTTCCGTGAGACACACAAGATGTGGTCGGCATATTGCCGAATCACACAAACGGGTTCAGTAAGTGTTCAGTGACAAGCGCGTGAAAGGCATGAATGCCATGCAACAGCTTGGATCACTTACTGTAGAGCCTGCGTTGTGGGGCATTAACAACCAAATCTCTAGGAGATGACTATGGCTGCGAAGAAAGCAAAGAAGGCCGCTAAGAAGGCCGTGAAGAAGGCGCCCAAGAAGGCGAAGAAGGCCAAGAAGGCCGCCAAGAAGTAATTCTTCTTCGACAAGAGCTTTCTCTTCAATCGGCTCCGGTCGGCATTGCCACCGGAGCCGATTTGTTTTTGAAGTTGGCGTGTTGCGATGATCGCTTTCACAGCGATTGCTGAGTGAACAGTTAGATACCCGCCACATGGTTGCCAAACCAGCCGTTGGGAAAAGAACTGGCGCGGAACAGATTGGAAGGCGTGGTTCGCCCCGGCTCCAAACAAAAAGGCCACCCGGAGGTGGCCTTTTGCATTCGGGGAGTCTTGCCCCTTACTGATAGACGTAGATCTTCGAGCCGATCTTGACGCGTTCGTAAAGGTCGATCACGTCGGCGTTCATCATGCGAATGCAGCCGGACGAGACGGCACCGCCGATCGAGGCTTCGTTGTTGGTGCCGTGCACGCGGTACATGGAGCCACCGATATACATGGCGCGGGCACCGAGCGGATTGCCGGGGCCGCCTTCCATGAAGTCGGGAATGTAGTGGCCCTTGGCCGCTTCACGCTCGATCATCACCTGGGGCGGCGTCCACGACGGCCACTCCTGCTTGCGCACGATGGTGGAGTTACCGCTCCACTGCATGCCTTCCTTGCCCACGCCGACGGAATAGCGGATCGCTTCACCATCGCCGAGAACGTAGTAGAGGGCGCGTTCCGGCGTCTTCACCACGAGAGACCCGGCCGGATACTTGCTCTCGGTCCAGTTCACGGTTTCATGGGTGGTCTTGTTGGAAAGGCCGGCATTGGCGGCGAAGGACGCCGTCTGCAGTCTGGGATTGCGGGTGACGCGCACGTTGCGCTTGCCGAACAGGCAATCCATGAAGCCGGTGCAATCGCGCTTGCCGGTGACGCGGCGATCCATCGCCGGTTCAATGCGCAGTGTCTTGCGCTTGGCCTTGCTCTTGAGATCGGCCTGCTTCTCAGCGACCACAGGCTTCCTGCGCGCGAAGATGCTGGGCTGCTTGGCCTTGGCCTTCTTCAGCTGCGCTGCTTCGGCATCGGCTTCCTTGAGCGCCTTTTCAGCGGCCAGCTTGGCGGCCAATGCCTTCTTCTTCTTGAGAAGAATGGCCTGCTCCTGGCTGGTTGCCGGGGCAGACAGGGCCGGTGCCGCCACCGGCAGGGTAACGGCAAGGCTCAGGGCCGCCGCGAACAGAATCCGCTTCATTCAAGACCTCTTTGTGAAAGCCCCCGCTTCCTATCCCAACACGGCAGATTCAGACAAGCGGGTTAACGCACCGTTACCTCACGCTTCCGGCAAATTCAGGCGGATGTGGAGTTCGCGCAACTGTTTGGGCGTGGCATCCGAAGGCGCCCCCATCAGCAGGTCCTGGGCCTGCTGGTTCATGGGGAACAGCGTGATCTCGCGGAGGTTGGTGGCCCCCACCAGCAGCATCACGATCCGGTCCACGCCGAAGGCCATGCCGCCGTGGGGCGGTGCGCCATACTGGAAGGCGCGGTACATGCCACCGAACTTCTCCTCCACCACGGCCTTGTTCATGCCCGCGATCTCGAAGGCCTTGACCATGGTTTCGGGGGAATGGTTGCGGATCGATCCGCTCGCGATCTCGAAGCCGTTGCACACCATATCGTACTGGAAGGCCTTGATGGTGAGCGGGTCCTGCGTCTGCAACGCCTCCATCCCGCCTTGCGGCATGGAGAAGGGATTGTGGCAGAAGGCCACCTGCTTTTCCTCTTCGTCGTACTCATAGAATGGGAAATCGACGATCCAGGCGAGGGCAAATTCGTTCTCGTTGGTGAGCGCCAGCTCCTTGCCCACGCGGGTGCGGGCGTCGCCGGCGAACTTCACGAACTTCTCGGGCCGCCCCGCCACGAAGAAAACGGCATCACCCACGCCGAGGCCAAGTTGCGTGCGGATCGCGTCCGTGCGTTCCGGCCCGATGTTCTTGGCGATGGGGCCGGCACCGCCCTCCTCGCCTTCGCGCCAGAAGACATAGCCAAGACCCGGCTGTCCTTCGCCTTGCGCCCAGGAGTTCATGCGGTCACAGAAGGCGCGGCTGCCGCCCTTTGGTGCTGGAACGGCCCAGACTTCCACCTTCGGGTCGTTGGCGATCATGCCCGCGAAGACCTTGAAGCCTGAACCTGCAAAGTGCTGCGTCACCGCCTGCATCTCGACGGGGTTGCGGAGGTCCGGCTTGTCAGTGCCGTACTTGCGCATGGAGACGTCGTAGGGAATGCGCGGCACGTCCTTGCGCACGGTCTTGCCGTTGGCGAAGGCAGCGAAGGTATCGAGTATCACCGGCTCCATGGTGGCGAAGAGGTCGTCCTGGGTGACGAAGCTCATTTCCAGGTCGAGCTGGTAGAATTCGCCCGGCAGGCGGTCGGCCCGCGGGTCTTCATCGCGGAAGCACGGCGCAATCTGGAAGTAGCGGTCGAAGCCAGCCACCATCAGGAGCTGCTTGTACTGCTGCGGCGCCTGCGGCAGCGCGAAGAACTTGCCGGGGTGAATGCGGCTCGGCACGAGGAAGTCGCGCGCGCCCTCGGGCGACGAGGCGGTGAGGATCGGCGTCGAGAATTCGTTGAAGCCGATCTCGTTCATGCGGTTGCGCAGGCCGGCCACGACGCGGGTGCGCGTCATGATGTTCCTGTGCAGCGTCTCGCGGCGGAGATCGAGGAAGCGGTACTTGAGGCGCGTGTCCTCGGGATAGTCGGGTTCGCCGAAGACGGGCAGCGGCAATTCCGCGGCCTGGCTCAGCACTTCGATTTCGGTGGCGTAGACTTCGACGAGGCCCGTGGGCATGTCCTTGTTTTCGGTGCCCGCGGGGCGCGGACGGACCTTGCCATCGACGCGGATCACCCATTCCGAACGCACCCGCTCGGCCGTCTTGAAGGCCGGTGAATCCGGGTCTGCCACCACCTGCGTCATGCCGTAATGGTCGCGCAGGTCGATGAAGAGCACGCCGCCATGATCGCGCACGCGGTGCACCCAGCCAGACAGGCGGGTTTCGCCACCAGCGTGTTCGGCGCGCAGTGCGCCGCAGGTGTGGCTGCGGTAACGGTGAGTCATTGAAAACCTCGGGAAAACCTTAAAATTCACGCGCTAAAGCGCATGGAGGCCCCGATTTGTCAAGTTTGCGGCGGCGTGGCTATTGTGGCCGCCGACGCCGACGCATGGAGACAGCAATGAGCAAGGCCTATTGGGTTGCGACCTATCGCGAAATCAGGAATCCGGAGAAAATGGCCGCCTATGCTGCGGTTGCAGCACCCGCGATCAAGGCAGCGGGCGGGCGCGTCCTCGCCCGCGGCCTTCCGGCCCACGCCTATGAGAACGGCATCTTGCAGCGGGTGGTGTTGATTGAGTTCGACAGCGTTGCGGCAGCAGTCGCGGCCCATGACAGCCCGGCCTATCAGGAGGCACTCGTTGCCCTGGGCGATGCCGCGGATCGCGACATCCGAATCGTCGAAGCCGTGGCCTGACCGGAAGGCGTCAGCCTTCCGTCGAACCAAACAGTGTGAAGGGCTTCTTGCAGGTCTTCTTGCCGTCCTTCACGGTGCACTTCAAGGCGACCTTCTTGGGCTTCTTCTTGGTGTCCTTGCCCTTGATGGTCTTTTCCATGTCGTTGCCGATCTGGGAGAAGCTGCGCTGGGGCTTGTTGCCCGAGAGCCACCAGGCCTTGCGCGGCGTGGTGGAGGCCGTGCGGGTGCCGAAATCGAACAGGCCGCCACGCAGCACCACGGAGGTGTTGGACATGCCGTTCTTCTTCACGAGGTCAAACAGGATCGCCGCGTTGTCGGGGTGAAGCCGCACGCAACCATGCGAGGCACGGCGGCCGAGGCTCTTCACATGGAAGCTGCCATGGATGGCGTGGCCCTGACCGGTGAAGAAGATCGAGTGCGGCATGGGTGCATCGTCCCATTCCTTGGAGAAGTGCTCGGCCTCCATGCGGAAGGGCTTGTAGGTGCCGCCGGGCGTTTCATAGCCGGGAGCGCCAGTGGAGACGGGCCAGACATATTCGGTGTCACCATCCACCTTCACGGTCATCTTCTGCGAGACCTTGTTGATGATGATTTCGACTTTGGCGGCAAGGGCGAGGTCCGCCATTGCGGACAGGCCGATGAAGCTGACGAAAAGGGCGATGAGGAGCTGGCGAAGCCGCATGATGATGTTCCCGACGGACTGGAAGGGTTGCAAGATAGGCGAAGCGGGGTTGCCCGTCGAGGGGGTTCCGCTCACTTGCGCGTGTAAGTCTCCTCCCCCTATCCTGATTTCATTCCGGAGTGTTGTTCATGTCACAGGCCCTGTTCCATCCCAGCTTCAAGGCAAAACCCTATTGGTGGGAGGCACATGAGCCGAAGGCACTGCCCGAGGTGGACCTGCCGCGGAACGTGGCCGTGGCCATCGTCGGGGGCGGCTATGCCGGCATGAGTGCGGCGCTGGAACTGGCGCGGAACGGCATCGAATCAATCGTGCTGGATGCCGCCGAACCAGGCTTCGGCGGGTCCACGCGGAGCGGTGGTCTGGTCTCGGCCGGCGTGAATGTCGGCAAGCGCATGGTCAACAAGGCCATGACACCGGAGGAAGCGAAGCCATTCCTCAACGATGCCGTTGACGCTTTCACCAACATCGAGGACCTGATCCGCGACAACGCCATCGATTGCGGCTGGACCAAGACGGGCTATTTCCTCGGGGCGTGGTGCCAGTCGCATTATGACGCGATGAAGAAGAAAGTGGACCTGCTCAACGCCGAGGCGCAGTCCGATGCGGTGCTGGTGCCGCGCGAACGGCAGCGCGAGGAAATCGGGTCGGACTATTATTTCGGCGGCATGCTGGTGGGACGGGCGGCGCACCTGCACCCTGCCCTCTATTACAAGGGCCTGCTCGATCTGGTGCAGAAGGCAGGCGTGCCAATCGCCTCGCGCACGCCGGTGAATGGACTGACGCAAGAAGCGGGCGGCACCTGGGCGGTGAAGACGCCACGCGGCACGATTCGCGCCGGTCATGTGATCATCGCCACCAATGGCTACACCGGCGATGTGACGCCCCAGTTCAAGCGCCGGGTGGTGCCGGTCGGCTCCTACATCATCGCGACGGAAGAACTTTCGCCGGAGCTTGCAGCCTCGCTCAGTCCGAAGAACCGCAGCTTCGCCGATACGCGGCGCGTGCTGACCTATTACCGCCTCTCCCCCGACGGCAAGCGGATGATCTTCGGCGGGCGCGCCAAGTTCGGCTTCACGGATCCTGTGGAGACGGCACCACTTCTGCACCGCTTCATGCTGGACCGCTTCCCGCAGCTGAAGGGAACGAAGATCACCCATGCCTGGACGGGAAATGTTGCCTTCACCATGGATGAACTGCCCCACATGGGCAAATTCGACGGCCTGCATTTCGCCCTGGGCTGCAACGGTTCGGGCGTGGCGATGATGAGCTTCCTCGGGCGCGAGACGGCGCGGAAGATCGTGGGCAAGTCCAACCGCACCATCGCCTTCGACCAACCGGAATTTCTGACGAGCCCCCTCTATCACGGCAACCCGTGGTTCCTGCCGCTGGTCGGCGCCTGGTTCCGCACGGCCGACTGGATGGACCGCCGGTTCCATTGAGCGGTCGCCATTGACAGGGCGACCGTCCCTCGCAATTGTCTTTGCGGGGGTTTGTGAGAGACTGTTTTGGACCTGAGCATTCCCATTTTCGGCAGCATCTTCGTGCTGCTCTTCCACTTTTCCAACCTGATGGCGTTTCTCGCCTTCCTGTTGCGTGATCAATTGCAGCTGCGCCTGCTCATGGGTGTGAGCCTGTTCCTGCAAGGCCTCTACTATTATTCCGTGCCGGGTGGGCCCCTGTTCGATCCGCTGTTCTGGAAGGTGGTGTCGTTCCTCGCCAACATCGTCATGATCGCGCTCGTCTTCGGCGGGCGGCTGGATTTCGGCATCGCGGAAGACCTGCGCCCGCTGTTTGACCGCATTGCCGTGCTCACGCCCGGCCAATTCCGCAAACTCACGGCGCGCACGGTGCGTGTTCCCGGCGGTGGTGCAGCCATTCTCACCGAAGGCATGAAGCCGGACCGGCTCTACTACCTGCTCAAGGGTGAGGCGCAGATCATCAAGAACCGGCAGACGACAACCCTGCAATCGGGCGCGTTCCTTGGCGAGATCGCTTTCCTCAGCGACCTGCCGGCCTCCGCCACCGTGGTGCTGAAAGAGGGAGCAGAGTGCATTGCCTGGAACCGCGCGGCGCTGTTGCAGATGATGAAGAAGGACGCGGCCATCGACATTGCCATGCGCGGCTTCTTCAATCACGATCTTGCCTACAAGGTAGCGCGTAGCGTTCCCATCGCCGCACCGCCGGAAATGCCCAAGCGCATGTCCGTGGGGCAGTGATCGTCAGCGCTTGCGCAGGGCGTTGAAGGCCTGTCCGTCTCCGCAATAGGCGTTGAGATCAACAGGGCCGGTGATGCCGTCAATGAGGCCCTGCCCCGCATATTGCCAGAATGTCCAACCGTTGCAGCCGTCGTGGGCGGGTTCACCGTAGATGTTACGCAGCCACAGGAGGTGCGCGGGATAGGCGCCTTCCTGTCCCGCCAAGTAGGCGCTGAAGAATTCCGGCGTGACATAGAAGACGGGCGCGCGGTCGTCACGGTCGCGCAGGAGAGAGACGAAATCTTCCAGTTCGGTGGCGAGCTCCTCCACCGTCGGTCGCCGGTTGCAGTTGCCGCCAAATTCCAGGTCGATGGCCACCGGCAGCGTGCCCGGCTCCAGCGGCATGACGCTGAGCAGGTTTTCGGCCTGCTCGCGGCCGGGACGGCAGAAGGTGAAAAAGTGATAGGCGCCGCGGGCAATCCGTGTCGTCTTCAGCGCTGCCCAGTTCTGGGCGAATTGCCTGTCCCTGTGGTCGCCGCCCTCGGTGGCCTTGAGGTAGGCGAAGGAGATGCGGGGGTCGACCTCCACTCTCTGCCAGTCGATGAGCCCCTGATGGTGGCTCACGTCCACGCCCTGTACGGGGAAACGTTCAAGCGACGGGTTGTTCATGCGCCACCAGCCCCACAAATAAGTTTCATATGCTCCGAATGCAGCCAAGCCTGCGACGGCAAGCGCGGCGACCGCAGCGGCGATCCATTTCATGCAGGTGTTCTCCCGGTCCGTCAGACCGGGTTGAGCCAATCAATGTGGCGGGATTAGCGTGTGAACTTGATGCGGCCCAGAACCTTGATATCGCGAACGCCCACCGCCTGAAGGTGCGTGGCGACACCGGCGCCGAGAGCCGAGGGCTGTCCTTCCACCTTCTTCGCTCCGGCGAGGGATGCGAAGGCCTTGGCGGCATCTTCGGTGATCGCCACGCGGTAGGTTCGGGTGAAGTCGAGTGCCGCGCCATTGGAAGTGAGTTTCACGATGCGCTGGCCTGCGGGCTTTGTGAGATTCACTTCCATGCGAATGCCGGCGACTTGCAGGAAGGTGTTTGAAGAGGCGGGCGCGGAGGAAAGCGCCTGCTCCAGCGTCTCCAGCAACTGCTGTCCGCTGACCTCGATCTGCACCACCTGTGCCGCCGGCGCGATTTCGGCGGAGGCTGCGGTGGCATCGAAACTTTCGCCCTTGGCATGGCTGCGATTGCCGCTGATGGCCGTGCAGGGAATGAGCGCCACGTCCGAGGCGTGGATCTTGCGGGCGGCATCGGCCACCAGGTTGCCAAAGGCCGTCTCGCCCGTGCAGTTGGACTCGCTCCGCGTGTCGAGGTCGCGGCGCAGGGTGAAATCCGCAACAGCCCAGGCGGGCGCGGAAAGGACCGAGAGCACGCCAGCGCATGCGAAGGCCCGGAAGAGCTTGGAGGAAACCGTCATGATGTGTCCCGTCTCGTGCCGTCAGTCTGCCGGCATGCCACGAGACCCCCGCAACCAAAGATTGTTGCCGTCGCATGCCCAGTTTCAGCGCCATACCAGCATGTCCCCGGACAATAAAGGGCAGAAGAGACGCAGGCTTAAGCCGGTGTTGCGCCCCTGGCCTGCACCAGAACCCGGCCTTCGAAGCTCATCACCAACGCGCCCGCCGGATTGTGGCCCTCGGCGCGGAATGTCACCATGCCCCATCCGGGCCTCGATGTGAGCGCGCGCGTGGCGATGATGGTGGAGCGGTACACAATCCCGTCGCCAGCATGCACCGGGCGCGGCCAGCGGATATTGGATATGCCCGGTGACGGACCGATGTCGGGGAGCGCCATGCCTGCTGCCTGAGCGGCATCGCGTGCTTTTGCGTTCGTTGCGACGAAGCGCGCCATCCAGGCCGAACAGGTATGGAAGCCCGCTGCCGCCGTCTTGCCGAACAGACCTTGCGCCGCTTCGCCTGCATTCATGTGGAAGCCCACCGGCGCGAAGGCCGTGGAGTAGGCGCGGATGTTTTCGTCCGTGAAAGCGTAGGTGCCCTGCGCAATGACGGTGCCGATCTTCATGTCTTCCAGGAAAAGCCCGATCATGCGGCCCTCCTCCGCACGAAGAACATGCCGGTCATCTCGACCTTCGCCATGCCGTCGCTTCCGGCGAGGCGCGAGGTGAAGTTCACGATGCCAATGCCGGGGCGCGAGGCCGAGGTGCGGGTGGCCGTGATCTCGAACGTGCCGGAGAGGACATCTCCCGCCAGCACGGGTGCAAGCCACTTCACCTCGTCCATGCCGCTGGAACCGAGGATGGACGAACGCGAGAGGCAGGCATCGCACATCAGGCGCATGAGCATGGCAGTGGAATGCCAGCCGCTGGCCGCGAGGCCGCCGAGGAGTGAATGCCGGGCTGCCTCCGCATCGAGATGAAACGGCTGCGGATCGAATTCACGCGCAAAGGAGATGATCGCCTCCTCGGTAATCCGGTGCGGTCCTAGCGGAAATGTCTGCCCCTCGCGAAAATCCTCGAAGTGCAGCATGGCGCTCACGTATTGAAGCGGAAGTGCATCACGTCGCCGTCGGCCACCACGTATTCCTTGCCTTCGAGGCGGAACTTGCCCGCTGTCTTGGCGCCGGATTCGCCGTTGTTGGCGATGTAGTCGTCGTAGGCGATGGTTTCAGAGCGGATAAAGCCCTTTTCGAAATCGGTGTGAATGACGCCAGCCGCCGCGGGGGCCTTGGTGCCCTTGGTGATCGTCCAGGCGCGCGCTTCCTTGGGGCCAACGGTGAAATAGGTGAGGAGGCCAAGCAGTGCATAGCCTTCGCGGATCACGCGGTTGAGGCCCGGTTCATGCAGGCCCACGGCGTCGAGGTAGTCCTTCTGGTCCGCCAGCGGCAGGATGGCGATCTCGCTTTCGATCTTGGCGGAAACGACGACCGACTTGTTGCCTTCCTTTTCGGCGAAGGCCTTCACCTTGTCGGAGAAGTCATTGCCCTTGTCTGCGCTGCCCTCTTCCACGTTGCAGACATAGAGCACGGGCTTCGACGACAGGAGGCCGAGGCCGCGGAACATCACCTCTTCCTCGTGCGAGCGTTCGACGAGGCGGGCGGGCTTGCCCTCGCGCAGCAGTACGAGGGCGCGGTGCATCAGGTCCGCGAGTTCCTTCGCTTCCTTGTCGCCCTGCTTGGCCTTCTTCTCGGTGTTGACGTAACGCTTCTCAAGCGAGTCCAGGTCCGCCAGCATCAGTTCCGTCTCGATGACCTCGATGTCGGACACCGGATCGATGCGGCCCGAGACGTGGGTGATGTCGCCGTCCTCGAAGCAGCGTACCACATGGGCGATGGCATCGGTCTCGCGGATGTTGGCAAGGAACTGGTTGCCGAGGCCTTCGCCCTTGGAGGCGCCCTTCACGAGGCCTGCGATATCGACGAAGGTGAGGCGGGTGGGGATGATCTGGCCCGAGCCGGCGATGGCCGCGAGTTTCTCCAGACGTTCATCGGGAACGCCGACGTCGCCGACGTTCGGCTCAATGGTGCAGAACGGATAGTTGGCGGCCTGCGCGGCGGAGGTCTGCGTCAGCGCATTGAACAGCGTGGACTTGCCCACATTCGGCAGGCCCACAATGCCACATTTGAAACCCATGGTTCTCGAAATCCTTGATTCAATCGGTCAGTCAGTTGCCGGGGTTCCTGCTACGGCAGGGCGGCAGAAGCAAGGGAGAAATGGCCGCCCTATTCCGGCTTGCGCGGAGCATTGGGCCGGGGCGGATAAACCGCGAGGTGGACCTTGCTCTGGTATTTCTCGTCCTGCCCTTCGGCCAGCATGCCTGCATTGTCGGCAACCGACTCAAGCAGCAGCTTCAGCCACTCACGGTCCTGCTTGGCGAAATCGCCGAGCACGTGGGGCTGTACCAGTTCCTTGACGCCGGGATGGCCGATGCCGAGACGGACGCGCTTGTAGTCCGGGCCGATGTGGGCGGAGATCGAGCGGATGCCGTTGTGGCCCGCAGCACCGCCGCCTGTTTTCACGCGCAGCTTGCCTGGATCGAGGTCAAGCTCGTCGTAGAAGACGTAGACCTGCGACAGGGGAATATTGTGGAAACGCACAGCTTCGCCCACGGCGCGGCCGGACTCGTTCATGTAGGTCTGCGGCTTCAGCACCAGCACCTTTTCACCGGCAAGCGTTCCTTCCGACATCTCGGACTGGAATTTCTTGCGCCAGGGCGAAAAGGAATGGCGGCGGACAATCTCGTCCACCGCCATGAAACCAATGTTGTGCCGGTTGTGGGCGTATTTCGCACCGGGATTGCCAAGACCTGCGAACAGGAACATCGGGGCCTCCCGGCGCGTTCGCCGGCGTTACTTCTTCTTCGGCGCGGCGGCGGCAGCGGCCGGGGCAGCGCCCTTGGCCGGAGCAGCACCCTTAGCCGGAGCGGCACCCTTGGCAGGCGCAGCGGCAGCACCAGGCGCTGCAACCGGAGCCTTCTGGGCCGACGCCGGAACTTCGGCCGAAATGGCTTCCACCGGAGCTTCCTCTTCCTTGGCCTTGGACGACAGCGTGACGAGGGTCACGTTCTCGCGCACGGCGGAGGTCACGCGGTCGGGCAGCTTGATGTCCGAAAGGTGGATGTTCTGGCCGATCTGCATGCCGGTCAGGTCGACCATGATGTCATCGGGAATGAAGTCGGCCGGGCAATAGAGGTTGACCGAGTGCGACACGATGTTGAGCGTGCCACCGGCCTTGAGGCCCGGGGCTGCTTCCTGGTTCCTGAAGTGAACCGGAATTTCAACGACGATGCGGGCGTCCTTGCCGAGACGCAGGAAGTCCACATGGATGATGCGGTCCTTGACCGGCTCGAACTGCACGTCGCGCGGAATGGCGCGGATGGTCTTGCCATCGATGTCCAGGTCAACGAGGGTGGACAGGAAACGGCCGGTTTCGACGTGCGGGTGCACGGCCTTGTAGGTCAGCGAAATCAGCTGCGGGTCCTGCTTGTCACCATACACCACGCCCGGAATGTCTCCGGTACGGCGGACGGAACGAGAGGCCCCCTTACCTGCCTTGCTGCGCGCGGCAGCTTTGATCGTCACGATTTTCGACATAAGTCTTCTCCAAACAACAAAAGGCCCGGCCTTCCTCCAGGGGTGAACGACGCCGGGCGAACGGGCGGGGCTATAAGCGAATTGCTGGGAGAGCGCAAGTTTCGGCGGTTTCAGGCGGGTCGCACGCGAAAAAGGGATATTTTCCCTTATTGGCGAATTGCTCAATTCAGAGGCAAATTCTGCGTGCTCCCTTGACATATCCTTTAAATAAGGTTGTCTAGAGGAGAGGCGACTCTACTTAAAATAGTTGCTCGTCTGCCTGCCCCTACAAACGGGAGAGTGCCAGCATTCTCCCAAACCGAAAGCTTGGTGACACGTCGATCATGACCTTACCCGCTTCACGGTCTCTCCTGAAATTTGGATTTCTGATCACCACCATCGGCGGATTGCTGTTCACCCTGGACCTGCCGCTGTTGCGGCTGGCAGGAGCGGAGAAGTGGGCGATGGTCGCGGGGCGTGGGCTTCTGCTGTTCTTTTCCATCACGGTCAGCTGGCTCATCGTCCGCATCATTCGCGGCCCCAATGGCCCCTTCATTGCCGGACGCGCGGGGCTTGCCGTCATCCTCACCAACACCATCGCCAACATCGCCTTCATTGGCGCGTCGGTGGAAACGGATATCGCCAACGTGGTGTTCATCCTGGCGCTGGTGCCCATTCTGACGGCCATCTTCTCGCGCATCTTCCTCGGTGAGGCGGTGCATGCCTTCACCTGGGTGTCGTCGCTACTCGCGTTCCTGGGTGTCTTCATCATCATCCGCGACGGTCTTCACAGCAGCAAGTTGGTGGGCGACCTGATGGCCCTCACCTGCGCCTGCTGCACGGCGGCTGCCTTCACCATCATTCGCGGCAGCGGCAAGAATGTCGCCACCAGCCTCGGTCTGGGGAGTCTCGCCTCTGCTTTCGTGGCCCTGGTTTTCTTTCATGCCGACCTGTCGACACTCTTCCATCCCGCAGGTTTTGGCGCACCGGCCTGGCTGTGGCTCGTCCTGAACGGCCTGTTCATCATCCCGCTGTCGTCCACGCTGATCGCCAACGGGCCGCGTTATCTGCCATCGGTCGACGTGAGCATGTTCTTTCTTCTGGAAACCGTGCTCACGCCCATCTGGATCTGGATGCTGTTCGGCGAAGTGCCAAGCCCCGCCGTGCTCTGGGGCGGCCTGATCATTGTCACTACCCTGTTGGCGCACAGCGCCTGGCGCCTGCGCTCGGGCATGGTCAAGACGCCCTATATCGAAAAGGTCTACGCCGACAGGTGAGCCGCGTCCGGGCGCCTCAGGCGCCTTCCAGTTCTTCCCGCAACAGTTCCAGTTCAAGCCACTGTTCCTCGGAAGCGGCCTTCTCGGCCGCCGCATCTGCATGGCGGGAGGTTGCCGCCGCGAAAGCCTTGGGATCACGGGTGAACAGCGAGGCGTCCGCCAATTTCTGTTCCAGCTTCACAAGTTCATCCGCAAGCGATGCGATGCGCGCGGGAAGGGTTTCCAGCGCGTGCTTCTCCTTGAAGCTGAGCTTGCGCTTGGCCGTGGGAGCAGAAGCCGGCTGCACCTCGCGCGTGGGTGCGGACGGCTTTGCTGCCTCGCGTGTCTTGCGGGCAGTGACGCCTTCGCCTCGCTGGGCAACCATGTCAGCATAGCCGCCAGCATACTCCACCCACTTGCCTTCGCCCTCATGCATCAGCACCGAGGTTGCGATGCGATCGACAAAGTCGCGGTCGTGGCTGACCAGCAGCAATGTGCCGGTGTAGTCCGCCAGCAATTCCTGCAACAGGTCCAGGGTTTCCAGGTCGAGGTCGTTTGTCGGCTCGTCGAGGATGAGGAAATTGGAGGGCCGGGCCAATTCGCGCGCGAGGATCAGCCGCGCCCGCTCGCCGCCGGATAGCACCGACACCGGCGTGCGGGCCTGTTCGGGGCGGAAAAGGAAGTCCTGCATGTAAGTCATCACATGCTTGGTTTCGCCATTGATGGTGACGGACGATCCCCTGCCCCCGGTGATCACGTCGGCAAGGGTGTCAGTGGGGTTGAGGCTCTGGCGGCTCTGGTCCAACGCCACGATCTGCAGGTTGGTGCCGCGCTTGATGGTCCCCGAATCCGGTTCGAGCGCCCCTGTGATCAACTTGATCAAGGTGGTCTTGCCCGCGCCGTTGGGTCCGACAATCGCCAGACGGTCGCCGCGCAACATCAGGAGGTCCAGGTTCTGGACAATCTTGCGCTCGCCGAATGACTTCGAAATCTTGACGGCTTCCACCACCAACTTGCCCGACATGTCGCCCGAGGAGGCCTGCAGCGTAACGGTGCCGAGGCGGCCCACGTGCTCCTTCCTCTCCTTGCGCAGGTTCGCCAGCAGCGCCACGCGGCGCATGTTGCGCTTGCGGCGCGCGGTGACGCCGTAGCGCATCCAATGCTCTTCTGTGGCAATGCGCTGGGCCAGGCGCGCCTGCTCCTTTTCCTCGGCGTCGATCACCTCGTCGCGCCATTGTTCGAAATGGGCAAAGCCGCGATCCATCCGGCGAGAGACACCCCGGTCCAGCCAGATCACGCTATTGGAGAGGTTTTCGAGAAAGCGGCGATCATGGCTGATGAGGATCATCGCGGCGCGTGCGTTGCGGAGCGTGTCTTCCAGCCATTCGATGGCGGGGAGATCGAGATGGTTGGTGGGCTCATCGAGCAACAACACATCGGGATCGGGTGCCAGCGTGCGGGCGAGTGCAGCGCGGCGGGCTTCGCCGCCCGACAAGCGCTGCGGGTCTTCATGGCCCTCAAGGCCGAGATCGTTCAACACCTGGCGGGCGCGGTAGGGGTTGTCGGTGGGACCGAGACCCGCTTCCACATAGTCGAGCACCGTGGCGTGGCCACTGAAATCCGGTTCCTGCGGGAGATAGCGCACCGTCGTGCCGGGCTGGAAGAAGCGGCTTCCGCCATCCTGTTCGATCTGTCCGGCGGCGATCTTGAGCAGCGTGGATTTGCCGGTGCCGTTCCGTCCCACGAGGGCGATGCGCTCGCCCTCCGCCAGCATGAGGTCCACCCCATCCAGCACGGGCTTGCCGCCGAAGGTGAGGTGAATGTCCTGCAAGTTGATGAGAAGTCGCGCCATGGTGGCGCGGGGTCTAGCCCATCAGGCGCGGCATGGAAACCGCCGTGATGCGTCAATCCCGGTCAGTTCTTCAGCCGGTAGCCCGTGCGGAAGATCCATGCGACCGCGCCCAGACAGACAGACATGAAGACCAGCGTCATGGCGAGACTCACCCAGACTGAAACGTCCGACACCTCGTTGAAGCTCCAGCGGAAGCCACTGACGAGATAAACCACCGGATTGAACAGCGATACGGCATGCCAGAACGGCGGCAGGATGCTGATGGGATAGAAGCTGCCCCCCAGGAAGGTGAGCGGCGTGATGACGAGCAGCGGAATGATCTGGAGCTTTTCAAAGCCATCCGCCCAGAGGCCGATCAGGAATCCGAACAGGCTGAAAGTGAGCGCCGTGAGCAGCAGGAAGACCACCATCCAAAGCGGATGGGCAATATGCAGCGGCACGAAGAAGGCCGAGGTCACAAGGATGATGAGGCCGATCAGCAGCGACTTGGCCGCCGCCGCGCCGACAAAGCCGAGCACCATCTCCATGGTAGAAATGGGCGCGGACAGATACTCATAAATCGTTCCGGTAAAACGCGGGAAATAGATGCCAAAGGAGGCGTTGCTCACCGATTGCGTGAGCAGCGACAACATGACGAGCCCCGGCACGATGAACGCACCGTAGCTCACGCCATCCACATTCTGGATGCGCGAACCGATCGCTGCACCGAAGACCACGAAATACAGGACTGTGGAGATTACGGGCGAGATCAGGCTCTGCCCCAGCGTGCGGAAGAAGCGCGCCATCTCATATTGAAAGATCGCCCAGACACCGCGCCAGTTCATCGTTGCACCAGCCCCATGAAGATGTCCTCGAGCGAACTTTGTTCCGTATGCAGGTCGCCGAACCGGAGCTTGGCGGCCGTCACCGCCGCCAGCACCTCGGCGATGGAATGTTTCGGACTGCGCATATCGTATTTGTAAAGCAACTCATGGCCATCTCGGCGCAGTTCCAGGCCAAGGTCCGCGAGCTTCTTGGGCAGCTTCGTGAGCGGAGTGGACAAGTCCAGCATCAGCTGCTTCTGCCCCATCTTCTTCATGAGCACCTTCTTCTCCTCCACGAGGATCAGTTCACCCTTGGAGATGACGCCAACGCGGTCCGCGAGGTCTTCCGCCTCCTCGATGTAGTGCGTTGTGAGAATGATGGTGACACCGGTGTCGCGCAATTCGCGCACGACTTGCCACATGTCCTGCCGCAACTCCACATCAACGCCGGCCGTGGGTTCATCGAGGAAGAGGATGCGCGGTTCGTTGGCGAGGGCTTTGGCGATCAGCACGCGGCGCTTCATGCCGCCGGAGAGCGCCATGATCTTGGAGTCGCGCTTGTCCCACAGGGAAAGCTGGCGCAAAACCTTTTCGAGATAGGCATCGTTGCGCGGCTTGCCGAAGAGCGTGCGGGAAAAGCTGATGGTGTTCCACACCGTTTCGAAAATGCTGAGATGCAGTTCCTGCGGCACAAGGCCGATGAGGCTGCGGGCGGCGCGATAATCGGTGATGTTGTCGTGACCATTCACCAGCACGGTGCCGCCGGATTTCATCACGATGCCGCAGATGATGTTGATGAGCGTCGTCTTGCCCGCGCCATTGGGGCCAAGCAGCGCGAAAATCTCGCCGGGCTCGATGTCGAGGTTGACCGCCTTGAGAGCCGTGAGGCCCGTGGCATATGTCTTGGAAACGCCGCGGACGGCGATGGCGGGTTGCTGCATCGCGCCTATGTAGGGCGATTTGCCCGCTTATTCAAACAGGCTGGAGACGCTTTCTTCGCGGCTGGTGCGGCCGATGGCTTCACCAATCAGCGAGGCGATGGAGATCACGCGGATGTTGCGGGCCACCCGCACTGCTTCCGTGGGTTGAATCGAGTCGGTGATGACGAGATTCTTCAGCTTCGAAGAAGTGATGCGCGCTACGGCACCGCCCGACAGCACGCCGTGGGTGATGTAGGCAGAGACATCCTTGGCGCCCTGCTCCAGCAAGGCTTCGGCGGCGTTGCACAGCGTGCCGCCCGAGTCGACGATGTCATCGATCAGGATGCAGGACTTGCCCTTCACCTCGCCGATGATGTTCATCACTTCGGATTCACCGGCGCGCTCGCGGCGCTTGTCGACGATGGCCAGCGGGCAATCAAGGCGCTTGGCCAGCGCCCGGGCACGCACCACGCCGCCCACGTCCGGCGAGACGACGACGGTGTTGGCCACATCATTGTGCTGCTTGATGTCGCGCACGAAGACGGGGCCGGCAAACAGGTTGTCCGTGGGAATGTCGAAGAAGCCCTGGATCTGGCCTGCGTGCAAATCCATCGTCAGCACGCGGTCAGCGCCCGCATGGGTGATGAGGTTGGCAACCAGTTTTGCCGAGATCGGCGTGCGGGGCCCGGGTTTGCGGTCCTGCCGGGCGTAGCCGAAATAGGGGATCACGGCGGTGATGCGCTTGGCCGAGGCGCGGCGCAGCGCGTCGGTGATGATCAGCAGTTCCATCAGGTGATCGTTGGCGGGGAAACTTGTGGACTGCACCACGAACATGTCCTGGCCGCGGACGTTCTCCTGGATCTCAACGAAGACTTCCATGTCGTTGAAGCGGCGGACAACCGCCTTGGTGATGGGCATGTGGAGGTAGGAACAGATCGCCTCGGCGAGCGGCTTGTTGCTGTTGCCGGTAATGATCTTCATCATGCCTGGAGGTTCCCGTCTCGCGCCCTGTGTGACGGTCCTATAACCGCGCAACAGCCGGGAAAAAAGGGCCTCCGTGCCGCAGTGCACAAGTTTGGTGACCACCGCCTCAACGGGCTGCGACGGGTGTCCGTTGCCGGAAATCCGTGCGCCGGTTGGGCCACCGCTTCAGCTTGAGGACCAGGGCCTTGGCTAATCCAGCCGGATCATCCTGATGCCGAGCAGCCCGTAGTTTACGCGGTAATATCCATCCGACCCCACCGACACCGCCTCCGGCTTCACTTTCAGGACATCCTGCGCCAGCACACCTTCAAAGGTTCCGGGCCGGAAAGTATACTGAAAGGTGTAGAGGGGAAGGCCATAAACCGTCGTGCCGGCACGATGGAGATGGATCTTCAGGCGCATGTCAGATGTCGCCATCCCGCCGCCGCGGCCTCCGCCACCTTCGCCACTGCTCTCATGGACCTGGACAGGCGGCTTCTTCAGGGCCTTCAGGCATGCGGTCTTCTTGGCGGGAGAAAGGTTGAGGCACTTGCGGGACGTTGCGGCACCAGCCGGGTCCGCAATGGGCAGAAACAGCAGGCCACTCACCGCAGCGGCTGCGGCAATCAACAAAGCACGATGGGGATTCATGACTCACTCCAGAATGAACTGAGCCCCTCGCCGTCAGGATATTCCGATACCGCAAACCGTCAAGCCGCTTCTGCCTTCGCGGGATGTTGAAAGAGAGGGTTCTTTGCGTCATCGCGCCTTTCGCCTACAAGGCGGGAAATCGAGAAGGATTCCCGCGTGTCTGATACCTCCCCAACCCCCAAACCTGCCCTGCCCGACCATCTGAGCACCGACCCGCGCAGCCCGCATTTCAACAAGGCGGTGCTGGAGCATGCCATCGGCATCCGCTTCAACGGGGCGGTGAAGACCAATGTCGAGGAATATTGCGTGTCCGAGGGCTGGGTGCGCATTCCCACGGGCGGCAAGACCAAGGATCGCTACGGCAACCCCATGACGGTGCGGGTTTCGGGCAAGGTGGAACCCTTCTACGTCGAGGATTAACGCAAGCCCCGCCGTGCTACATCATGTCGCCGCATGGCACAGGCCCGATTGATTGCGGGCCGCACGTGCCTGTGATTGGATACGATCCGCAGATTCCCTCGCGTTTCTCCGCCGGCGTTTGACCGGGCCCGGCAGATCACGCTTCCCAGCCTCCCGACGGACAGGTGAAACGGACGGAAGACTGGCGTTCCCCCTGGAGCGCCTGCCGCAGCATTGCGGCATTTGACATGGAGCAGAAAGATGAAACGCAGTTTACTCCTCGGTGTGGCCATGGGCCTCCTGATGGCAACGGCCGCACGGGCCGAAGACATTACCTTTGCGGTGGCGGGTCCGCTCACCGGGCCGCTGGCCTCGATCGGTGACCAGTTCAAGCAGGGCGCGCAGGCCGCCGCCGATGCCATCAACGCCAAGGGTGGCGTGCTCGGCCGTCAGGTCAAGCTGCAGTTCGAGGACGACCAGTGCGATCCCAAGCAGGCCGTGTCGGTTGCCAACCGCATCATTGCCTCGGGCGTCCGTTTCGTGGATGGCCACGCCTGTTCCGGTTCTTCCATTCCCGCTTCGGAAGTCTATGCCGACAACGGCGTGATGATGATGAGCCCCGCGTCCTCCAACCCGGTGATGACCGATGCGGCGGCGGAAAAGGGCTGGAGCACCATCATGCGCCTCTACACCCGTGACGACGCACAGGGCGCCTTCATCGGTCCGTGGATCGCCAAGACCTATGCCGGCAAGAACGTGGCGCTGCTGAACGACAAGACCGCCTACGGCAAGGGCGTTGCCGACGCGGTGAAGGCATCGATGAACGCCAACGGCATGACCGAAGTTTTCAACGAGGCGATCAACGCTGGTGAGAAGGACTACAACGCCGTTGTCACCAAGCTGAAGGAAGCCAAGGCCGATGTTCTGTATTTCGGCGGCTATCATCCGGAAGCCGGCCTCCTCCTGCGCCAGGCGGCGGAACAGGGCGTGAAGCTGCAACTGATCATGCCGGACTCCATTGCAACGAACGAGTTCTGGCAGGTTGCCGGCCCTGCGGCCGAGGGCACGCTGTTTGCCTTCCCGTCCGACCCGCAGGCCCGCCCCGAGGCGAAGGACGCCGTGGCCAAGATCGTGGCCGGCGGCTTCAAGCCGGATGGCTTCACGCTGTTCTCCTATGCCGTGATCCAGGCCTTCGCGCAGGGCATCGAAAAGGCAGGCTCGGATGATCCGGCCAAGGTCGCCGAAGTGCTGAAGGATGGCACGGCCATCAGCACGGTCGTCGGCCCCGTCACCTTCGACGCCAAGGGTGACCTGAAGGATGCCAAGTACGACATCAACCGCTGGAGCAACGGCGCCTACGCCGCCATTCCGCAGTAAGCCGGACACGACTCACTGAACCCACGGGGCGGCCGCAGACATGCGCCGCCCCGTCTTGATTGGAACACCGGAGACGCCGCGCCTTGTTGTGACGATTTTGCCAATGAGGTGCGCGCCAAACTGACGACGGCGCCGGAAAACTACGTGCGCTACAGCCGGGACTACCTGGGCTGGGGCGTGTTCGCGCTGATGGAGAGGTGAGAAGTGCGTCACCCTCGTTGCGATGACGTGCCGCTGCACGGGACCTACTTGATCTTCTCCATTTCGATGCCGAGCATCTGGTAAATCAGCCGGTTGCAGCCATGGCTGCAACCTGGACCACGAAATCCTGGGGGCTGCCGTCGCCACCGTTGGTGGGATAGCAATCATCCGGACACGCGGACACGACAATAGTGGCATCGACACGCATCTTCAGTACCACCCGGCCATCCGGTTTGAACGGCGGGCGCGCGTAGATGATGGTACCGTCAGGACTCACTGCTGCACGCATGAACAGATTCCACGGAGACGGCACAAAGGGAAAGACTATCCCTGCTTCGGCTATGGCGGCCCAGAAATTGCCGGTGCAGCTCGGACTGCTCTCGGGGCGGCCGAACCGGCGATACATTTCCGGGTTACAGGGGGCAATCAGCGTATCGTGCAAGCCGCCAGCCGTATCTTCGACGTAATCAAAGACCGCCTCGTAGCGATCTGAAACCAGTACGTCGCCGGGTGCAAAGTAGATTTTGCCCAGCACCTCTCTGCAATGCTCAAGAGACAGGTATTGCTGCGGTGATGATTTGGGAAAGCACCAGAAATCGACGACCTGCGTGCCGCTCACATTGATGATAGTAACCATATCACCGGCATGAACAGGAATCTGCGCTCCCCTTCCCGCCTTTACGGTGACCTTTTCCTGATTCACCTTCATCCCCTCCGCTGCCAAGTCCCATCCCTTGTTACACCGACACTGCCAAATCGCTGTGACACGGCTTCCATGGATCAGGCCTCACCGATACTTCTGGATCAGCTTGAATATCCCCTCCGCCGCGGCATCGGCTGCGTACTGCGCGTTCTCGCCCCAGCTTTGATCGAGTGAGCCGGCGGGGATGGCGTTGTCTTGTTTCAGGTTGCCGAGGCTCTTGCCATCGGGGGTGAGCACGTCCCAGACGATCTTCACGCTTTGCGTGGCGCCGTGGGGCGTTCCGAGGGTGACGCGGCCTTGAACGGTCAGCGCATCCTTGCGGGCGCCCTCCAGCACGGGCCAGCCTGCTTGCGTGAGGGCGTTGCGCATGGCGCGCGTCAGTTCGCCGTTGCCCTTGCCCTTGGCCCCCTTCACCACAGGCACGGCCACGGCATTGATGGCGACGCCGGAGGTCTCGGGTTGGGTGGTCTTCTCCGGCTTGGCGGGTGTGGGTGCGGCCTCCTCTGGCACAGGCTCGTCCGGCGGTGGTTCGGCCAGCTGTTCTCCGGCCTGCTGGGCGGCCAGTTGCCGTTCCGCGATGGTCTGCTGCGCCGCCTTCTCCGCCTGCTCGGCATCCTCCTTTGCCTGCATGTCCGCCGGGATGTGGCCGGGGCCATAAAGCGTCTCGAGGTCGAGTTCCCTGTGGGCGTTGGGGCCTGCCTCCATGAACACTTCCCAGGGCGGGCGGGCCAGCGGGTTCTCAACCACGATGGGATCCTGAATCTGGTCGTAGGCGCCGGGCGGTTCCACTGGCGCTGCCTGTTTCTTCACGCCCAGGGCATCGAACAGCGTCGGCTTCTTGCGCGCCGTTTCAGCGACGGCGATCCCTTGCGCCGGTGCGGACTGTGCCTGCGGCGGTGATGGCGGTGGTGCGTCGGTGACGGCCGCCGGGTTCGCCATGTCAGGTGGAGGTGCGGGTTCTGGTGTTGGTGTTGGTGTTGGTGCGGGGTCGACGGCCGCTGTCGTGGCGGGTGGCGTTTCCGGCGTGCCCGTTCGGGGCTTGCCCAATTGGTTCGGCAAGTCGGCCATGCGCTTGAAGTCCTGCTGCAGCAACAGCTGGTCAGAGGCGGTGCAACCCGCCAGCAGCAGCGCAAGCGCTATGGCCGCGCGGCCTTTCACCTCTCGATCATCCCCAACGGAAATGTCGATACCGGTTCAGGCTTGCCTTTGGTGAGTATGTAGGTGCGGCCGAGGCAATAGGCGTTGGCCGATTTCGAATCCATCAGGATCATGTGGGCGAAGAAGACCATGCCTGCTCCCAGTTCGGCATCATTGCCAGTGTAGAACATGGGGCTATCCATCCAGCTTGGCGTGAATTTGGCGCCGAGCGAATAGCCGCAGGCATTGAGGCGGTGATCCTTCATGCCGTGCTCGTCCATGACGCGGGCATGGGCGGCGAAGACATCGCCCGCCGTGTTGCCGGGGCGCAATTTCTCTTCCACTGCCGCAAGCGCGGCCTGGCAGGCGGTGTCCATGGCCTCGTGATGCTTCGTGGCCTTGCCGATGATGAGCGTGCGCATGAAGGCGGCGTGATAGTGGCGGTAGACCCCTGCCCACTCCAGCGTGAGCTGATCGCGCTTGCCCAGTTTGCGGCGGCCCGCCTTGTAGCGGCAGAGAAGCGCGTCGCGTCCCGAGCCGATGATGAATTCGTTGGCGGGATAGTCACCGCCGCCTGCGAAGATGGCAGCCTGCTGTGCGGCGAGGATATCGCCTTCATCCGCGCCGGCCTTGGTCTTGCGGATGGCGGCCTTGAGTGCTGCGTCGCCCAGTTCGCCGGCCTTGCGCACGTATTTCAGTTCGGCAGGCGACTTCACGAGGCGCAGGCGGTCGAAGAGGTCGGTTGCTTCCTTGAGAATGCAGAAGCCGTCAAGCGCTGTATCCACCGCCTTGCCGTTGAAGTGGGTGAGGCCATAGGACTTGGTTTCGATGCCAAGCGTGTGGCCGCGGCAGCCGAGGCTTTCCAGCATGTCCTTCAGTTGCCCGGCGGGCTGTGCGCCCGCGGCATCGGTCCAAATGCGGATGTCGTCGATGATGGAGGTGTGCTGGGCCTGCCGCAGATCGGCGGAGCGGGTGAGCAAAGCCATCTTTCCATCAGCACCCACATAGAGGCACTGGAAGAAGCAGAAGCCGAAGGTGTCGTAGCCGGTCAGCCAGTACATGCTCTCCTGCTGGAAGAGCAGCATGCCATCGAGGCCGCGCGCCGCCATGGCGGCGGTTGCCTTTTCCATGCGGGCCTTGAATTCGTCACGGGTAAAATGGATCGCCATCGGTCACACCACTGCAATGACCGAAATCAGGCGGCCATAGTCCTGTTCGCCGCGGTGCGTGGCGCGGCGGTAACTGTAGAAACGGGCTTCGTCGGAATAGGTATCGAGGCCGAGGCTGGACACGGTGCCGACCCCTTCCCGCTTCAGGCGATCCACCAAATAGCGTGGCAGATCAAACATGTGGTGGCCGTCCTTCAGGCTTGGCCTGAAGTATCGGGCGTGCTCTTTATCCTGCTCCAGGAAGGGCTTGGGAAAGTCGGGCCCCACTTCGTAGGCCTCGCCGCCGATCGTCGGTCCCAGCACGGCGGAGGTGCGGGCGCGGACGGCGCCGAGTTTTTCCATGGCAACGAGGGTTGCTTCCGTCACGCCCGTCAGCGCGCCTTTCCAGCCGGCGTGGCAGGCGCCGACGACCCCCGCCTCCGCGTCGGCGAACAGCACCGGACCGCAATCCGCCGTGAGGACGCCGAGGCCGATGCCTTTCGTCTTGCTCACGAGTCCATCGACTTTGGGCCGGTCTTCCACGGTCCAGGGCGACACAACCTCAATCGCGTCCGCGCTGTGCACCTGATGGGCGGTGACGACGTTGGAGGCAAAGAGGCCGAGCGTGCGGGCCACGGTCTCGCGGTTCTTGCGCACGAGATCGGGATCGTCACCCGAGCCCCAGCCCGAATTGAGGGACGCAAATATACCGGTGGAGTGGCCGCCGCCACGGGTGAAGAACCCATGCACGATGCCGGGTTTGCGGAGGGCCTCGCTTTCAATCATTGCTCACCAAATGGATAAGGCGGGGGCACCCCCGCGGATGTGACCGCCATCACCTTGAAAAGGTGGCCCATCTGGCCGGGATGTGCAAGCCGTTCCGATGCCGCGATGAGTTGCGCACGCGTGTCGCCCTCAACCGTGCGGGAGAGAACGTCGGTACGGGCCTCCAGTCCCATTGCATTGAGGAAGTCGCCCTGTGGCATGAGGCCCGTGACCCGCAGGCCCGCAGCGGCGCAGGCGCGGCCGAGGGATTCGAAATCGACATGCGAAGTGATGTCGGCCTCTCCGGGGCTTTCGGTGATCGGCACGGACTTGTGCTTGCGCAGCGCCTGCAAGGTGTCCCCCAAGAATGTGCGGATGTGTCCGTAGTCGATCACGAGGGCTGCACCTGTGACCGACGCGAGATGGTCCGCCATCTGGGTGGCGAGGGCATCACGGAGGGATGAGTCCTCGATCACCCCTTCGCCCCGCATCCGCACCGGCACCGGCGAGGGCACGAGACCCATGCTGAGGGCGTTGCCCTCCAATCCGATCACGCGCTCGAAGACCTGACCGTTGCGGCGCTCGAACTGGCGGATGGGCAGCGCATCGAAGAACTCGTTGGCGATGATGATGGTGGGCCGCGAGGGCAAGGAGGAGATCGTGTGATGCCATGTCGCCTGCGGCACGCGGGCCGCCTGTGCCGCGCGCAAGGCCGGGCTCGTTTCAACGAAATGGATCTCGACCGCTTTTGCGGCATGTTCCACCTTGGCCAGCACGCGCAGCATGTCGGCCATCAGGGTGCCGCGGCCCGGGCCCAACTCCACCAGCGCCCAATGGCGGGGACTGCCCATCGCCTGCCAGGCCTGCGCCACCCAGACGCCGACCAGCTCGCCAAAGACCTGCGAGATTTCAGGCGCGGTGGTGAAGTCTCCCGCGTTGCCGAAGGGATCGCGGGTGATGTAGTAGCCGTGTTCGGGATGGCCGAGGCACAGCGCCATGTAACGGTCCAGGGTCATGGGACCATCATCACGGATCATGCCGCGGATAATCTCGGCCAGCGCGGTCATCCCGTGTGCCGCGAGCGGATGAGGAGCCAGACGCCGACGGCGGCGAGCGGCAGCGAAAGGATCATTCCCATGGTGAAGATGCCGCCGATGTAGCCGATGTGGGCATCGGGTTCGCGGAAGAATTCAACGATGATGCGCGACAGGGCATAGCCCAGCGCAAAGATTCCGGAGGCGCAGCCCGGATGCTTGAGTGCGCCGTAGTGGTGCGTGGCGATGCGCACTGCGAGGAACAGCAAGACACCTTCCAGAAGGGCTTCATAAAGTTGGCTGGGATGGCGGGCGAAGGTCTCGCCGGGGAAGATGACGGCCCAGGGCATGTCGCTGGGGCGGCCCCAGAGTTCGGCATTGATGAAGTTGGCGAGCCGTCCGAGGCCCAGGCCCACGGGAACCGATGCCGCCCCCAGGTCCAGCATGCGGTCCAGCGTCTTGCCGGTCATGCGGCCATAGATCAGGCAGGCGATCACAACGCCTAGGAAGCCGCCATGGAAGGACATGCCGCCATCCCAAGTCTTGAAGATGTCGAGCGGGTGCTGGAGATAGAAGAGCGGCTTGTAGAACAGTACATAGCCCAACCGGCCACCGAGGACGACGCCGAGCAGCGCGAAGATGAAGAAGTCGTCCGCCTCCTGTGCCGTCAGCGTGGGCGGGTTCGCACCCCACAGGCGGGGCTGGCGTGACAGGTATTTCATGTACCAGACGGCGAACAGGAGACCTGCCACATAGGCCAGCGCATACCAGTGGATGGCGAGCGGGCCGAGGTGGAGGGCCACGGGGTCAATTCCGGGATGGGTGATGACGGCAAGCATGCCCTGCTCTTATGCGCGAATCCCCGCTTCGCCAAGCCTGTGGGGTGCGGCCTGCACGCACTTGAATCACATGGGTAGAATGCCTAGGTGTTGCGCCAACACAGGAGCTTCCGCCCATGGTCACGACCAATTCCAAGTTCTTCGATGAACTCGCCAAGCTGATGGGCAATGCGGCCTCCGCCGCCCAGGGCGTGCGCAAGGAGGTGGATACACTTGTGCAGAGCCAGGTGGAGCGGGTGCTCAACAACCTCAACGTGGTGAAGCGCGAGGAATTCGAGGTCGTCAAGGAAATGGCCGAGAAGGCGCGCACCGAGAACGACTCGCTGGCCCAGCGAATCGCCGCGCTCGAGTCGAGGCTCGGCAAGACGGAATCCAACTGATCAATCATCGTCAGAAATAGATGTGGAGGAATCGGCGGCGTTCTTGTCGCGACTCATCCATCACATCATGTTGCCTCCAGCCAACGGCTTCTGATTCTTCCGTTGGCGGAGGATTTTGATGGGCCTTGCGGCAACACTCGACCCGATACATTCAAACCCGCTCGACCGGGTGGAGCGGCTTGCCGAGCGCCGCGACTGGACGCTTGACCGCCCGAGCAATGATGAACTGCTCATGGCCGTGGAGGGCGGATGGTGCGCGCTGTCGCTGTCGCTGTCATGGCGTGACGATCTTGAGTCCCTGCTGGTGGCTTGCGTCTTCGAACTGAAGGTGCCGGAGAAGCGCCGTGAGGAAATGGCGCGCCTCGTCGCCTCCATGAACACGCAACTCGTGCATGGTCACTTCGAGTTCTGGGAGAAGGACGCTTCGGTCGTCTTCCGCAATAGCCTGTTGTTGGCGGGCGGTGCCGAGGCGAACGACGCGCAGTGCGAAGAGCTGATCCGCCTCGCCGTCGATTGCTGCCAGCGCTATTATCCCGCCGTGCAGTTCGTGATCTGGGCCGGGCATACAGCCGCGCAGGCGCTTGACAGCGCACTTCTCGAAACGCACGGTGAGGCATGACCATATCACTCAAGGGAACGCTGGTGCTGATTGGCGCCGGCAAAATGGGCGGTGCCATGCTGGAAGGCTGGCTGAAGGCGGGCGTCGATCCGAAGCAGGTCGTGGCGCTGGACCCTTCGCCCCCGGCTGAAGTGGCGAACCTGTTGCAGGCGCGCGGCATCCGTCACAATCCGCCCATTTCCAGCATCAGCAATGCCGAAGTGTTGCTCGCCGCGGTCAAGCCGCAGGTGATGGACGAGGTGTTGACGCCGCTGCACGGGCTGGGTGCCGCGAAGCCCCTCATCCTTTCAATTGCAGCAGGCAAGACGATCGCCTCTTTCGAACGGCACTTCGGGGCTGACGCCGCGGTGATCCGCACCATACCCAACACGCCTGCTGCCGTGGGCCGCGGCATCACGGCCATGGCGTCCAACCGCAATGTGACCGCGCAACAGATGGACCTGGCGGAACAGCTGCTGTCGTCCATCGGCGAAGTTGTGCGCGTGGAGGACGAGGCCCTGATCGATGCGGCCACGGCCGTGTCGGGCTCCGGGCCTGCTTACGTGTTCTATCTGACGGAGTGCCTTGCCGCCGCCGCCGAAGCCGCCGGCCTGCCGCCTGATGTGGCGGTGAAGCTGGCGCGCGCCACGGTGTCGGGTTCGGGCGAACTGATGCGCTCGTCCGGCATCGATGCAGCGACGCTGCGGCAAAACGTGACCTCGCCCAAGGGCACGACCTACGAGGCCCTGCACGTGCTGATGGCCGACAACGGAATGAAGCCGCTGATGATCGAGGCCGTGAAGGCTGCGGCGCGGCGATCACGCGAGTTGGCAAGCTGATGACCATTGCATTTTCTGATTTCGAGAAGATCGACATCCGTGTCGGCACGATCATCGGTGTCGAGGCTTTTCCGGAGGCGCGGAAACCGGCGTTCAAGTTGCGGATCGACTTCGGGCCGGAGATTGGCGTGAAGCGCTCCTCGGCGCAGATCACCAAGCATTACGTGATCGAGACGCTGCTTGGCCGTCAGGTGGCCGCCGTTGTGAATTTCCCACCGCGGCAGATCGGCCCGTTCATCTCTGAAGTGCTGACACTCGGTTTCCCGGACCCCGACGGTGGCGTGGTGCTGGTGGGCCCGGACCAGGACGTGCCGAACGGCGGCAAGCTGTTCTAAACGGGCAGCCGCACCACGGCACGAAGGCCGCCCAGCGGGCCATCCTCCAAGATGATCTCTCCGCCGTGAGCGTGGGCGATGTCCTGCGCGATGGCAAGGCCAAGGCCTGTTCCGGTTTCATCGAGATTGCGCGCATTGTCGAGGCGGACGAAGGGCCGGAAGGCTTCTTCGCGCTGGCTCACGGGAATGCCGGGGCCGTTGTCATCGACATAGATCCACAGCCGGTGATCCTTCACTTCGCCTGAAATCTGCACTTGATGGCCGTAACGCACGGCGTTGCTGAGGAGATTGGCGATGAGCCGGCGGAAGGCATTGGCCTTCAGGCGCACCGTCGCTTCCGGGAGCGACTTCACCAGCACTGTTGAATCCGAATCCGGGCGGTCGCGCTCCACGTTCTCGACGCTGAGGCGAATTGCATCGGGCACGTTGACGTCACTCGCCTGCTCGCCGCCATCGCCTTTCACGAAGGCCATGTAGTCTTCCAGCATGTGCTGCATTTCATCCACGTCCTCCTTCAGTGGGTGGACCTTGGGGTTGTCGCCCAGCACGGCGAGTTCCAGCTTGAAGCGGGTGAGGATTGTGCGGAGGTCGTGGGAGACACCTGCCAGCATGTCGGTGCGCTGCTCGACGTGACGGGCGATGCGGCGGCGCATGTCGAGGAAGGCGTTGCCCGCCTCACGGATTTCGTCGGCACCACGGGGATGATAGGCCGGCGTCGCACGCCCCATGCCGAAATTCTTGGCGGCATCGGCCAGTTCGAGGATCGGCATCACCTGCTTGCGCAGGAACACCATGGCAATGCCGAGGAGCACGCCTGACGATGCCAGCATGAGGGCCAGCAATGCGCCGGTTCCGCTGGCCTGGGCCCGTTCCGTTTCGGTGCGGATGCGGAAGATCGTGCCCTTGTCCACTTCCACCTGCACTTCCACCTGGCCGCCCTGACTGTTCACCCAGAAGGCGCGGCCTGTGTCGCGGGTCAGGTATTTCTGCATCTTGCGTTCGAACAGCGCATAGAACGGCGGTTCCACCGGCGGCGGCAGATCGGCATTGTGTATGACATCCATGTCGAGGCGCAGGCGCTCGCGGGCCCGTTCCTCGATTGCGGCAATTGCTTCCGCGGATTTGCCGGAGCGCTGGAAATCATCGACCAGCATGCCGATCTCCATGGAGAGCGAGCGGCCCAAGGCTTTCGTCACATTGTCCCAGTGACGGTCGAGGATGATCACCGCCATGAGGGTCTGCAGCAGCACCACAGGTGCAATGAGAATGATCAGGGCGCGCTGGTACAGGCCGCCCGGCAGATGGCGTTCGAGGAAGCGATTGAAGCTGTTCATTGGTCCTGGCGTATGGGGCATTTATTCCACGCTTTCCACATAGAGCACGTATCCTTCGCCGCGCACGGTTTGCAGCAGCGCCGGATTGGCTGGGTCTTTTTCAATCTTCTGGCGCAGCCGGTTGATCTGCACATCGACGGCGCGGGCGGCATCGTCCTGCCCTTCTGCCCTGAGCGACATGCGGGAGACGGGTCTGCCGCCGCCTTGCACGAGATGGCGCAGCAAGTCCTTCTCGCGCCCCGTGAGGTGCACAACCTCCCCTGTCCGCCACAACTCGCCCTTCACCATGTCGAAGATGCAATCGCCGAATTGCGCCTCCCTGATGGCGGGCGCGGCGGTGCCAGAGCGGCGCAGGAGGCCGCGCACGCGCAGCAGCAGTTCCTCCGGTTCGAACGGCTTCGTCAGATAGTCGTCGCTGCCGGCAGCGAGGCCCCTGATACGATCAGCGCTGTCGGCGCGGGCGGAGAGCATGAGGATCGGGAGGTGCTGCCGCCCCGCGCGCAGGCTTTCAGCGAAGCTCACGCCGGTTTCGCCCGGCATCATCACATCAAGAATGATGAGATCGAAGATCATGCCCCGCATGCGCTCGCGCGCTTCGGCGGCATTGGCCGCGGCAGTGACGCGAAAGCCGTTTGTCGCCAGATAAGTCTCCAGCAGCGCGCGGATGCGGCGGTCGTCATCGACGACGAGTATGTGGGCAGCGTCCGTCACGGGAGGCCTATTGCGACTTGGAGCGCGGCCTGCTGATCCAGGCTTCAGCGGCCTCGCGGTTCTCGGGATTGATCAGTTGCAGCAGCAGGGCGCGATAATGTTCGGGGCCGCTCTCCTCCAGTCCGGTGAGTGCACGGCGGAAGCGGCGCATCTGCGGTGCCGCGAGTTCGCGCCACAGGGCCTCGCCCTTTTCCGTGAGATACAGAAGGCGCTGGCGGCGGTCTTCCTCACCGGCCTTCTGATAGACATATCCCTTCTCGATCAGGTCCTTCAGGACGCGGCTGAGCGATTGCTTGGTGATGCGCAGGATGTCGAGCAATTGCGCCACGGTCATGCCCGGATCGCGGCCTACAAAATGCAGCACGCGATGGTGTGCCCGGCCAAATCCCAACCCGTCCAGGATCGAGTCCGGGTCGGCGACGAAATCGCGGTAGGCGAAAAACAGGAGTTCCACCAGGGCAACCGCATCCTCCTCCGGCAGGGGTGCGTCTGATATTATGTCAGCCATATTGACATATTTTCCATATCTGATAACGTCTGCCCGAAATCCGAGCAACACGGCCCGAATGCGAGTCATTTCCCGCACTATGGCATGTGCTTGCTGCAACGCAAAATCTTTGGAGACCAAGGCCATGGCACTTATCCCATTCGACGACCGCGACGGCGTGATCTGGTTCAATGGCAAGATCATCCCCTGGCGCGAGGCGAAGGTTCACGTGCTGACCCATGGCCTGCACTACGGTTCTTCCGTGTTCGAGGGCGAGCGCGCCTACAACGGCAAGATCTTCAAGTCGAAGGAGCACACAGAGCGCTTCCGCAAATCGGCGAACATCCTCGATTTCGACCTGCCCTTCAGCAACGACGAGATCAACAAGGCCAAGGATGAAGTGGTGGCCAAGAGCGGTGGCGGCGACCAATACGTGCGGCCTGTTGCCTTCCGCGGTTCCGAGATGATGGCGGTGTCGGCCCAGAACAACAAGATCCACGTGGCCATCGCGACGTGGGCGTGGCCCTCCATGTTCGATCCCGAGACCAAGATGAAGGGCATCCGCCTCGACATCGCCGACTATGCGCGCCCCGATCCCAAGTGTGCGCCCGTGCATGCGAAGGCGGCCGGTCTTTACATGATCTGCACCATCTCCAAGCACAAGGCGGAGAAGAAAGGTTATGCCGACGCCATGATGCTGGACTGGCAGGGCCGCGTGGCGGAATGCACCGGCGCCAACATCTTCTTCACCCGCGATGGCGCGCTGCACACGCCCATCGCCGATTGCTTCCTCAACGGCATCACGCGCCAGTCGGTGATTGCGCTGGCGAAGGACCAGGGCATCGAGGTGATCGAGCGCCGCATCATGCCGGAGGAGCTGAAAACCTTCAACGAGTGCTTCATCGTGGGTTCCGCAGCGGAAGTCACTCCGGTTGCCGAGATCGGTCCCTACACGTTCAAGCCGGGCAATATCAGCCGGACGATGATGGACGTCTATAGCAACAGCGTTCGCGGCTGACGCCTTTCAACCTTGTGAATTGATTGCAACGGCGGGGATGGATAATCTCCGCCGTCATGCATTTGAACCGACGCTCCCTCCTGTTGTCCGCCATCTCCGGCCTTGTGACCGCGCCCACGCGCGCGGCCGAGCCGTTCCACATTCCGGTGTATGAAGAGCAAAAGGTGGAATTCAAATTCCGCCAGCAGGACGTGAAGTTCAAGACTGACGAGCCACCGGGCACAATCGTGGTGGACATGCGCAAGCGCTTCCTGTTCTACGTGCTACCCGGCGGAAAGGCGATCCGCTACGGTATCGGCGTGGGCAGCAGCGCCACGCGCTGGAGCGGCAACGCTACCGTCGCGCGCATGGCCAAGTGGCCGAAATGGACGCCCACCGAAGAGATGATGTCCAAGCACGAGCACTACGACCAATGGAAGGACGGCATGCCGGGCGGTCTCGACAATCCGCTGGGGGCGCGCGCGCTCTATCTCCTGAATGAGGGCGGCGTGGACAAGCAATACCGCATCCACGGCACGCCCGCCCCCTACACCATCGGACAGGCCACCACGTCCGGCTGTTTCCGCATGCTGAACACCTCGGTCATCGACCTCTACAATCGCGTCAAAGTCGGCACCCGCGTCGTGGTGCTGCCCTACAAGCGGGGACTGTGAGGAAGCCCTCACGCGAATCGCCTAACATAGCCGGCATGGCCGAGACTGATCTTTATCTTCCCGTGAAGCGTCACCTGGAGGCGCAGGGTTATGTGGTGAAGGCGGAGGTGCGGGGCTGCGATGTGATGGCGGTGCGCGGTGATGAGGGACCTGTCATCGTGGAACTGAAGGCGGCGCTGACCCTGAAGCTTCTGTACCAGGCGATGGAGCGCCTCACGGTTTCTGATCATGTCTACATTGCCGTGGCGCGGCCGAAGCGGGGCATCGGTGTTTCAGCGCTGAAGTTGTGCCGGCGGCTGGGCGTGGGACTCATCGTGGTCACATCAGCGGGATCGCTGGAGGTCCTGGCTGATCCGGTTCCCTACGCGCCGCGCGCCAACAGCAAGAAGCGGGGCCTGTTGCTCAAGGAGTTTAACGCTCGCAGTGGCGATCCCAATACAGGCGGCAGCACGCGGAAGCCGCTGATGACGGCATACCGTCAGGACGCCTTGCGCTGCGCAGGCCATCTCGCGGTGCAGGGACCGGCGCGCATCCGCGACGTAAAGGCGGCGACAGCGGTTGATCGCGCTGCCGGCATCTTTCGCGACAATGTCTATGGCTGGTTTGAAAAGGTGGAGCGGGGAACTTATGGGCTGTCGCCGGCCGGGCGGGCCGCCGTCACGCACTATGGCGGCGCGGCAAGCGGATAGTTTCCGCCGACCATGCGGTGCCAGGCCCAGGCGATGGCCACGATCAGCACGCTTCCGGCAAGCACCGGCACGAAGAAGAACGTCCACGGCGCATGGGTGAGATAAGCCACCAGAGCCGTGGCACCGGCGGGCGGATGGACGATGCGGAACAGCACCATGGCGGAGATCGTCAGACCCGCTGCGGCTGCGGCCAGCCACATGTGACCGGGCGCGAGGGCGACGAGCACCAATGAAATCAAGGCTGCCACCACATGTCCGCCGACAACGTTCGCAGGCTGCGACAGCACGGCGGTGGGGGCTGCAAACAGGAGAACAGAGGACGCGCCGAACGGGGCCATCAGCCACAGGCCGCCGGTCCACAGGCCAAGCGCGCCCAAGGCCAGAAGCGCAACGGATGCACCTGCCCCCGCCAGCAGCGCGGACTGCACATGCATCGGCGGCTGGTGGCGGAAGAAGAAGTCCTTCACGCCTTGATCCTCACCGGGGCTGCGGCCAGTTCCTTCATGAAGCGCTTCACTTCCGTACCCGGCACTTCGGTGATTTGCCCGCGCTCCAGCTTGCCCAGATGGAAGGGGCCGTACTGCACGCGGATGAGGCGGTTCACCACGCAATTGAAATGCTCGAAGAGGCGGCGGATTTCGCGGTTCTTGCCTTCGGTCAGGACCACCCGGTACCAGGTGTTGGTGCGGCCGGTGTGGCCGGTTTCCTCGGTGACATCGACGCTGCGGTAGCGTTCGCCTTCCACGGTGACGCCGCGGCGGAACAATTCCACCTGCCGCTCGGTGAGCCGGCCGTGGACGCGCACACGGTAGACACGCGGCAAGGCGGTGGCAGGCGACATCATGGTCTGCGCCAGCGGTCCATCGGAGGAAAGCACCAGAAGGCCCTCGGAGTTCACGTCGAGGCGGCCCACGTAGATGACCCGGGGCTTGGACTTGTCCCAGGACGGCGGCTTGAGGGCAGGAAGATCGTAGATTGTCGGGCGACCTTCCTTGTCGAAGGCGGTCACAAGCACGTCCAGCGGCTTGTAGAGCAGGAACAGACGCGGCAGTCCACGGGTGGCGGGCGACAGCACCTTGCCGTCCAGTTCCACGCGGTCACCCTCTTCCACTGGAACTGTGGGGACTGCGACCTTGCCGTTCACCTTCACGCGGCCCTGCTCGACCATGCGTTCGGCTTCCCGGCGCGAACCCACGCCCGCCTGCTGGAGATAGACGTTCAGGCGCATGGGAAAACCTGGTTTGCGCAATCGCCAGGAACAGGCGTCATGCCGACGACAGGACGCATCCAGCCCTTCAACGCGTTCGGCAGCGGAAAATCTGAACCCCTCCTGACGCCGGGGTGACGCAAGGATATTGCAGCATCGAAACCGACTGCCATGCGCATCAGCCCCCCGTCACCGGCGGGAAGAAGGCCACTTCATGGGCTCCTGCGATGGGGTGGTCCATTTTCACATGCGACTGGTCCACGGCGGCGCGGACGATCTTCTCATCGGTGAAGGCGGCGGCACAGCCGTTGTCGGTGCGGACCAGATAGGCCAGCAGGTCGCCCACCGTCTTTACGTCCGCGGGCGGAGAAACGTCGTCAGATCCGCGCCCCACGAGTTGCCGGAAACGGGCAAAATAGAGAACCTTCATTCGTTGTCCACGACGTGCCGCAGACCGGCACGGAAATAGTCATAACCGGTGTAAAGCGTGAGGGCCGCCGCGATCCACAGGCCGGCAATGCCGACCACCGTGACGCCGGGGATGATTTCATCTCCGGCGGGACCGGCGATCAGGAAGCCGATGGCGACCAGCTGCACCGTGGTTTTCCACTTGGCAATCTGGGTGACGGGGACGGATACCGAAAGCTGCCCCAGATATTCCCGCAGGCCCGAAACGAGCACTTCGCGGGCCAGGATAATGATCGCGGCCCAGACATGGCCGCCACGGAGAATCTGGTCGCCGCAGAGGACGAGCAGGATGACGGCTACCAGAACCTTGTCGGCGATGGGATCGAGCATGCGGCCCAGCGAGGATTGTTGCTGCCAGCGGCGCGCCAGATAGCCGTCGAAGAAATCGGTGATGGCGGCGACGACGTAAATGCCAAGGGCAATCCAGCGGGCGCTCATGACGCCAAGTCCGGTGATCGCCTCCGCCCTGTCGTTCCACAGAAGCAGGGCTGCCACCAGGGGCACGGCCACGATGCGGCCATAGGTCAGGACATTGGGAACATTCCAGACCTTTGACACCGCGGGACCCTGATTTGCCTTCACGTTCATTGCTGCTCCGCTCATGGGCTGCCTCCCTATTTGGAGTCCGGATGGAAGTGGTCGAAGATTGCCTGGGCCAGCTGCCTGCTCACCCCGTCCACTGCCGCCAAATCAGCCACATTTGCCTTACCAACTGCTTTCGCCGATCCAAAGCCTTGGAGCAAGGCCTTCTTGCGCGTGGGACCAATGCCCGGAATTTCATCCAGCGGATTGATGCCGATGGCGCGGGAGCGCCTGGCGCGGTGCGTTCCGATGGCAAAACGGTGGGCTTCGTCGCGCAGACGTTGCACGTAGTAGAGCACCGGGTCGCGGGCCTCGAGCATAAAGCTTGCTTTACCCTCCTGGTAGAAATGTTCCCGGCCGGCATCCCGGTCCGGCCCCTTGGCGATGCCGGCGAGCGGCACGTTGTGGATGCCAAGCTCCTCCAGCACGGCGCGGGCTGCGGAAAGCTGACCCTGGCCGCCGTCGATCAGCACCAGATCGGGCCAGAGCGGCGTCTCGCTTTCGGGCGCCTCCACACCCTCGCCCGTCTCGCGCAGCAGGCGGGAGAAGCGGCGCGTCAGGACCTCGCGCATCATGCCGAAATCGTCTCCGGCCACCTCCGGCTGCTTGATGTTGAACTTGCGGTATTGCGATTTCATGAAGCCATCCGTGCCGGCAACGATCATGCCGCCCACGGCTTCCGCACCCTGGATGTGGGAGTTGTCGTAGACCTCGATGCGGCGTGGCGGCGCTTCCAGCCCGAAGGCGGCGGCCACGCCCGCCAGCAGCTTTGCCTGCGAGGATGTCTCCGCCAACTTCCGGCCATTGGCCTCGCGGGCATTGGTGACGGCGTGATCCACCAACATTTTCTTCTCGCCGCGCTGGGGCACGAGAATTTCCACCTTGTGTCCGGCGTGGGTGCAGAAGGCCTCTTCCAGCAGTTCGCGCTCCTCAACGTCGTGGGACAGCAGAATGAGCGGCGGCAGCGGCTTGTCGTCGTAAAACTGGCCGAGGAAGGCGGCGAGAATCTCGCTCTCACTGGCATATCTGTCGGTGCGCGGAAAATAGGCCCGGTTGCCCCAGTTCTGGCCGGAGCGGAAGAAGAACACCTGCACACACGTCTGCCCGCCTTCCTGGGCGAGGGCGAAGACGTCTGCCTCGTCAACCCCTTGCGGATTGATGCCCTGGCTCTGGGTGACGAAGCTCATGGCCTGGATGCGGTCGCGGTAGCGCGCGGCAGTTTCGAAATCGAGGAGGCTGGAGGCCTCTTCCATCTTCTGCGCAAGTTCCGCCTTCACCGGCCCGCCGCCCCTGGAGAGAAACGTCTCAGCCTGCGCAACAAGTCCGGCGTAATCCTCCGGCGTGACGAAGTTCACGCATGGCGCGGAGCAGCGCTTGATCTGGTAGAGCAGGCAGGGCCGCGTGCGGTTCTCGTAGGTCGCATCCGAACAGGTACGGATGAGGAAGGCCTTTTGCAGGGTGTTGATCGCCTGGTTCACCGCATTGGCCGAGGCGAAGGGGCCGAAATAGCTGCCCTTGCGGTTGCGCGCACCCCGGTGCTTCGCCAGTTGCGGCACGGGATGGTCCTTGGCGATGAGGATGTAGGGGAAGCTCTTGTCGTCGCGCAGGATGACGTTGAAGCGCGGCTTCAGCTTCTTGATCAGGTTTGACTCGAGCAGCAGCGCCTCGGCCTCGCTCGCCGTGGTCACGAACTCCATGTGCGCCGTGAGCGAGATCATCAGGGCGATGCGGTTGTTGTGACCGACGCCACGGGCATAGTTCGACACACGGTTTTTCAGGTTCCGCGCCTTGCCGACGTAGAGCACGTTCCCCTTGGCGTCATACATCCGGTAGACGCCGGGCTTGCCCGGCAGGCGGGTGCAGAAATCCCGGATCAGTTCCGCGCCTTCCAATTGTGGGGATTCAGATTCGGTCATGGTGCAAATCTAGGGCTTTTGCGGTGCGGGACAATGGCAGGAACGTCATTGGGAACACCAGCCGGATCGCCGGCTGCAGCCCCCTTCCCGCCTCCCCCCAAAGCCTGTTAGGCTTCGCCCAACCAAGAAAACCACAGGGAGAGACGACATGACCATGTCCAAGATCGTGAAAGCCGTTGCTGCTGCTGCATTGCTCGCCGTATCGGCGACGGCCGCCTGGGCTGACAAGATCGTGGTGTCCAACTGGGACGGCTACATGCCCAAGGATATCGCGGAAAAGTTCAAGGCGGCGACCGGCATCGACCTTGAGGTGTCGGTGCATGCCACCAACGAGGAAATCATGGGCAAGGTCACAGCCTCCGGCGGCCAGGGCTATGATGTGCTGTTCGTCTCATCACCCTTCGCCGAGGCGCTGAACAAGATGGGGCTGCTGGCGCCCATCGACCCGGCCAAGATTCCCAACCTCAAGAACCTCTACCCGGAAGCGACACAGTTGAAGCATGACCCGGGCAACACGTTCTCGGTGCCCTACACCTGGGGCACGACCGGCCTGTGCTACCGCTCCGACGTGGTGAAGGAAGCTCCTGACAGCTGGGCAGACCTATTGACGCCCGCCGATGACGTGAAGGGCAAGACCACTATGCTGGCGACCGACCGTTGGCTGATGGCGCCCGCCTTCCTGCTGGCGGGGAAATCCGTGAACAGCACCGATCAGGCGAGCCTTGATGCCGCGCGCGACCAATTGGTCGCCACGAAGAAGACGCTGCTGGCCTACGACGACACCACTTTCTACTCGAAGCTCGTCTCCGGCGAGGCCTCTCTCGTCGAGGCCTGGGATGGCTGGTGCAACTATGGCATCGCCGAAAAGCCGGAGATCAAGTACGTGGTGCCGAAGGAAGGCTCTGACCTGTGGGTGGACACCATGGTGATCACCAAGTCCGCGCAGAACCCGGAAGGTGCGGCGAAGTTCATCGACTTCATCATGTCGGCGGACAACGGCAAGTGGATGGTCGAGAACATCATGTACAAATCGCCCAACAAGGCTGCCATGGATGCGATCGACCCCGCCATGCTGAAGCAATATCCCAACATGGCCATCGCGCCTGCAGATTTGCTGAAGTATGAGCAATTGCGCGACCTGGGAGAAGGCATGAAGGCCTTCTCCAAGACGGTGTCTGAAATCATGGCGGCGAAATAAACGGCTTACCCCTCACGCTGAGGTGCGAGCAAAGCGAGCCTCGAAGCTCTCCTTCGAGGCCTTGCTGCGCACGACACCTCAGGGTGAGGGATTTGCGATGTCCCCCTCCCGCGCCAACCGCTTGCTGATGCTGCCCGGCCTAGTGTGGCTGGTGGCGTTGATGGTTGTGCCGTGCCTGCTGATCTTCGCGCTGATGTTCTTCGAGCGCGGCATCTATGGCGGCATCGACTGGTCGGCGGTGACAGCGGAGAACATCACGCGCGCCTTCGATCCGCTCTATGCGACGATCCTGTGGGATTCGTTCCGCATCGCGGGGACGGCGACGGCGTTTGCGCTGTTGATCGGATACCCCGCGGCCTATGCGATTTCCAAGTCACCGGAGAGGGCGCAGACGGCGCTCCTCTTCCTCGCCATTCTGCCGTTCTGGACCAACTACCTCATCCGCACCTATGCGTGGATCGTGCTGCTCAATCCGGCGGGGCTGGTGAACGCGGGGCTGGCGGCCGTCGGCCTCGGGCCTTGGCCGTTGCTGTACAACGAATTCGCCGTGGTGCTGGGGCTTACCTACAACTACACGCCATTCGTGATCCTCGCGATCTTCGCGGCGCTGCAACGGCTCGATCCATCCTATGCGGAGGCCTCGCGCGATCTCGGTGCCACGGCCGCCACCACCTTCTGGCGGGTCACGCTGCCGCTGACGGCCCCCGGCGTGGCGGCAGGGGCGGTATTCGTCTTCGTGCTCTCCATCGGCAACTTCATCACGCCCGACCTGCTGGGCGGTGGCAAGATGCAGATGGCGGGCAACCTGATCTACGACCAGTTCCTGACGGCGCGGGACTGGCCCTTCGGCGCCACGCTTTCGGCCATCCTCATCGGCATCATGCTCGTCCTCCTGTTCGCCCAGGCGCTGATCTCGCGCCGGGTGCTGGGGGAAAGATCATGAGCCGCTGGCACCGGGTCCATCTCGGCGTGACCTACGCCTTCCTCTACCTGCCGATCCTGGTGCTGATGGTGCTGTCCTTCAACAAGGCAGGACTGCCGACAGCATGGAGCGGCTTTTCGGTGGAGTGGTACGGCAAGCTCTTTGCGAATCCCAAAATCCAGCAGGCGGCGTTCAACTCGCTGGTGGTGGCGCTGGTTTCCACCCTCATTTCCACGGCCCTTGGCACGGCCCTGGCGTTGGGCGTGGAACGGTCCCGGCCTTCGGCCGTGCGGGAGGCGCTGATGTTTGCCCCGATGATCATCCCGGACATCGTGCTCGCAATCGCGCTCCTCTCCTTTTACACGCTGCTGAGGTTTTCGCTTGGCCTGCACTCGATCATCATGGCCCATGTGGTGTTCAACATCGCCTTCGTGACCGCCGTTGTGCGGGCGCGCCTCAAGGGCTTCGACTGGTCGCTCACTGAAGTTTCACGCGATCTGGGCGCAGGTGCCTTCGCCACCTTCCGCCACATCACCTTCCCGCTCATCCTGCCATCAGTGATTGCCGCAGCACTTCTCGCCTTCACCCTTTCGGTTGATGAGTTCATCATCGCCTATTTCACCGCAGGCGCCGGGCCGTCCTCCACCACGCTGCCCATGCAGATCTACGCGATGATCCGCTTTGGGGTGACGCCGGAAATCAATGCCATGGCGACGATCGTCATGGCCGTCGCCTTCATCGCCCTGTTCACGGCGCAACGCTTGAACAAGGGCCATGTTCCGGGCATGTAAATCCACAAGGATCACGAGGAGGCAATGATGGCGAAGGCTGCTGCGAAGACGAAGACGGCGAAGAAAGCCGCTGCGAAAGAAGCCGTGAGGAAGAAACCGGCGGCAAAGAAGCAGAAGAAGGTCGTGGCGCTGTTTCCCGAAGCGGCGTTCGGGCCGGCACTCAATTCGGTCGGCATTGGCCAGGCGCTGGAGAGGTTGGGCCACAAGGTGGTGTTCCTGTCCGACCCCGGCTTCCTCGATGTGTACAAAGGCTACGGTTTCGAGGCGCATGCCGTCAACCTGTCCGAGCCCCTGCCGCCAGAAGAGATGGCGAAGTTCTGGGTGGACTTCATCAACGGCCACATCCCCAACTTCCGCAAGAGCCCCTATGATCAGGTGGACAACTACGTGAAGGGTTGCTGGGAGATGATCGTGGAGACGGCAAAGTGGGCGGAAAAAGACCTGCCCGGCGTGCTGGCTGCGGTGAAGCCCGATGTCGTCTGCGTCGACAACGTGATCCTCTTTCCCGCCATCAAGCGCTACGCCAAGCAGAACAGGAAGCCATGGGTGCGGGTGATCTCGTGCTCAGAAAACGAGATCGAGGATCCCGACATTCCCCCTCACCTTTCCGGCTGCGGCGAGAAGGACAAGAAGTGTCATGCGGCCTATCGCAAGCACTTCAACGCGGTGATCAAGCCGATCCACGACAATTTCAACGCCTTCCTGACCTCCGTGGGCGAGAAGCGCTATCCCATCGGGCAGTTCTTCGAGGCGAGCCCGCACATGAACATCCTGCTCTATCCGAGTGCCGTGAAGTTCAAGCGCAAGCACAAGCTTTCGCCAAAGCAGTTCCAGTATCTCGAAGGATGCGTGCGCAAGGATGCGCCTTACACGGTGCCAACCTTCAAGGCCAACGACGACAAGCCCCTGCTCTACGTGAGCTTCGGTTCGCTGGGCTCGGGTGATACAGACCTCCTGAAGCGCCTCATTGCCGCCATCGGCAATATGCCCGTGCGGGCACTGGTGAACGTCGGTGACTATATCGATCAGTACACGGATATTCCTGACAATGTGATCATCGACAAGTGGTTCCCGCAGCCGTCGGTCATTCCGAAAGTTGATGCGGTGATCCATCACGGCGGCAACAACAGCTTCACGGAATGCCTCTACTTCGGCAAGCCCGCGATCATCATGCCCTATGTCTGGGACGGGCACGACAATGCCACGCGCGTGCAGGAGACGGGCCACGGCTTCAAGATGGACCGTTACGCGTGGAGCGATGCCGAGATGCAGGACAAGATCATGGCCATGCTGACCGACAAGAAGATGAAGGCGAAGCTGAAGAAGACCTCGAAATCCATGCGCGCCAAGCACGGCCCCACGAAGGCGGCGAAGGTGATCGACGGCCTGCTGAAACGCAAGATCGCCTGATCAATCCCGTGCAGGCGGTGCGCCAAGGGGGCTTGCACACTGCCTGCACGGGCCGTGGTCTCACCGGGCTGCGGACTTCGATTTCTCGGCCTCGCGCAGCGCCTGGGCACAGGCTTCGCAGCAGACTTCAACCGTCTTCTGGCCGATCGTCACCATGATGGGCTTGTCGCCCACATCGTCGTCGCAGGCTGCACAGGTCTTCGTGGTCATGTCATCCTCCATTGCCCTGCATGGGCGAGGTCACATCACCATTGCTGTTGAGCCGGCGCTGTCAGATTATTTCGTGAGATGGACGCTGCGGCGGAATTCGGCCGGAGACATGCCGTAAGCCTTGCGGAAAGCAAAGGTGAAGTGGCTGTGGCTTGAGAAGCCAAGATCAAGCGCCAGAAATGTCAGATCCTCGTAGCGCGGAAGGATGTCGAGGGCGCGGGCCAGGCGCAGGTTCATCTGGTAGCGGTAGAGCGGCATGCCTTCGACCTGGCGGAAGACCTGCGTAAGATACACGGGGGAAACCCCGACCTCCTTTGCCACCTCAGCCAGTGTCCAGCGGCGCGCCAGATCGGACGACAGCGCAAGCTTGGCGCGGTCTGCCAGTTTCTGCAGGCCCCAGCTTCCGCGCGAAGCATGCGAGGTACGTTCCCCGAGCGCGCGGCGTACCAGCGTGAGTGCCAGCGTCTCGCCCTCCAGTGCATCGGCAACGCCTTCGCGCAGTCCGTGCCGCAGCATGGCGACGAGCGCCTGTGTGCGCGGATCTATGCGGCGGCGCTGCTTCTGAAAGCCCAGTTGCCCTTCCCTCTTCATCTCCGAGGGCCGGGCCAGTTCCGCGAGAACATCTTCTGCCACGTGCAGAGACAGGCTTGAATCACCGCCGTCGACCGGGTGGCTCACCTGGTATTCCTCACCGCCGTTGAAGAAGAGCACCTGATTTGCCTCCGCCACTGACTCGGTCTTACCCACATGGCGAACGTAGAGGCCGCTGTAGGGGAAGACGAGATGGGTGCGCGTGCCGCATTCCGTGGCGCTGCGGTGACGCGCACCACAGGTGCAAACGACATCGTCCAGACTCACCATGTCTGTTGAGAGAAGCTGCCGCTGGTGGAATTGCTCCATGTTCCTCTATTTCCAGCGGTCACGACGGACCGCCCGATCAATGTCGGACCGCGCAAGGCCGATGTCCTTGAGCTGGGAATCGCTCATGCGCTCCAGCATGTGAATCTCCTGGCGTTCCCGCAGCCAGCGCGTGACGCGGGCAATGTAGAAGCCAGCGCCGGGGCGCTGCCGGGGCGCGGACAGGCTCTTTGAAGCATGTGCCATGGTATCATCCTCCTCATGGAATGAGGCAGAGATAAGCATGGGCCCATGTCCACTGCTGTCAGCATCTTTAGGATAGCGAAGCCTTGCGCCCCATTCTATACAGGCGCGGTCATTTCAACTTGTGCTCGCAGCCAGCCCATGCCCACCAAATTCGATTCCTCCGCGCCGCATCTGGAAGGCCCGGCCACCTATGCCGGTCCGCTCAAGGACTGGGGCCACCAGCCCAATCCGATTGCGGGCAACTCCAAGTCGGATGGCGTGCTGCTGTACAAGGGGCCTGACAACCAGCCGGAATGCGGCTTGTGGCAGGTGACGCCTGGCACATGGCCGCTGCACATTCCACGCGATGAGCTGTGCCACTTCGTTTCCGGCCGCGCCACCTACACGCACGAAAGTGGTGAGGTGATCGAAATCATTCCCGGCACGGTGGTGTTGTTCAAGGCCGGATGGAAAGGCACCTGCACGGTGCACGACACATTGCGCAACGTTTACATGCTGAGCTGACCCATGACCCTGAAACTCGAATCCTCCGCGCCCCATCTCGTTCATCCGGAAAGCTACGCTGGTCCGTTCAAGGACTGGGGCGTCATTCCCACCATGATCGAGGGCGAGAGCCACACGTCCGGGCTCGTGCTGCACAAGGGGCCGAACGGCGAAAGCGAAACGGGCATCTGGATCTGCACGCCCGGATATTGGAACTGCCACGTCACCCGCGACGAGTTCTGCCATTTCCTGCTGGGCCGCTGCACCTATACCCATGAGAGCGGCGAAGTGATCGAGATCGTGCCCGGCACGGCGGCCTTCTTCCCGCAGGACTGGAAAGGCACCTGCCGCGTGCACGAGACGATCCGCAAGGTCTACATGATCCGCTGACTCAGCGGACGCGCTCGATCTCCACGCCCACGCTGCGGGCGTTGGGAATGATGTCGGGTTTTTCCACGCGCACACGGGCAGCCATGACGCGGGCGTCCTTCAGGCAGCTTTCGGCGATTTTCTCGCACAGTGTTTCCACGAGGTTGGTGTGACCGGCGGCGACGATCGCCTCCACCTTCTTCACCACCACCTCGTAGGACACGACGTGGCTGATGTCGTCATCGCCCGAGCCTTCCTTGACGGAGAGGTCGATGTTGACGATGACCTTCTGCGACTTCACCTTTTCCTGTTCGTAGATGCCGATGTAGGCGTTGATTTCGAGGTCGCGCACGAAGACATGGCGCAGGCGCTGGGCGGCGCTGGCCACGTGGTGCGAGATCATGGGCTTCCTGGCCATGGTGCTATTCCTGAACATCTACCACATCGGGGGTTTGCCAGACGAGGTGCTGGCCGCCGTCCAGCGCAATCATCTGCCCGGTGAGGGCCGGCTGTGACAGTATGAATTTCGCCGCCTCGGAGATTTCCCGGGGCGACGTGCCACGCCCCAGAAGCGTCAGGCGGGCCTGTTTGTCGAACTCCGCCTGGTCCATGCGGGCGCTGGGCAAGGCCGGTCCCGGACCGATGGCATTCACGCGGATGCGCGGTGCCAGCGCCTGGGCCAGCGTGCGCGTTGCCGTCCACAGGCCGGTCTTCGACATGGTGTAGGAGAAGAAGCGCGGATTGAGCTTCCACACGCGCTGGTCGATGATGTTGATGATGTTGCCGTTGCGGCCGCGGGGCAATTGCCGGGCGAAGGCCTGTGCAAGCATCACGGGCGCACGCAGGTTGGTGTCGAGATGTTCGGTCCAGCTATCGACGGTGATTTCACCGACGTTGTCCGGCTCGAAGACCGAGGCATTGTTGATGAGGACGGTAAGAGAGCCCAGTCCCCGAGCGGCCTCGGCGATGAGCCGTTCCGGCACGTCGGGCTGGGCGAGGTCGCCTTGCACGATGACCGCCTTGCGGCCCATGGCGTTAATGCCGTCAGCCACTTCGGCGGCGGCGTCGCGCGAGGTGTTGCAATGGATGGCGATGTCGTGGCCCGCCGCTGCAAGATCGAGCGCAAGCTGGCGGCCGATGCGTTTCGCGGCGCCGGTGATGAGGATCGATTCCGTCATGGCCCCCACCCAGCGTTCCGCCCCACTTTGCTGGGGGAGATGGCCAAAGACCGGAGGGAATTTCGCCGGCGGTTGATCATTCCTTCCCCTTCGGCATCAGGATCACATAGTGTTTCCTGACCTTCTTCACGGTCTCCCAGGTGCCCTTGAAGCCCGGCGGGATGATGAAGCCATCGCCTTTCTTGAAGCGGTGGCCCTTGCGCTTGCCCTCTTCCGTGAGGATCACTTCGCCGGAGATGATGTGGCAGAATTCCCATTCGCTGTATTCGCACGTCACCTTGCCGGGCGAAGACTCCCAGATGCCGCAATAGAGGCGGTCATCCTCGCCGGTCCAATGGTTCCACGTCTGGGTGAGGTACTTGCCCGTGATGAGCTTGGCCGGATCGGGCTTGCCCTTCTCCACCTTGGGGGCGCCCCTGCCCTTGGTTGTCATCAGGAATGGTGCAGGCATGAAAGTCTCCGTCTCACTGTTTGGCGCGCGCCAGCAATTCCTCGCGCGTCGGTTTGAAGTCGCTGGCGATCCACCAGTCCTCGAGCGAGCGCAATGTCTGGCCCATGGCGGGACCGGGCGCAAGGCCGGCGGCCTGAAGGTCGCGGCCAGACACGGGGAATGTGGGCATGGGCCAGCGGTCCGGTACCATGAGCAACTCCCGCCAGGCCGGATGATCCAGTGGCGCGCGCGACTGGGCGAGGCTCATGTGCACGGCATCCCGCCAGGCCTCTGCGCCGAGGGCGTAGAGGATGCGGTGACGTTCATGTGCGTGCAGCTCAGGCGTGAGCGTCGGTGCTTCGGCGATTTGCTGGAGCCTTCGTGCTTCCTCGTTCGAGAGGCGGAGGCGGTCGCGGAGTCCCGCACTGTGTCGGGCGAGTGCACTGAGGCGCAACACGGAATCAGCGGGAAGGCGCGCAATCATCCTCCACGCTGGGACATGGTCCAGGACTCTTTCGAGAATGTGGGACGCTGCCATCACTTTCAGCGTCTCGACGGCGCGCGGCGCCACGAGAATTTTCAAGAGCTCCTGGCGGATGCGCTCGGCAGAGAGGTTTTCGATGCCCTTGCGCAGGCGGGTACAGGCGGCGAGACCCGCTGCATCCGGCGCGCCCTTGCCGTAGGTGGCGTGAAAGCGGAAGAAACGCAGAATGCGCAGGTAGTCCTCGCGGATACGCCGCGATGGGGTGCCGACGAACTTTACCTTCCGGTGCAGGACATCCTTGTAACCATCGGAATAATCATAAACATTTCCGGCTGCGTCGCAGTACATCGCGTTCATGGTGAAATCGCGGCGGCCAGCGTCTTCGGCCCAGTCGCCGGTGAAGGCTACGGTGGCGCGGCGGCCATCGGTGGAGACGTCGCGGCGAAGCGTTGTCACCTCGAAGGGCATGTGCTGGACCACCACCGTCACCGTGCCATGTTCGATCCCGGTGGGATGCACCGCGAACTGCCGCGACTGGCAGCGGCGCTTCACCTCCTGCGGCGACAGCGTCGTGGCGATGTCGATGTCGGCGACGGGAACGCCCAGCAAGGCGTTCCGCACGGCACCACCGGCGACGCGGGCCTCCCCGCCTTCCGCATTCAGCAGCGCCAGGATCGCCTGCACGCGGGTGTCGGCCAGCCATGGGGCTCCGGCCAACGAAGGCTGCTCACGTGTTTGCCGGCGCGTCGCCATAAAGCCTGTCCCCGAGGTTCTTGATCATGCCTGCCGTAGCGCCCCAGATATAGCGCTCGCCGTAGGGGTAGGCATAGTAGCGGCGCGTCAGGCCCTGCCATTCGCGGCTGTGCGTCTCGCGGTTGGCAGCCGTCAACAGGAAGCGCAGCGGCACATCGAAAATGTCGGCGACCTCGTGGTCATGCGGGGCCAGCGTGTAACCGTCGCTCAACAGGGCCACGACGGGATTGACGAGATAGCCCGTCACCGTGAGATAGCCATCGAGATAGCCGAGGGGCTTGATGAAACGGCCGGCGATGCCCGTCTCCTCGAAGGTCTCACGCAAGGCGGCCTGCAGCGGTGTCTCGCCCTCGTCCAGCCGCCCTCCGGGAAAAGCGATCTGGCCCGCATGTTGCGACAGATGCGCGGTGCGTTGGGTGAGCAGCACATGGAGGTCGTCACCCCGGCAGATCAGTGGCACGAGCACGGCGGCGTGTTTCGGGGCAATGCCATCGGGGATCATGCGGGCCTTGACGTTCATGTCGTCGTCACTCGCATCCCACGACGGAGGCGGCTCGCGCAGCAGGCGGGTTGAGGCGCGCTCCAGCACGTCGCTCATGCAGAAGGGCGAGGTCATGGCACGAACCCGATCTCGCTGGCGCGCTGCATGGGGAAGAAGCTGCCGCCGGACCAGACGCCGAACCACTCTCCTTCCTGGGTGCCCCTCGCCACCAGATCATAAAAAAGCGCGCGCACCACGAGGGCGTCCAGATTGGCCCGCACCAGCACATATGGCTTCAGGCCGCCGGTGCCGGCTTCCGTGGCAAAGCGCAGGGGGTGGGCGGCGTCCACCGTCACCTCGTCATCGCAATTGGTCTCGAAGACAATTGTTTGTGAACGCCCCTCGCCCATGACCGCCATGCGGATGGCGGTGAAGGGAGCGTCGTCGACGGTGATGCCGCATTTTTCCACTGGCGTGACGAGGAAATAGTCGTCGCCGTCCTTGCGCAGCACGCGGGAAAACAGGGTGTAGAGCGGCTTCCGGCCGATGGGCGAATTGAGGTAATACCACGTGCCGTCAGCCGCGATGCGCATGCCGATATCGCCGCAAAATGGCGGATTCCACAGATGCACCGGCGGCAGCTTGGTACCGGCCGCCTGAACATCTTTTAACCCTGCCAAGGGATTGCTTGCATCACGGCTTGCGGCCATCATTCACCCGGATCATCAGAATCGCTTTTCGTCGGTTCCAGACTGCCTCTTTTGCGCCATCCTGTGACAGGAAAGACAAATCCAAGGCAGGCGGACCGCCGAAAAAAGCTCACACCAGAGATAGTGGAAGACATGGCCAGCATCAACGACGCCGGAAGGCAGGCAATCCAGAACCTTGAAGGGGCCAGCGCCCAACTGGGCAAGGCGCGCGCAGCGCTGAAGCAGGTCATCTTCGGTCAGGACGAGGTGATCGACCTGTGCCTGACGACCATCATCGCGGGCGGACACGGCTTGATCGTGGGCGCGCCGGGTCTTGCCAAGACGAAACTCGCATCGGCGCTGGGCCGCGTGCTGGGGCTTGATGAAAAGCGCGTGCAGTTCACGCCCGACCTGATGCCCGCCGACATCCTGGGCTCCGAGGTGTTGGAGGAAAACGAGCGCGGCCAGAAGTCGTTCCGCTTCGTTCCCGGCCCGGTATTCTGTCAACTGCTGATGGCGGACGAAATCAACCGCGCCTCGCCCCGCACCCAGTCGGCGCTGTTGCAGGCGATGCAGGAGCATCACGTCACGGTCGCGGGCGTGCGCCACGACCTGCCGCAACCGTTCCATGTGCTCGCCACGCAAAACCCCATTGAACAGGAAGGCACCTATCCGCTGCCAGAAGCGCAGCTCGACCGCTTCATCATGCAGATCGACATCTCCTATCCGCCGCTGGAGGCGGAGCGGCGCATGCTGTTCTCGACGACCGGCATCGAAGAGGCAGCACCCGTCAATGCCATGTCCGCGAACGAACTCATGCAGGCGCAGCGTGTTGCACGCACCATCCCCGTTGGCGAACAGGTGGCTGATGCCATCCTCCGCGTGGTGCGGGGCGCCCGGCCCGGCCCGGATGCAAGCCAGATGGTGAATGAGTCCGTGGCCTGGGGGCCATCGCCCCGCGCCAGTCAGGCGCTCATGCTTGGGGCGCGTGCCAAGGCGCTCATCGATGGCCGCCTGTCACCCTCCATCGAAGATGTGGCGGAGCTGCTGGAACCCGTGTTCAAGCACCGCATGGCGCTCAACTTCAGTGCCCGCGCCGATGGCAAGACCGTTGGTGACGTGATCGCGCACCTGAAGGGGCTCCTCGCCTGATGGCGCAAGCCTCGCCCGCGACGCACCGGCTGGCCCAGGCAGGGGAAGGCGCAAGTCTCGCCCTTCCGCCCATGCTGGTGCGCGCCGAAAAGATTGCCGCCACCGTGATCCTCGGGGTACATGGCCGCCGCGCGGCTGGGCCCGGCGAAACCTTCTGGCAGTACCGGCCCTATGGCTTTGGCGACTCGACGCAGCGCATCGACTGGCACAAGTCGGCACAGGCCGACCGGGTATTCATCCGCGAGAACGAATGGGAAAGTGCCAACACGCTCTGGGTCTGGTGCAACACAGGACCGCGCATGGCCTTCCGCTCGCACCTCGCGCCCGAGGCGAAACTCGACAGGGCGCGATTGCTGGCGTTGGCGCTGGCCAGCCTTGCCGCACGGGCGCACGAGCGTATCGGCGCCCTGGGTTCGCCGCGTCCACCGGGTTATGGCCGTCTGGCCCTTCTGCGCGTCGGAGAATGGCTGGGGCAGCGCCACGACGAAGGTCTTCCCGCCGCAGGGGCGCAACAGCGCCGCGCCGCCGCCGTGCTGATTTCAGATTTTCTGGAACCTCTGGATGAGGTGCGGGCGCGGCTCAGCGCCATTGCCGCCGCCGGTGTCTCCGGACACATCGTTCAGATCGCCGATCCGGCCGAAGAGACCCTGCCCTATGACGGGCGTGTGGAATTCCTGGGATTAGGCAGTCCGCTCAAATACTTGGCGAAGAAATCTGAAGCACTTCGAGAGGATTACATCAAGGCCTACGGGGCCCATCGGGAGGGTCTGAAGCAGCTTGCACGCGGGCTGGGCTGGACCTTCACACTGCACCGCACCGACGAAGCGCCAGCCACGGCCCTTCTGCCGCTTCACATGCGCGTGAGCGGCGCCGACCAGCGCCATGGTGTCCGGGGCGTTTCATGAACAACTTTCTGCAGGCCTTGGGATTTGGCACGCCACTGGCAATTTATGGATTGCTGGCGCTGCCGGTGATCTGGTGGCTGCTGCGCTTCACGCCGCCACGGCCGCGTCCGCAGGCCTTCCCGCCGGTCCGCATCCTGCTCGACCTGCCACGGCAGGATGAGACGCCGGACAAGACGCCGTGGTGGCTCCTGCTGTTGCGCCTGCTGCTGGCCGCACTGGTGATCTTCGTGGTGGCGCAACCGTTCCTGCAGCCGCCCGGCCCCGGCGGATTGCCACGCGGGCAACGGCTGATCATCGTCGACGATGGCTGGGCGGGTGCACAGAACTGGACCGAGACGCGCCGCGTGCTGGGCGAAGTGCTTGATGATGCGCAGGCCAATGGTGAAAGCGTAGTGCTCACGGGAACAGCGCCGCGTGCCGAGGCCGCTGATTTGACGCCCCAGGCGGCGCGGGCCGTTCAGGACCGTGTGCGTGTCATGGCACCCTCGCCTCTTTCCACCGACCGCATGGCCCTGCTGGAAAAACTGCGCGGCGCGCAGTTGCGGGAAACGAAAAGTGTGCTGTGGCTTTCGGATGGGCTGGATGCGAGCAGCGGCGAGGCATTCGCGGCGGGCCTGCAACAACTTCTTCCCGGCGCCGCCCTCAAGGTCATTGCGCCGGGGGCCAAGACGCTGCCGCTTGCGCTCGGCCCGGCACGGCTGGAGAAGAGCGAGATCAGCATCGCCGCCCTGTCGGCGGCGGGAACCGTTGCCGCGCCCGTTTCGCTTTCCATCAAGGCCAACAACGGCCGGGTGCTGTTGGATGTGCCGGTGACGCTGGTTCCGGGTGGTGCGGCCACGGCGCGCTTCAGCCTGCCCACGGCGCTTCGCAACGACATTCAATCCATCACCATCGCAGGCCAGGCCCACGCCGGCGCCCGGCAATTGCTGGATGACCGCTGGCGGCGGCGCACCATCGCCCTCGTCGCATCCGAATCCCGTGAGCAGGCACAGCCTTTGCTGTCGCCGCTGCATTATGTCTCGCGCGGGCTTGAGCCCTATGCGGAGTTGTTCACGCCGGAAACACCAGGCGATATTGCCGACCTGATTGATGCGGGCCTCTCCATGCTGGTGCTGGCGGACGTTGGCACGATACCGAATGAAATCCAGGGCAAGGTTTCGGACTGGATCGAGAAGGGCGGCATCCTCATGCGCTTCGCAGGTCCGCGCCTTGCGGCCGGGCATGATTCACTCGTGCCGGTGCGCCTGCGCGAAGGCGACCGCACGCTGGGCAGCGCGCTCTCCTGGGAGACGCCACAGACCCTGCAGGACTTTCCGCGCAATTCGCCCTTCGCGGGCCTTGTCATTGATCCGAAGATCACAGTCACCCGTCAGGTGCTGGCGGAGCCCGACAGTGAACTCGCTGGCAAGACCTGGGCGAGCCTTGCCGATGGCACGCCGCTGGTGACAGCGGAAAACAGGGGCAAGGGCATGGTCGTGCTCTTCCACGTCACCGCCAATGCCAACTGGTCGAACCTGCCGCTCTCCGGACTTTTCGTGGAGATGATGAGCCGCGTCGCCGGGCTTGATCCCGCACAGGCGGCCTCGTCCACGGCGGCAGATGCGCCCGCAACTTTCGCCCCGCGCCTGGTGATGACGGGCGAAGGCGACCTCGTTTCGCCGGACGGCACGGCCCAGGCCATTGCGCTGGCCGATTTCGAAACGGCGAAGGTGTCGGCCATCCACCCGCCCGGGCTTTACGTTCGCGGTGGCCGGGAGCAGGCGCTGAACCATGTGCTGGCCGCTGCCGATCTCAAGGCGCTGGGTCCCTCGCTGGCCGGAGTTGCGGTGTCTGGCTATGAGCCGCAGGTCCGCACCTCGCTGGTGCCGCCCCTTGCCCTCGGCGCGCTGCTGCTGTTCCTCCTCGATTGCCTCGCCACCATCTGGATCGGCGGGGGCCTGTCGCGTTTCAAGGCAGCACCCGTTGTGATGGCATTGGCATTGCTCGCCACGCCTCACGGCGATGCGCGGGCGCAGGAAGATGCCATCAAGGCGGCGCTGGACCCACGCCTCGCCTATGTGAAGACCGGTGACAGCGAGGTTGACCGCATCAGCAACGAGGGCCTGAAGGGCCTGACGCTCATCCTGTCTGACCGCACCTCTGCACAATTGGCAGAGCCGCAGGCTGTTGACGTGGGTGCGGATGAACTCAGCGTCTATCCCCTGCTTTATTGGCCGGTGCTCGACTCTGCGCAGGAACTGCCCGATGCAGCGCGCGACAAGGTTGCTTCCTACATGAAGAACGGCGGCACCATCTTCTTCGACCTGCGCGATGGCGGCCTTGATACGGGCACGAGCAGCGCGGCACTCCGCCGCCTGCTCAGCAACCTCGATGTGCCACCGCTTGAACCCGTTCCGGAAAAGCATGTGCTGACCCGCAGCTTCTATCTGCTCAGCACCTTCCCGGGCCGCTATGAGGGCGGGCCTCTGTGGGTGGAATCGGCGCTGGGCGAGGCCTCCACTGATCCCGGCACGGCGGACGGTGTTTCGGCCGTCATCATCGGCTCGAACGACTATGCGGCCGCATGGGCACTGGATGACAACGGCGACCCGCTCTACGCGGTCGTGCCCGGTTCAGACCGCCAGCGCGAATTCGCCTTCCGCACCGGCATCAACATCGTGATGTATGCTCTTACCGGCAACTACAAGGCCGATCAGGTGCACGTGCCCGCGTTGCTCGAAAGGCTCGGTCAATGAGCCTGCAACTGGGAAGCTGGACGCTTACCTTCCTGCCCCACGTGGCGTGGCCCGTGTTCCTCGTGCTGTGCGCGGTGGGCGTCGTTGCTGTTGCGGCAATGCTGGTTGCGCGCATGCGGGGCGCGCTGATGCGGGCCGCGGGGCTGCTGCTGCTGCTTGCCGCCATCGCCAACCCGCAACTCGCCCAGGATGAGCGCGAACAGCTCAGCGACATCGTTGCCGTCGTGGTTGACGAGAGCGACAGCCAGTCTTTCGGCCAACGCCAGGCGCAGACGGACCAAGCTCTCGCCCAAGTGCGCAAGCAGGTCGCGGCGTTGGGGAACACCGAAATTCGCCTCGGTCGCACCGTGACGGGCACCACCCCCGACACTGACGGCACGCGTGTCTTCGCGGCGCTCTCCCGCATCACGGCTGACATTCCGCCCGACCGTTACGCGGGCGCCATCATCATCAGCGACGGACAGGTGCATGACGTGCCGCCCGCTGCCGACATGGGCAAGCTGAAGGGGCCGGTGCACACGCTTCTCTCGGGCAGCAGAAAAGAAATCGACCGCCGCGTTGTGATCGAACAGGCACCGCGCTTCGCCATTGCCGGGCAGTCCCACGAAATCCGCTATCATGTGAGTGAAACACCCGCCGGCACGGAGCCTGTCGCGGTGACCATCCGCCTGCCCAATGGCGAGACGCAGAGTGTGACGCTTGCTCCCAACACCACGGGTCAGATCGTCGTGCCCATCGATCGCGCGGGGCAGAACGTGGTGGAGATCGCGGCAGCCGAGCGGCCCGGTGAAATCACGCTCGTCAACAATCGCGCGCTGGCGGTGATCGATGGCATTCGCGACCGGCTGCGCGTGTTGCTGATTTCCGGCGAACCGCATCCAGGAGAGCGCACCTGGCGCAACATGCTGAAGGCCGATGCCTCCGTTGACCTCGTGCACTTCACCATTCTCCGCCCGCCGGAGAAGCAGGACGGCACGCCGACGCGCGAACTCTCGCTCATTGCCTTTCCCACCCGCGAACTGTTCCTGGAGAAGCTGGACCAGTTCGACCTCGTGATCTTCGACCGCTATCAGCGCCAGTCCATCCTGCCGGATGCCTATCTGGCCAACGTCGCCGACTACGTGCGGAACGGTGGTGCGGTGCTCGTGTCTTCCGGGCCTGATTTTGCCAGCGCGGATGGCCTGTCATCAACGCCGCTGGCCGACATTCTCGCTGCCCTTCCCACGGGCGAGGTGACACAGGAAGGCTTCAAGCCGCGCGTGACCGTGACCGGGCAGCGCCATCCGGTGAGCCGTGGCCTGCCCGGCGACTCGCCGACGGAGCCAAGCTGGGGCCGCTGGTTCCGGCTGATCGACACATCGCCGCAGAACGAGGCGCAGGACCTGATGTCAGGTCCCGGCGGCAAGCCGCTGCTCGCGCTGGCCCACATCGAGAAGGGCCGCGTGGCGCAGTTCCTGTCGGATCAGGGCTGGCTGTGGGCGCGAGGCTTCGAGGGCGGCGGCCCACAGGTGGAACTGCTGCGCCGCATCTCCCACTGGCTGATGAAGGAGCCGGACCTTGAGGAGGAAGCCCTGCGGGCGCGGCAGGAGGGCCGCAACCTCATCGTGGAACGGCAGACGCTGGCCGACACGGCTCGCGACATTGAACTGACAGCGCCCTCCGGCAAGACATCGAAAGTGCCGCTGCAACGCGGGCGGCCCGGCGTGTTCACCGGCAGCGTGCTCTTGGCCGAGACCGGCCTCTATGCGCTCCGCGACGGCGATCTCACGGCCTTTGCCATCACCGGCAATGCCGACCAGAAGGAGTTCGCCGACGTGCGCGCCACGGGCGACGTGATGGCGCCCGTTGCTGCTGCAAGCGGCGGTGGCGTGTACTGGATCGAGGACGGCCTGCCGCGCTTCAGCAAGGCAAGCCCAAGCGGTTTGAAATCCGGTTCCGGCTGGCTCGCCCTCACCGACAACGAACAATTCCGGGTGCTGGCCGTGCGCGAGACGCCACTCTTCGCCACGCTGGCCAGCCTTGCCGTGTTGCTGATCGTGCTTTCGATGATGTGGTATCGCGAAGGACGCTAGGCCTCGAAGCGGTTTTCCGGCAATACCAGTCCATGTGCCGCCGAGAGTGCGCCAGCGCGGAGTTCCAGGAAGAGCAGCCGTTGCGGATCGACCGGGCCGGGCAGCAGGAGCTGGCCATCGGGCACCTTCATGAAACCGACGCGCGCATAATAGGGGGCGTCCCCGACGAGGATGACCAGCGCATGGCCCTGTTCAGCCGCCTTGGCGAGGCTCACGCGCATCAGGGCCAGACCGATGCCGCGATTTTGCCGCTGCGGATGAATGGCGATCGGCCCCAGCAGCAGCGCCTTCGTACCGGAAGTTCCGATGCGGAGGGGCCAATAGCTGATGGTGCCGACGATCCCGAGCCCCGCCTCGCGCACCACAAGCGACAGGCCTTCCGTAGCGGTGTTGCCTTCACGCAGGCGGTAGCTTGTCTTGGTCCGCCGCGAGAGGCCGAAGGCCTCGTCCAGCAAGGTTTCAATGGCGGGTTCGTCGGCGGGCGTTGCCGCTTCGGGAAGGTAGGGAGAGGTCATGGCAGATACCGGGAGCAAGGGGACAGGGACAGGAAAGCCCGCCCCGGCAGTACGGCGGCAGGCGTCAGCGGACGGCGCGGAGGATCAGTGATCCTCGTCGCAGGCTTCGTTCCATGGTCCGGCGCAGTGTCATGGTTGGCGCGCATAGCGGCGCAGGCGGGTCGCGTCAAGCGATCCGCTACCACTCCAGCGACATGGGGGACTTGCCGAGTATCTCGTCGATGCGGCGGCGCGTGGACTGCATCGTGTCGGCGGGAAGCTGTTCGGGCGCGAAGAACTCCGCCGAGACGATCTCACTGGTCGGCGTGAAGCCGTTCCAGGAGAATTCGCGCAGGGTGTAGACCACCAGATGATCGCCGGGGAATTTGGAATGATTGGAGAATACCCCGTGAAGCTGGAGCGGCCCGGTGGGCTGCACTTCCGCCTCCTCGTGCAGCTCGCGCAAGGCCGCCTCCTCGCAGGTTTCTCCGAACTCAACGCCGCCACCCGGAAACAGCCAGCCCGGTGCATAGCTTTGCTTGACCAACAGAAAACGGCCATCGCCATCAATCACGGCGACGCGCGCGCCAAGCGTCAGGCTGCGTTTCCAGCGCAGAATCTTCTGCCCAAGACTGCGTTGAAAAATCCCGAAAATGACGTGCCGTGCATTCATGTTGAGTCTCGCTTGCTCCGGCCTTATGGGAGAGCCCACACGAAACGTCCAGACCGGAACCCACCGCCTCATGCGGCAAGTCTTTCAGATTTTCTTCCGCGCCGAAGACACCCGACCGATTCTCGTGCTGCTCTGCCTGCTCATCGGCGGAACCATGGAGGCCGTCGGCGTGGGCACACTCCTGCCCGCCATCGGCACGCTGCTCAAGGCGCCGGGCGATAACCCGACGGCGTTCGAGGCCTATCTGCGGAGCGTCATGGCATGGTTTGGACTCACTGTTGATTTCACGACACTGCTCGTGATTGCCGTCGGGCTGCTGGTGCTGCGGGCTGTGCTGCTGTTCCTTGCATCCACCTATGCCGGCATCATGGGCGCCCGGGTGGCCAACAACTTGCGCCGCCGCCTGATCAAGGCCGTGTTCGACGCGCGCTGGAGCTATTACGCCGACCAGAGCAGCGGGCGCATCGCCAGCGTGATCAGCAACGATGCGACGCGGGCCGGGGATGCTTACAATCTCGCCGCCATCGCCGCCACCAACAGCGTGCAGATCGTGGCCTACACGCTGATCGCGCTGCTCATCAACTGGCGTGTTGCGGTGGTCGCCATACTTGGCGGGCTGGTCATTGCCGCTGCCTCGCACAAGCTCATCATGATTTCGCGGCGCTCCAGCTACAAGCAATCAGACCGCACTGCGACGCTCACGTCCGACATGGTGGACCTGGTGCAGAACATGAAATCGCTGAAGGCGATGCACCGCTATGACCCGATGATCGAGGGATTGTCGGCGCTGGTGAAGCGGCTGCGGCGCACATTGTATGTGCAGAACATCGCGCGCTTCGGCCTGGTCTACGGCAACGACCTGATGATGGTCACGATCCTCGCCGCCGCCTCCTGGGCCGCCGTCACCTGGGCGGGCGTTCCCGTGGAGCAGTTGCTGGTCATCGGCATCCTGTTCTTCCAGGTCATGTCCTACATGTCGAAGTTCCTCAAGCAGGTGCAGAGCGCCAGCCAGGTGGAGGCCTCCTACATGCGCACGCAGGAGATGATTGCCGAGGCGGAGGCGCAGAAGGAAATCCGGCGGGGAACGCTGCCGCCGCCGGAGAAGCAGGATTTCACCTTCGACAAGGTGAGCTTCGCCCACGGCAACACACCTGTGCTCATGGATGTGTCCGTCACCATTCCGGCCAACAGGATCACGGTGCTGCAGGGGCCATCGGGCGCGGGCAAGACAACGCTCATCGATCTGCTCATCGGCCTGCACCAGCCGCAATCCGGCAGCGTGAGGATCGGCAGTCAGGCGCTGTCCGAGACGGACATCACCGCCTTCCGCCGCAAGATCGGCTACGTGCCGCAGGAACTGGCGCTGTTCCATGACACGATCCGCGAGAACATCTCGCTCTCGGAATCCGGCATCAGCGATGATGACATTCTCGAAGCCTTGCGGCTGGCGGGCGCGAACGGGTTCATCTCTTCCCTGCCGCTTGGCCTCGATACGGATGTGGGCGAGTTCGGCGGCAAGCTCTCAGGCGGCCAACGCCAGCGCATCTCGCTGGCCCGCGCGCTGGTGCGCAAACCTGAAGTTCTGATCCTCGATGAAGTGACGAGTGCGCTCGACCCGGAGACGGAAATGGCGATCGTGGACAACATTGCAGGTCTGCGCGGCCGTTACACCATCATCGCCATCACACACCGCCCGGCGTGGACGCGCATCGCCGACGTGCAATACACATTCCTCGGCGGGCGCGTGACGCCTGCCTCACGGCTTGCGGCCAAGGACCTTCCGAAACCGAAACCGGCTCTGAAAAGGGGTGCCCGCACATGAGTGAACTGACCGTCAGGCCCGTCAGCGACAAGGCAGGGATCCGCGCATTTCTCGACGTGCCCTTTCCCCTCTACAGGAATGACCCGAACTGGGTTGCGCCCCTTTATCTGGAGCGGCTTGATCACCTGAACCCCAAGAAGAACCCCTATTTCCAGCACGCGGATGTGCAGCTTTTCGTGGCCTATCGTGATGGCAAGCCGGTGGGCCGCATCTCGGCGCAGCACGACCGCCTGCGGCTTGAACACCACAAGGACAACACCGGACAATTTGGTTTCTTCGAAAGCGTCGACGACGTGAACGTCGCCCGGGCGCTACTCGATACGGCCGGCGGCTGGCTAAAGGCGCGGGGCCTCTCGCGCGTGCAGGGGCCGTTCAACTTCTCCATCAATGATGAACTTGGCCTGCTGGTGCGCGGCTTCGAGCACAAGCCCAACATGATGATGGGACATGCCCTACCCTATTACCAGGGACTGATGGAAGCCAACGGTCTGCGCAAGGCCAAGGACCTGATTGCCTACTACGTTGATGACCTTGGACCGTTGCCGCCACTGTTGATGCGCGTGACGAAACGGGCGCTGGCGACGGGTGACATCGTCATTCGTCCGCTCGACAAGAAACAGATCAAGCGCGACATCGGCATCGTGATGGACATCTTCAACGATGCCTGGTCGCACAACTGGGGTTTCGTGCCGTTCACGTCAGCGGAACTGGAGAAACTCGCCAACGACATGAAGATGCTGGTGCATGGCGAATACGTGACGATTGTCACCTACAAGGGCGAGTACGCCGCCATGTCCGTGACGCTGCCCAACCTCAACGACTGGATCGATGGTTTTGGCGGCAAGTTGCTGCCCTTCAATTGGCTGAAGCTCGCGAAGTCCGTCATGGCCAAGCGGCCCCCCTCCATTCGCATGCCGCTCCTCGGTGTGCGCAAGAAGTTCCAGGACGGCGTCCTCGGTTCCGCCCTGGCGGTCGCGGCCATCGATCACGTGCGCAACTATCACATCTCGCGCGGCACAAAATCGTGTGAAATGTCGTGGATCCTCGAAGACAACATGCGTATCCGCCACATCATCGAAGAACTGGGAAGCGTCGCCTACAAGACGTACCGCATCTACGAGAAGGACCTGTGATCCTGGGGCCGAAATGGTCTGCCGTGGTGCTCGCCGCGGGGCGCGGACCGGATGACCCCATGGCGAAGGCGTTTGGTGTTGCCCACAAATGCGGGATCGCTGTTGCGGGTGTCCCCATGCTGCAGCGGGTGCTCGGCGCGCTGACCGGTGCCGAGGTGGGCTTGCCCATCCTGGTCTCAATCGACAATGCGGATGCAGGTGTGCACGCCGCGGGCGCGTTGTCCGCGCAGGCGAGAATGCTGGCAGCGGCCAATTCGGCGCCCTCCTCCGCCAAGGCTGCCGTTCTCGCGGCCGGCACGTTTCCGGTGCTCGTCACCACCGGTGATCATGCGTTGCTCACTGCGGAAATGGTGACGGATTTCTGCGCCCGTGCGCTCAGCAGCAAGGCGGACTTCTGCGTCGGCCTTGCCACGGCGGAGACAATCCTTGCCGCCTATCCCGAAACGAAGCGCACATTCTTCCGCCTGGGACGCGACCGGGTGTCGGGCTGCAATCTCTTTGCCGTCACTTCACCCGCAGGACTCAGGCTGTTCGATGTCTGGCATGACATGGAGCGCAACCGCAAGAAGCCGTGGAAGCTGGTGGCCGCCTTCGGATTGCGCCCGCTGCTCGCCTTCGCATTGGGAAAGCTGACGTTGCAAAAGGCCTTCGACGAGATGTCGCGCCGTCTCGGGTTTCGCATTGCGCCGGTGTTGCTGCCCTTCGCGGAGGCCGCCATTGACGTGGACAAGCCCAGCGACCATGCGCTGGCAGAGCAGATCATCCGTCAACGGATGAAATCTCAGGGCTGATCCCAACCGGCCACCAGTTGGCGTGCGTGGGTGAGATCGGCGGGGAAATCCACCTCCGCCCAGCGCAGGCCGGTGATCTCGATCGTCGAGACGGGTACCTTCTTGGCGAGTGAGCCGACGGCGGACGGGAACCAGCGCTTCAGGCCTTGCGGGTCGCGCATCGCCAGGTCCAGTTCATCGCGGTAGGCCTTCACGCCCGTTCCCCGGAAGACATAGAAGCCGATGGCCTCGGCATTCACGGTGTCGACGGGCAGCGTCTTGCCCACTTCGGTGAGGCGGCCGCGGTCCATCATCACCTTCATGTCATCGGCATCGTAGCCCGACTTCACGTTGATGGCGACGCTGACGGGGTCTTTCGGCGCGGCGAGGAGACGCTCCACGAGGTCGCTGCGGAAAACGTTGTCGCCGTTCACCTGGATGAAGTCGCCGGTCATTTCGCTGCGGGCCAGCCAGCAGCTGGCCAAGTTGTCGGCCACCGCATAGAACGGGTTGTAGACGCACGTCACCTTCGCGCCGTAGCGCGCGGCGATGGCCTGCAGGGCCTCTTCCATGCGTCCGCAGGCGTAACCCGTGACGACCACCACGTCCTTCACGTTGCAGGCAGCGAAGGCTTCAATCTGACGCTCGATCAACGGCTTGCCGCCAATGTCGAGAAGCGCCTTCGGAACTTCCGCCGTCAGCGGCAGCAGCCGCTTGCCCTGCCCTGCGGCCAGAATGATCACTCGCACGAGACTTGAACCCTTTGGTTTGAAAGGAATAAGGAGGAGGCTCAATCGCACCCGATTCAGGGGAAGTCAACGGACGCCATTCCAAGCCCATGAACTTCACGCTTGCCCATTTTTCCGACGTGCACCTGGGTCCGGTGGGCATGGGGGATGTGTTCAATGACTTCCGGCTGAAGCGGATCATCGGCGGCCTGTCTTGGCGGTTCCGGCGCCGGGGCCTGCACATCAACAGCCACGCGGACGACCTGCGCGCCGATATCCTCGCGCAGAAGCCGGATCATATCTGCTTCACGGGCGATCTCGTGAACATTGCCTCGAAGGCGGAGTTCCGGCGGGGCCTGACCTGGCTCAACAGTTTCGGTGCGCCAGCGAATGTCACCATGGTGCCGGGCAACCACGACGCCTATGTGAAGGCTGCGCATGAAACGGGACTCGGACTGTTCAATGCCTTCATGCAGGGCGACGGATCGGCGAGCGACCACGCCTTTCCTTTCGTGCGCCTGCGCCGCAACGTGGCGATCATCGGACTCAACAGTGCTGTTCCGCAATCGCTCCGCAAGGCAGGCGGCACGTTGGGGCCGCAGCAACGGGTGGCGCTGGAGCAGCGGCTCAAGGACCTGGGAACCCGCGGATTCTACCGGGTCGTCATGATCCACCATCCGCCGCTCCCCGGTCTCGCCCGGCCGCGCAAGGCACTCACCGACGCGCCAGAACTCGCTGACATTCTCAAATCCGGCGGGGCGGAACTGGTGATCCACGGCCACAACCACAAGACCATGGTGCACCCGCTGGAAACAGCCTCCGGCACCGCCTTCGTGGTGGGCGTTCCCTCCGCCAGCATGGTGGACCGCGACGGCCACGAAAGCGCCCAATGGAACGAATACAGCGTGAGCCGCGCGCGCGGACAATGGTTCACGCGCCTCACCATCCGCCGGCTCGACGGCGGGACCGGGCGTTTCACGGATGGCCGTTCCGGCGTCCTGGGCGAGGATTTCTGAGAATGCATGCAACGCTGCTGAAGTTCGGCTATCCCGGCACGGTGGTGCACGAGAGTGCTTTCTGGTGCGTGCTGCGGCGCCCCCAACAGGTGACACTGGGTGCGCTGGTACTGTGCGCCAAGAGCGAGGCACCAACATTCTCGCAACTGCCGGCGGCGGCCTTTGCCGAACTCGCCGATCTCACCCACCGGATCGAGCGGGCGCTGAAGCATTTCCGCGACTACGACAAGATCAATTACCTGGCGCTGATGATGGTGGACCCGCACGTGCATTTTCATGTGCTGCCCCGTTATGCCGTCTCCCAGGACTTTGAGGGCGTGGCCTTCCCTGATCCGGGCTGGCCCGGCGTTCCCGACCTGAAATCCGCTCCTGTTCTGACGGAATTCCAGAAATCCAGCCTTCATGGCGCGCTGCTGGACGCCTTCCGGTTGTCCGGCTAAACCCCCCGGCCAGGACACATCGTGCTCACCATTATCGACAGATACGTTTTGCGGCAGGTCTTGGCGCCGCTGGGTGCCAGCCTCGCCATCGGGCTGCTCATGCTTCTGGCTGAGCGGCTGGTGCGGCTGCTCGACACCACGCTGGGCAAGAACAACTCCTTCGGCGCCGTGTTTGAACTGCTGGCCTATCTCGTGCCGCACTACCTTGGCACGGCCGTGCCGGCGGCCCTGTTCATCGGGCTGCTGTTCGGGTTCAGCAAGCTCTCCAAGAGCAACGAACTGGATGCCATGCTGGCGGCTGGCGTGGGACTGCACCGCCTCGCCTGGCCGGTCTTCCTGCTGGCAATTGTCTTCATGGCGGCGTCGGTGGTGATCTTCGGCTGGCTGCAGCCGACGACACGGTACGCCTATCGCTCGGTGATCTTCGACATCACCAATGTCGATGCCTTCTACCTGGCGGAGGAAGGCGTGTTCATGCAGTCGGGCTCGCGCACCTTCATCCTTGACCAGCTGGACCGCAGCAACAGCACCTTCAAGCGCATCTTCCTCTTCGACTACAACGGGCCGAACGGAGCAGAGACATTGACGGCCTCCAACGGCGTGCTCATCCCTGTGCCGGGACAGACGCGGCCTGTGTTGCGCCTGAACAATGGGCACCGCCTGCAGGTGGAGCGTTGGCCGACGCTCTCCAAGGGCGTGGAGCCCATTCCCGCCGGTGTCGCCGAGTTCGCCACAACGGATACGCCACTGGGCAAGGTCTCCAAGGACATCTTCCGTCCGCGCGGCGAAGACGAGCAGGAACTGTTCTTCAATGAACTGGTGAAGGGAGACACCAAGACCTTCAACAAGGTGAGCGCGGATGCGTTCCGTTCCGAGCTGCATCGCCGCATCGTGAGCGTGCTGTCCATCCTGCTGTTGCCGTTCCTGGCGCTGCCCTTCGCCATCGGCCGGGCGCGCAGCCCGCGGGCCTATCGGATCGTCGTGGCGTTGGGCCTGCTGGTGGCCTACTACGAGATCATCCAGCAGGGCGCACTTGCGTCGCGCTCCAGCGGTATTTCTCCGTGGCTCACGCAGTGGCTGCCGCTGGCGCTGCTCGCTGCCTTCGCCTTCTGGCGCTTCTATGCCGCGAGCTTCCGCCTGGGCGGCGACGGATTGGACCGCGTGCTGATGCCGCTGCAGGATTTCACCTCGCGCGTGACGGCCCGCGTGTTGTGGCTGTTCGGCATCCGGAGGGATGCATGAGAATCATCGCGCTCATGATCAGCCGCATGGTGCTGATGCGCTTCGTTGCCATCCTCGTCGGGCTCACGCTTTTTGTGCTGACACTCGAAGTGGTGGCCTACTCGAAGGACATCCTCGCCCTCCACGAAAGCAGCGCGCTGGCATCGGCGGCGACCTATGTGCTTCACCGCATGCCCCTGACCATGGCCACGTTCCTGCCCATGAGCCTGCTGATGGCGCTGCTGCTCACGCTCACCGAACTCAGCTACCGAAACGAACTCGTGGCCGTGTGGGCGGCAGGTATATCACCGGCGCGGCTGGTGATGATGCTGGCGCCACTGGCGCTGCTGGTGGGGACGCTGCATTTCGTCCTGCTCGACCGGGCCGTACCAGCGGCAGCGCCGGCGCTCCGCGACTGGGGCATCGGCGACTACGGCAAGGAGCGGCTGAAGATCGGCGAGAAGGATCCTATCTGGCTGCGCTCCGGCAATGACATTCTCCGCGCCGCCAGTGCCAGCCGCGATTCACGCAAGCTGGAAGACGTCGTGATCTTCAAGCGCGATGCCGATGGCTTGCTGCTGGAACAGATTTTCGCCGAGCATGCCGAGCGGAAGGGCGAGGTGTGGGACCTCACCAACGCAACGACCTATTTCCGTGGCAACAAGCCCCCGGAGAAATCCGCCCGCATGCAGTATTCCGGGCAGATGCGCCCTGCCGCAGCGGGGTCACGCTCGGGCGATCCCGAGGAAATGACCTTCTCCGACCTCAATTATTTCATTGCGAACGATGGCTTCGGAATCCGGCCCGCTTATGTCTACCAGACCTGGCGTCACAAGCGGCTGACGCCGTTCCTCATCGCGGTGGTTATGGTGGCGCTGTGTGTGCCACTGGCGGCCCGCTTCCGGCGCGGTGGCGGCCTTGGTATCCTGTTTGCGCTGGGCGTGGGGCTGGGCTTTGCCTTCTTCGTGCTCGACGGCATTTCGCTGTCGGTGGGTGAACTGGGCTTCGTCTCGCCCTGGCTTGGAGCGTGGATGCCTGTGCTGGTGTTTGCGGCCATCGCCGCCTATTTGACCTTGCAGACGGAACAAGTCTGACGGCGGCTGATGCACATGAACCCATCGAATACCTCCCCTTCCGGCACGGCGTACGACGCGTCGCTGGCGCTCTGCATCCTGGGCGACAGCGACTTGCGCCTGTTCGGCAAACGCTTGCCGGAGCGGATCGCGGTGCAGTTCGCGCGTGCCGGACTTGCACAGCGGATCAGTGCCGATGAGGCGCGCAATCACACCGGACCCGTCATTGCCGTGCGCGCCGATGCGGTGCTGGACCAGCCGCTTGTCACCGGCCTGATGCAGACGCCGAACCTGTTGCTGCTGGCGAGCGAGGGCGATGTGCCGGTGGCCGCCCACGTGACGGCGGATCAGCTTCCGGCCGTGCAGGCCTCAATGCTGGGCGGAAACCTTCCCAACCTTCCAGGCGTGATGGCGCGCAAACCTTCTCAGCTCGACGTGTCGTTCTGGAAGGCGCTGCGCAAGCGCGAGACGCCCTATGCGCTTGTGGTGACACCTGCTACCGCCGAGGCAATTGCCTGGCGTGTGTTCATGGGCACCTACAAGGGCGCTACCGATCTTGTGACCAAGCACGTGTGGCCGCGTCCCGCTTTCGTGGTGACTCAGTTCCTCGCGGCGCGAGCGATTACGCCCAACATGGTGACGAGCGTCGCCGCCGTCGCCACGGTCGCTGCCTTCTTCCTGTTCCTGCAAGGCCAGTTCGGCTGGGGTCTTCTTGCGGCGTGGCTGATGACCTTCCTCGACACGGTGGATGGCAAACTTGCGCGAACCACGCTCACCTCAAGCAAATGGGGCGATGTCTTCGACCACGGCATCGATCTTGTGCATCCGCCGTTCTGGTACATCGCCTGGGCGGTCGGCCTCTCGGCCTGGGGCCTCGGGCTTGATGCCTCGCTCTTCTGGTGGCTGACGGGCATCATCCTCGGCGGCTACGTGCTGCAGCGTGTGATGGAAGGCATCAGCATCAAGTGGTTGGGACTCGAAATTCACATCTGGCGGCGCATCGACACGTTCTTCCGTCAAATCACGGCGCGGCGAAACCCGAACCTCATTCTCCTCTCCATCGGCTGGCTCGTGGGCCGGCCGGATTGGGGACTGGTGGCCGTGGCTGCCTGGACCGCCATTTGCCTCGTGCTGCACGGCCTGCAACTGGCGCAAGGCCTTGCCGCCAAGCGCAAGGCCGGGGGCAAGCTGTCCTCGTGGATGGCGCAGGCATGACGGCCGGCGTCCTGATCAATCCCAAGGCGGGGCGCGGCAATGGCCGGGGCACCGCACTCGCCACCGCGCTGGAGAAGACACCGCATGTGCAGGTTCATCTGCTGACGCAATTCGGCGCGCTGGAACAGGCGCTCCGGGATTTCGCCAAGGCCGGCGTAACGGACCTGTTCATCTCGTCGGGCGATGGCACGGTGCAGGCGATCCAGACTCTGCTGGTGGAGAAGAACATCTTTCCCGCCCTGCCCCGCCTCTGCCTGCTGCCGCACGGCACAACAAACATGACGGCGGCCGACATCGGTTATCGCACGAAAAGTATCGCGGCGCAGGCGGCCTTCATTGCGGCGCCCAAACCGCAGGAAACGCGCGGACGCCCGACGCTCCGCGCCGTCAATCCGCGCGATGGCGTGCCGCGGCACGGCATGTTCCTCGGCACGGGTGCGGTAAGTGCGGCGACGCGCTACACGCAGGTCTCGCTGAACGACAAGGGCGTCAAAGGCAATCTCGCCACCTTTACGGCGCTGGCTGGAGCTGTGGGCAAGAGCGTGTTCAGCGCTCCCAACCCGCATGATGAAAGCCGGTTCGACCGTCCCTTCCCGCTGACGGTGAAGGCTGGCGACGTGACGCTTGCAACCGGCACGCATCTGCTGGTTCTGGCGACGACGCTCGACAAACTCATCCTTGGCACGCGGCCGTTCTGGGGTGGCAAGACAGGACCGATCCGCCTGACGGTGTTCCCCTATCCGGTGCCAAGCATTCCCCGCTGGTTTCTCTCAGCCATCATGGGGGGCGAGAACCGCCGGCCGCTGCCAGGCGCCGTGAGCCGCGCTGTTCACGCCTGCAGCATCGACACGCCGGCGGAGTATGTGATCGATGGGGAGTTTTTCTTCGGACCATCGCATGAGCCGTTGCGCATTGAGAGCGGTCCTGAATTCACCTACATCATCCGCTGATGGACGACCTCTCGGACTATCTTGGCACGATCACGCAGCGCCCGGTTCACGGGCAGATCACGGCATTTGCGACCGCACTTGCGCAATCCCATCCGGGTACGGTGGCGGTGCTGGCCTATGGATCGGCACTTCGGGATTCCTCGCCTGCCGAAACGCTGATTGATTTCTATGTTCTGGTGGATGAGCCTGCGCATCTCTCGGGCAACGCGCTGATCCGTTTTCTGGGTGATCGCATTCCTCCCAATGTCCATTACGCCGAGCGCGATTTTGACGGTGTCACGTTGCGCAGCAAATATGCCGTCATCACGGCAGCACGCTTTGCGAGGCTCGCGTCGGCGGACACGCGAAATCCTTACATCTGGGCGCGCTTTGCGCAACCGAGCCGCATCGTCTGGACGACATCCGAGTTGGCGCGGGGCGATGTGTTGGAGTCACTCGCAACAGCGGTGCGTACCGCTTACCGGCACGGCCTCTATCTGTCGCCGCAGCAGCCCTGGCAAGGATTGTTTGAAAATACCTACCGCACAGAGTTGCGCCCCGAAGGCCGATCACGGGCGGCGCTGATCGTGGCCGCCGATGCGGACTACTATGCCGACCTCGGCCGCCTGCTTGCGGCCAGCGCGCCGCTGGTCTCGTCGTGGCGCGCCAAGCGGGTCCTCGGCAAGCTGTGGTCGTTGGCACGGCTTGCAAAAGCGGCGTTCACGTTTCAGGGCGGCGCTGATTATGCAGCCTGGAAAATCGAGCGCCACGCGGGCGTGAAGATCACTGTCACGCCATGGCAACGCCGCCATCCCTTCCTGGCCGGGGTGCTGCTGCTGCCGAAATTGCTCAGCCGCAAGGGGCTGAAGTAACTCAACCCACCTTGCGCAGGCGCGGCGTCTTGCGCTCGATCTTGCGCAGGCGGTCTTCCTCGCCCTGGATGTAATCCCGCGTCATGGGAAGGATGTGCTGGTTCAAACCGAACTGGATCTGGAAGTTGTTCATGCCGCCGAAGCGGAAGGCGCATTCGGAACCGGCGAGATAGAACTCCCACATACGGCAGAAGCGTTCATCGTACAGAGCCTTGGCGCGCTCGCGGTTGCCGGCAAAGCGGCGGGCCCAGTGGCGTAGTGTTTCCGCATAGTGCAGGCGCAGGATTTCGATGTCGGTGACGTAGAGCCCCTGCTGTTCCAGATGAGGAATCACTTCCGAAAGAGCCGGAATATACCCGCCGGGAAAGATGTAGCGGTTGATCCAGGCGCTGGTGACGCCGGGGCCATCTGAACGGTTGATGGAATGGAGCACCGCCACGCCATCGGGTTTGAGCAGCGTCGCAGCCTTGGCGAAGAATTCCGGATAGTGCCCGATGCCGACATGCTCGAACATGCCGACTGAGACAATGCGGTCATATTTCTCTTCAAGGTGGCGGTAGTCTTTCAGCAGGAATTGCACGCGGTCCGAAATGCCCCGCTGGCTGGCGCGTTCGGAGGAGAGCTTGTGCTGTTCTTCCGACAGGGTGACGCCAGTCACCTCCGCCCCGCAGACTTCCGCCAGGTAGAGCCCGAGGCCACCCCATCCGGAACCGATATCCAGCACCCTCATGCCAGGCTTGATGTTGAGCTTGGCGGCAAGATGGCGCTTCTTGGCAAGCTGCGCATCCTCCAAAGTCGCGTTGGAACTTTCGAAATAGGCGCAGGAATATTGCCGGTCGACATCGAGGAAGAGGTCGTAGAGTGCGCCAGAGAGGTCATAGTGGCGGGCCACGTTCTCCTTCGCCTTGCCGACGGGATTGTGCTGGGCAATGCGGCGCGTGGCGAGGCGGCCCTTCAACACCACATTGTGAATCCAGTGGGCACGGCCCTGTCGCTCCATATTCCGCATCGACAGCGCCAGAAAATCATAGATCGTGCCCGAGATCAGCGTCAGGCCACCGTTCATGTAGGATTCGCCGAGATTGAGATCCGGATCGAGCGCGATCTTGCGCGCTGCTGCGGCGGAGGTAATCCTCACGTGGACATGCGGTGGAGACTCGTCGCCGTAGCGCGTTTCCGCTCCGGTCCAGTCGGTCAGGCGCAGGTCGCCCTTCCGGATCAGCCGTTTGAGAACTGTATCCAACAGCAACATCGAACACTCCCGCCACTCGCTCACGCAAGGGGACGGCAGCCAGAAGCCAGAGGACCACAGGCTGCGGACCCTTCAACTCAATGCAAAACTAAGCAGATTGGTTCCTGTCTCGCAAGACAGGCCCGGTTGCGATCAGCCGCAGCGGGCCTGCAACTTCCACGCGCCGCCATCATACGCGGGCTTGTTGGTGAGCTTGCCCGTCTTGCCTTCGGGACAGGCGAAGTAGCGGAGCGACGAGGTGGCTACCGCCACGGCATCCTTCTCCTGCTTGGCATTCATGCCGCCCACGGCCATGTCGAAAGCACCACCTGTACCGGGAGCGAAATCGAGATGATAGGTCTTGCCGTTGTAGAAGATGGGCTCGGACCGCGGCTTCAGGACGACTGCCGCCGGGGCAACCTTCTTCTTTTCCGTGCTGATGCGCACGCCATTGGCTTCGTTGTTGCAGGCGGTGAGCGGCAGCGCGAGGGCCAGGATGGCGAGGGAGGCAAGGATTGATTTCATGGGCCGCATGTAGCCGCCCGCCCTCGACGGAGCAAGGAGAAGCTGGCATAGCACGCCCCCATCATGACCAGCGCAAACCCGGCCTTCGACCCCGCCCTGCAACTTTCCTCCCGCGCCAATGCCGCCGATGAAGGTGCCATCATCCGAATGGCGCAGAAATCGCGGGAACTGCGCGCCAAGGGCCGCGACGTGGTGGCATTGACGGTGGGGGAACCCGACTTCGACACGCCGCTCAACATCCGTGATGCGGCCAAGGCGGCGCTGGACCAGGGTTTCACCCATTATGCGCCGGTGGCGGGCATTCCCGAACTGCGGGAAGCCATCGCCACTAAATTGAAGACGGAAAACAACCTGCCCTACCCCGCGTCGGGAATCGTTCTTGCCAACGGCACGAAGCAGGCCATTGCCAATGCCGTGCTTTCGGTGATCGGTCCCGGCGACGAGGTAATCATCCTTGCGCCCTATTGGGTGTCCTATGAGGCCACGGTGCGTCTCGCGGGTGGAACGCCCGTGGTGCTCTCTTCCAGCGTGGACGAGAATTACAAGGTGCCGGCCCAGCGCATCGCCGCGGCGGTGACGGCGAAGACGAAGCTCATCATTCTCAACTCGCCTTGCAACCCCACCGGCGCGGTGTGGACCCGGGCCGAGCTTGAAGCGATTGCGGCGATTGTCGACGCGCACCCCAACCTGATGGTGCTGTCCGACGAGATCTACGAATACATCATGTTCGACGGCGAGATGGTGTCGTTCGGCTCCCTGCCGGGCATGCTGGCGCGCACGATCACGCTCAACGGCTTCGCCAAGGGCTTTGCCATGACCGGCTGGCGGCTTGGCTATGCGGCGGCGGCCGAGCCAATCGCCAAGGCCATGGGCCGCATGCAGAGCATCGTCTCGGCCGGTGCCAACTCATTCGTACAGCGCGCCGCCATCGCGGCGTTGACAGGCCCCCGCGACGAAGTCGCTGCCATGCGCGAGGCGTACCGCCAGCGCCGCGACCTTGTGATCGCGGGGCTGCGCGCCATTCCGGGCCTGCGCATCGGTGATATTCCCGGCACCTTCTATGCCTTCCCGGATGTGTCTGCGGTTTTGGGAAAGGCCGCGGGCAATACACGCATCACCACGCCGGACGAGTTGTGCGACTGGCTGCTGGAAGAGCATGGCGTTGCCACGGTGCCCGGCACGGCCTTCGGTGCGCCCACGTCCATTCGGCTGTCCTTTGCCGCCAGCGAAGACGACATCAAAAAAGCCCTGACGCGCATTGCATCAGGGCTCTCTCAACTCAGCTGAGTGATGTTTTGAAGGCGGCGGATTTACTCCGCCGCTTCCGCGAGGTCGGAACGCTTCTTCCGTCCCTTCTTGTCCTGGTCATTGGCGGGTGCGGACACGACCTTCGGGGCGTGGCCTGTCTCGCCATGGATCACGTTGTCGGCGGCCATTTCATCCTCGTGCTGGTGGGCATCCGCGATGAAGCGGCGGCGGTCACGGGCGACGTAGGAGTACACGGCAGGCGTGATGAAGAGCGTGAACATGGTGCCGATTGCCATGCCAGCGGCGATGATCACGCCGATGTCGAAGCGGCTCTTGGCACCCGCGCCGTTGGCGATGAGCAGCGGAACAACGCCGATCACCATGGCGGCGGTGGTCATCAGGATCGGACGCAGGCGGATGGCCGCGGCTTCCTTGATGGCGGTGTGCTTGTCCAATCCTTCTGTTTCCTGGAGCTTGTTGGCAAACTCCACCATCAGGATGCCGTGCTTGGCAATGAGGCCGATCAGCGTCACCAGACCGATCTGGGTGTAGATGTTGATCGTGCCTGAACCCAGGTTGATGGGCGGGTTGTTCTGCATCATGCCATTGACCTCGCCCAGGATGAACAGCACGAAGAGTGCGCCGAACACCGTGGCCGGCAGGCCGATGAGGATGACGAAGGGATCGCGGAAGCTTTCGAACTGTGCGGCAAGCACAAGGTAGATGAGCAGCAAGGCGACCGCGAAGGTGATCGCCAGCGTGTTTCCTTCGTTCACGAACTGGCGGCTTTCACCCTTGAAGTCGTAGGCCATGCCGCGCGGGAACAGCTCGTCCGCTTTGCTCTTGAGGAAGGCAATGCCTTCACCAATTGTACGGCCCGGGAAGGGCACGCCGGAGAGCGTGGCCGAGTTCAACTGCTGGAACGTCTGCAGTCCGTTGGGTTGCACCGACTTGCTCAGCGTCACAAAGGAGGAAAGCGGCACCATGCTGCCGTCCGTGGCGCGCACGCGGTACTTCAGGATGTTCTCAGCCGTCTCACGCTCGGCGCGGGGCACCTGCGGGATCACCTGGTAGGAACGGCCCTGCACTGTGAAGCGGTTGACGTTGTTGCCGCCCAGCAGTGTGGCCAGGGTGGCACCGACGTCGCGCATGGTCACGCCAAGCTTGTTGGCACGGTCCTTGTCGACGACCAGTTCCAACTGCGGGGTTGAGAAGCGGAGGTCGGCGTTGGTGAAGATGAAGAGGCCGCTTTTCATGGCTTCCGCGTTCAGCTTCTCCAGCACGTCGGCAAGCTCGGTGTATTCGCCTGGATAGGTGATCACGAACTCGATGGGCAATTCACCGGCGCCCACGGGAATGGCCGATGGCGCGGTGGCGAAAATCTGCACGCCCGCCACGTTGCCGAACTTGGGCTGCAATTCTCCCATGACCGAAAGGTCGGACCGCTCACGCTCACCCCACGGCTTCAGGATGAGGCCGAGGAAGGCGGACTGGGCGCTGGGGAAGCCGGTGATGGAGAACAGGTTCTGCCGTTCCGGCAACTTGAGCAGCTCTTCCGACAGAGGGTCGGTGTAGCTGGTGAGATAGTCGAGGTTGGTGTGGTCCGGCGCGTTGACGAAGGCGAAGAGCACGCCCTGGTCTTCCGCCGGCGCAAGCTGGCGGTTGATGGCGTTATAGAGAACGCCGGACAGGACAATCGTCAACACGGCAATCCAGGCGAAGACCGCGCGCTGCCGGATGGTGCCGTCGAGGCGGCGGCGGTAGAAGCGCTGCAAGGCACCGAAGACGCGCTCCACCAGACGGCTGAACCAGCTCTGGTGGGCATGCGACTTCAGGAGTTTCGACGTCATCATGGGTGACAGCGTCAAGGCGATGACTCCGGACACGATCACGGCGCCCGCCAGCGTGAAGGCAAATTCGCGGAACAAGGCACCAGTCAGCCCGGAGGTGAACCCGATCGGCGCATAAACAGCGGCGAGCGTGATGGTCATGGCGATGACGGGCCCGGTGATTTCGCGCGCACCCTTGAGGGCGGCGACGAAGGGCGTCATCCCCTCCTCGATGTGGCGATGGATATTTTCAACGACGACGATGGCGTCGTCCACCACAAGGCCGATGGCGAGCACGAGCGCCAGCAAGGTCAGCAGGTTGATGGAGTAGCCGAGCGCAATGAGCACGACCGCAACACCAATCAGCGACAGCGGAATGGTAACGACAGGAATGAGCGTCGAGCGCAGGTTGCCGAGGAAGAGGAAGATCACGAGGATCACGATGATCGAGGCTTCGGCGAGCGTCTTGCCCACTTCCCAGATGGACTCGTTGATGAACTCGGTCGCGTCGTAGGCGATCTTCACCTCAAGGCCGGTTGGCAACTGCTTGGCGATTTCCGGAATGGCATCGCGCACATTTGCAATGACGGTGAGCGGGTTCGAATCCGGCGTGGTTTCGATGCCCATGAACACGGCCTTCACGCCATCGAAGGTCGAGGCGCTGCCGAAGCTCTGGGGACCGAGGTTGACCTGGGCGATCTGGCCGAGGCGGATGATGGTGCCGCCACGGTTGGCCACGACGAGTTGGCCGAACTGCTCCGGCGTCTCCAGCGAGGTTTGGGCGTTGATGTTCTGTTGCGTGAACAGGCCCTTCACTTCGCCGGCGGCGGTGGTGAAGTTGTTGGACTGCAGGGCTTGCGACACATCAAGCGGTGTAATGCCGAAGGAGGCCATCTTGTCCGGGTCGAGCCAGACGCGCATGGCGAAGGTCGAGCCGCCGAGAATTTCAGCCGCGGCAACGCCGTTGATCGCCTGCAGTTTCGGCTTCACAACGCGGTCGAGGTAGTCGCTCACCTGCGGCGGCGTCATCTCGGTGCTCTTGAAGCTGATATACATGAGCGCGAAGCCAGCACCCGTGGTGCGCTTCACCACCGGATCGTTGGCTTGCTCCGGCAGAACGCCCTTCACTTCGTTCACCTTGGACAGCACGTCGGCCAGCGCGCGGTCAGCGTCGGCATCAAGGCGCAGCTTCAGCGTGATGGTGGAGACATTCTGGGCCGAACGCGAGGTCAAGGTTTCCACGCCTTCCGTGGAGGCCACGGCCTGCTGCAAGGGCGTGGTGATGAAGCCCTTGATCTGGTCGGCGTTGGCACCGGGATAGGCCGTCGTGATTTCGATCTTGGTATCGGAAACTTCGGGGAACTGCCGGATAGGCAGCTTGAGCACGGCCTGCGCGCCAGCGAGCAGGATAAGCAGGCTCACCACCGTGGCAAGGACGGGGCGCTTGACGAAGATGTCGGTGAAATGCATGGGGTTGATGTCCTTTATTGCACCGTCGTCGGGTCAAATTCCTTGAGCGCGATGTCGTTGTTCACGACCACCTTCGCGCCCTGCTCCACCTTGTTCTGCCCAGCTGTCACAACCTTGTCGCCGACAGTCACGCCCTTGATGATGGCGATGCGTCCGTTGCGGACACCTTCCGTCTTCACGAAGCGGCGTTCGGCGGCGAGTTCGCCATCCTTGGCCTTGGGGTCGAGCTGCTTGGCGGGCACAACGGCGTACACCGTGTCACCGTAGAGCGAGAACGTCACGGCCGTCTGCGGAATGGTCACGACCTCCATCGGTTCGCCTGCTTCCACTTCCACATTGGCGTACATGCCGGGCAGCAACTTGCCATCCGCGTTGGCGATCTTGGCGCGCACCGTGATGGTGCGGCTTTCGTCGGACACGCGGGCGTCTGCCGTCACCACTTCGCCGTCATAAACCTGGTCAGGCCAGCTGGCGAAACGGGCGTGGACCTTCTGTCCCACCTTGATCCTGCCAAAATCGGTTTCCGTCACCGCGAAGTCAGCGAAGATATCGTCGGTCTTCTGCAGCCAGGTGATCTTCTGCCCCGGTGCCACGAAGCTGCCGACCGAAATCGAACGGAGGCCGACGCGGCCGTCCCACGGTGCCACGACCGTCTTCAACTTCATCTGCGCTTCCACGCGTTCCTTGTTGGCGGCAAGCTGGTCGCGGAGGGCCTGGGCCGCATCAAGCGAGGCGCGGGCGGCGTAGCCCTTTTCGAACACCTTGCTCTTGCGGGCGAGGTCCGCCTCGGCGTTGACAAGCTGGGCTTCCAGGCTGCGCAGATCGGCTTCGTCGGTCGCCGTATCGAGCTGCACGAGGATGTCACCCTTCTTCACCAGCACGCCAGAATCGAAATTGATCTTCTGCACCGTGCCGCTCACCTGCGGGGTGATGTCGATGCCCTCGGTTGCCTGCAAGGTGCCGATGCCGGCGATAAGAGGCTGCCACGTTTCCGTCTTGGCATCCTCGGCGGCGATGGTCACGGGTGGCCGTGGCGCGCTGGTGATGATCTGGGCGATCATCTTGGGTTTGAAGTCAAAGGCGTAGAAGGCAATGAGGCCGGCAAGGCCGCCAAAGACAATCGTTGCCAAAAGCAAATAGATGATACGGCGGATCATTCGCACGTCTCCAAAAAAATTATTCTGCGGCCACGGACGGTGCTTGCGGCACGCCCAACTCGACCAGTTTTGCCTCAAGATACCTGACAGCCGCTGTCAGTACTGCTTCGCCATAACCCAGAACGAAGTCTGGCCCCCCGGCGATCACTGCGGGATCTACACATTTTTCCCGGCAGTGCCTGATATTTTTCAAGTCCGTCCGCAGATGCGCGAGCTGCGTTTCGGCAGCCGTGACGACATGCTGCGGCGTTAGATAGTGCTGCAGGAACATTTCGAACAGGAACTCAGACTTGTATTTGTCCCGGGCCGGAACAACCGCAAGCCACTTCGACAGCACGCTTCTGCCCGATTCCGTGATGGCGTACACCTTTTTGTCGGGTTTGCCCGCCTGTTCCTCTTCCCGGACCGTGACGAGACCCTGCGCGGCAAGCTGGTTCAGGGCCGGATAGATCGACCCATAGCTCGCCTCGATGAAATGGCTGAAGAAACCCTCCTCGAATTCCTTCTTGATCTCGTATCCCGTGGCTTCCTTCGTGGTCAGGAAACCCAGGCACAGTGTCTTCACGTTCAATGCATCACTCCGATATATGCCGAACAGATATATATCGGGAATTGCCCGAGTTCGCCCGGGGGGTCAACATCCGGCTGGGAACGTCGTGAATCCCGGTGAGGCATTACAATTTGGAATGGAACCGGGGTTTTCCACTACCCTAACACCCTCCAAATCCGATTTCCTCCAAACCGCCCGATTTCCACAGTGAAACCTGCTGATTGCTACACTTGTATTTATGGATTCGCTCACTTAAAACCGCCAGCAACCGGGGTCGCACATGAGCCTTGGGCATACGAGACACGCGTCAATTACATAGGGGGGCACATGGAGTATTTTCTCCAGCAGCTCATTAACGGACTTACACTCGGGTCCATCTACGGCCTGATCGCCATCGGATACACGATGGTGTACGGCATCATCGGCATGATCAACTTCGCTCACGGTGACATCTTCACCGTCGGCGCCTTCATGGCCCTCATCGTTTACCTGCTCGTCACCTCGATGTTTGCAGGCATTCCCTCAGCCATCGCACTTCTCGTCATGATGGTGGTGGCGCTGGTGCTCACCAGCTTGTGGAACTGGACCATCGAGCGCGTAGCCTACAAGCCGCTGCGCGGGTCTTTCCGCCTTGCGCCGCTGATCACCGCCATCGGCATGTCGATCGTGCTGTCGAACTTCTTGCAGGTCTCGCAAGGGCCGCGCAACAAGCCCATCCCCGCTCTCGTTTCCGGCGGCTTCCGCCTGACTGAAAACGTCACCGTGTCGTGGAAGCAGGTACTGATCGTCGTCGTCACGGTGGCCCTGCTCACGGCCTTCTGGTACATCGTGCACCGCACGCCGCTCGGCCGCGCCCAGCGCGCCTGCGAGCAGGACCGCAAGATGGCCGCCCTCCTCGGCATCGACGTAGACAAGACCATCTCGATCACCTTCATCATGGGTGCCGCCCTCGCAGCCGTCGCGGGCACGCTCTACCTCACTTATTATGGCGTCATCGTTTTCTCCGACGGCTTCGTGCCTGGTGTGAAGGCCTTCACCGCCGCGGTGCTGGGTGGCATCGGCTCACTGCCGGGTGCCGTGCTCGGTGGCCTGCTGATCGGCCTGATTGAAGCGCTGTGGTCGGCCTACTTCTCCATCGACTACAAGGACGTGGCCGCCTTCAGCATCCTTGCCATCGTGCTCATCTTCATGCCTTCCGGCATTCTCGGCCGGCCCGAAGTGGAAAAGGTCTAAGCACATCATGACTGCTCAACCGAAAGCGCAGGGAAACCTGTTCCAGAACGCACTTCGCGATGCCGCCTACGCCGGCATCGTGGTCTTCGGCCTCTTCATCCTGCTGATCGGCTTCCGCACCGACCAGAACATCAAGAACGAGTTGATCCTCAACCAGCGCTGGGGCCTGCTGTTCAGCATGGTCGGCGCCGCGATGGTCGTCCGCTTCGTGATGACAGCGTTTATCCAGCCGGCGCGGGAAGCACGCCGTGCCGCCAAGGCCGCTGCCACGCCGGTTGAAAAACATGGCTGGCTGCGCGACCACCGGTTCAAGATCGCCCTGGTCTTCCTGTTGATCTACCCGATGCTGATGCTGGCGCTGTTCGGTGTGAGCGGCTCGCTCAAGTGGGTGGACAATTTCGGCATTCAGATCCTGATCTACGTGATGCTGGCCTGGGGGCTCAACATCGTGGTGGGCCTCGCGGGGTTGCTCGATCTCGGTTACGTGGCCTTCTATGCGGTGGGTGCCTACACCTACGCGCTTGTCTCGATGCATTTCCCCGGCGCTTCCTTCTGGGTCCTGCTGCCGCTCGCCGGCATACTCGCGGCGTTCTGGGGCATGATCCTGGGCTTCCCGGTGTTGCGCCTGCGCGGCGACTATCTCGCCATCGTGACGCTGGCCTTCGGTGAAATCATCCGTCTCGTCCTGATCAACTGGACAGCCGTGACCAAGGGCACGTTCGGCGTCTCGGGCGTCGCCAAGGCCACGCTGTTCGGCCTCTACGAATTCAACGCCAAGCCCGACGGCTTTGCCGCGAGCTTCGGCCTGCCCATGTCGTCGGTCTGGTACAAGATATTCCTGTACTATCTCATCCTCGGCCTGTGCATGCTCACGGCTCTCGTGACGATCCGCCTGCGCCGCCTGCCCATCGGGCGCGCGTGGGAAGCGTTGCGCGAAGATGAAATCGCCTGCCGTTCGCTCGGCATCAACACCACGACGACGAAACTCACCGCCTTCTCCATGGGCGCGATGTTCGGCGGTTTCGCCGGTGCCTTCTTCGCCGTGCGCCAGGGCTTCGTCTCGCCGGAGAGTTTCGTGTTCCTCGAGTCCGCCGTGATCCTCGCCATCGTCGTGCTCGGCGGCATGGGTTCGCTGGGCGGCATCGCCGTTGCGGCCATCGCCATGATCGGCGGCACGGAACTGCTGCGCCAGATGGATTTCCTGAAGATCATCTTCGGTCCGGACTTCACGCCGGAACTCTACCGCATGCTGATCTTCGGTCTCGCGATGGTGCTGGTGATGCTCTACAAGCCGCGCGGCTTCGTGGGCACACGCGAGCCATCCGACTACCTGCATGCCGAACGCAAGGCCATCTCTGGCGAATTCACCAAGGAAGGCCACGGCTGACATGACCAGCAAAGACACGATCCTTTCCGTCGAACACCTGTCGATGATCTTCGGCGGACTCGTTGCCGTGAACGACCTGTCGTTCGAGGCGCGGCGCGGCGAGATCACCGCGCTCATCGGCCCGAACGGTGCAGGCAAGACGACGGTGTTCAACTGCATCACCGGCTTCTACAAGCCGACGCAGGGCATGATGAAGCTCACGCGCCGGGGCGGCGAGGAATACCTTCTCGAGCGCCTGCCGGACTTCCGGGTGAACCGCGAAGCAAAGGTGGCCCGCACTTTCCAGAACCTCCGCCTGTTCTCAGGTCTGACACTCCTGGAGAATCTCCTGGTGGCGCAGCACAACACGCTGAACCGTGCCTCCTATTACACGTTCGGCGGCATCCTCGGCCTGTCGCACTACAAGACCTCCGCCGCAGAGGCGAAGGACCGGGCGCGCTACTGGCTGGACCGCATCGGCCTCACGGCGCGCGCCGATGATCCTGCTGGCGACCTGCCCTATGGTGCACAACGGCGGCTTGAGATCGCACGCGCCATGTGCACCAATCCGGAACTGCTCTGCCTCGACGAACCGGCCGCCGGTCTCAACCCGCGCGAGTCGGAGGAACTCAACAGGCTGCTCCGCTCGATCCGCGACGAGCACAACATGGCGATCCTCCTCATTGAGCACGACATGAGCGTGGTCATGGGTATTTCTGATCATGTGGTGGTGCTCGACTACGGCAAGAAGATCTCCGATGGCACCCCCGACACGGTGCGCAACGATCCGGCGGTGATCCGCGCCTATCTCGGTGTGGAAGACGTGGAAGAGGAACTGAACGCGCTTGCCGCCGCACCTGCCGCCACGGCAGCGCCGGCGCCCGCCGCGCAAAAGCCGCTTCCCAAGATCGCCTCGGAATTCAAGACCGAGCGTGTGGGTGTTCCGCCGCCGCCAGTGCTGGTCCTGCCTGAAGGCGTGGCCCCCGCCCGCGCGAAGTCTGCGCCGGTTGCCGCAGCGCCGCGCGCCGCCAAGGCTCCGGCCAAGAAGGCTGCGAAGAAGGCCGCAAAGCCCGCCGCGCCCGTGAAGGCGGCGGCCAAGTCATCCGTCAAAGCGGCGAAGAAGACCGCGAAGAAGAAGGGAGGCCGGTCATGAGCGAGGCTCTACTCACCGGCAAGGGCGTTGAAACCTTCTACGGCAACATCCAGGCGCTCAAGGGCATCGATTTCGAAGTGCGCAAGGGCGAGATCGCCACGCTGATCGGTTCCAACGGTGCCGGCAAGTCGACGCTGATGATGACCATCTTCGGCACGCCAAGGGCGCGCAGCGGCACCATCACCTTCGATGGCCAGGACATCACCAACCTTCCCACCCACGAGATCGCCCGGCTCGGCATTGCGCAATCGCCAGAAGGCCGACGCATCTTCCCGCGCATGTCGGTGCTCGAAAACCTCCAGATGGGTGCCAACCTCAACGGGTTGAAGCATTTCGACGAAGACTCGCAGGACGTGTTCAAGCTCTTCCCGCGCCTCAAGGAACGCATCTCGCAGCGTGCCGGTACATTGTCGGGTGGCGAACAGCAGATGCTGGCCATCGGCCGCGCGCTGATGGCACGTCCCAAGCTCTTGCTGCTGGACGAGCCGTCACTTGGCCTTGCGCCGATCATCGTGCAGCAGATTTTTGATGCGATCCGCATGCTCAACCGCGAGAAGGGCCTCACCGTCTTCCTCGTCGAGCAGAACGCCTTCGGCGCCCTCAAGCTCGCCAACCGGGCCTATGTCATGGTGAATGGACACATCACCATGTCGGGAACGGGCCGCGAATTGCTGGCGAACCCGGAAGTGCGCGCCGCCTATCTCGAAACCGGACACTGAGGAGAACTGCTGTGCTTCTGGATATCTTCGCGGGCGAAGCCTTTTTTGGCGAAGGGGTCTTCATGCTCCTCTGCGTGGGAGCGGCCTGGATGACGGGACGCTCCGTTGCCAGCGACTGGCGCCCGGGGTGGCACGTCGCCGTCCTCTCGCTGCTCCTCGGACTGGGAGCGCGCTTCCTGCACTTCGCGCTCTATCAGGCCACCTTCGTCAGCCCCAGCCGCTACCTGGTGGATACGGCGGTTCTCATGGCAGTGGCCTATCTGGGCTGGCGCTACACCCGCACCAGCCAGATGACACGTCAGTATCACTGGCTTTATGAAAAATCGTCGCCCTTCGGCTGGCGCAACAAAACCAATTAACGACTTTGCCTGAACAGCCGGAAGGCACTGTTTTTCCGGTTTGAATCAGCGTGACATTTGTCCGGAAATGGGCAAATCTTGGCTCCAAGCGGTGCCTTCGGGACACTGCGAAAGGGACAAGAACCAAGACCCAAAATCACACACAGGGAGTTGTGAAATGAAGAAAATCCTTATGTCTGGCTTCGCGCTTGCAGCGATGGTCGCTGTGTCCAGCGCGGCATGGGCAGACATCCTGGTCGGCGTTGCCGGCCCGCTGACGGGCCCGAACGCGGCCTTCGGCGCACAGCTTCAGAAGGGCGCTCAAGCCGCCGCTGAAGCCATCAATGCCGCTGGCGGCATCAACGGCGAGCAGATCAAGCTCTCCTTCGGCGACGACGTTTCGGACCCCAAGCAGGGCGTCTCGGTTGCGCAGAAGTTCGTTGCTGACGGCGTCAAGTACGTCATCGGCCACTTCAACTCGGGCGTCACCATTCCGGCGTCGGACGTGTATGCCGAAAACGGCGTGCTCGTGATCTCGCCCTCGGCCACCAACCCGCAGGTTACCGAGCGCGGTCTGTGGAACACGTTCCGCACCTGCGGCCGTGACGACCAGCAGGGTGCCGTTGCCGGTGCCTACATCGTGAAGAACTTCAAGGACGGCAAGATCGCCGTGCTGCACGACAAGACGCCGTACGGCCAGGGCCTTGCTGACGAAACCAAGAAGGCGATGAATGGCGGCGGCGTGACCGAAGCCATGTATGAAGGCCTCAACATCGGCGACAAGGACTTCTCGTCCCTCATCACCAAGATGAAGGAAGCGGGCGTCAACTTCGTCTACTGGGGCGGCCTCCACACGGAGTTCGGCCTGTTGAAGCGCCAGGCTGCTGACGCTGGCCTCAATGCCACGTTCATGTCTGGCGACGGCATCGTGTCGAACGAACTCGCTTCCATCGCCGGCCCTGCCGTCGAAGGTACGCTGATGACGTTCGCTCCGGATCCGCGCAAGCGTCCGGAAGCCAAGGACATCGTCGAGAAGTTCCGCGCTGCCGGCTTCGAACCCGAAGCCTACACGCTGTACTCCTACGCTGCCATGCAGGTGATCGCCGGTGCCGCCACCAAGGTTGGCAAGAACGACGACGCGCAGGCTGTTGCCGACTCGATCAAGAAGAACGGCCCGTGGGCGACTGCCATCGGTGAACTGAGCTACGATGCCAAGGGCGACATCACGCGTCCTGACTACGTGCTCTACACCTGGAAGAAGCAGGATGACGGTTCGTTCACCTACGTCGAAAACGAATAAGCATCTCTTCAGCTTCGGCTGAGGAAACCGCCCGGGCGAACCCCGGGCGGTTTTTCTTTGGCGCTTGCGGTCCAGCCTTGCGCGCAATAGCCTTGATGCAATCCCATGGCGGAGTCGCGCACCTTGCGTTTCAGTCTTTCGATGCTTGTCTTGGCCGCGCTCGGCTCCCCTGCCCTTGCAGATATTCTGGTGGGCGTGGCGGGGCCCATGAGCGGGCCCAACGGCGTGTTCGGCAAGCAGATGCAGGCGGGCGTGGAGGCGGCCATCACGGCGGTGAATGCGGGCGGCGGCATCAATGGCGAGCCCCTGCGCAGCGTTGTTGCCGATGACGCCTGCGATACCCGCCGCGCCTTCGACGCGGCACAGGACCTTGCGCGCCAGGACGTGCGCGTGGTCGTGGGACATTTCTGTTCGGGCGCCATGATCGCGGCGGGAAAAGTCTATCTCGACGCTGGCATCGTCGCCATTACGCCTGCCGCCACGCTCCCCGCCGTGACCGAGCAGCCGGGCTGGAACATCCTGCGGCTGGCATCGCGTGATGATGCACAGGCGGATGCCGCGGCAACGCGCATTCTTGGTGATGATGCGAATGCCAAGGTCGCCATCATCAGTGACGGACAGCCGGTGATGCGCAGCCTCGTCGAACGGCTCAAGGGCAAGATTTCAAGCGGCACGGAACATGTGGTGAAGCCCGGCACCTCGAACCTCACGGACCTGGTGACAGCGGTGCAGGCGGCAACACCCACCGTCGTCTATCTCGCCCTCTCGGCCTCTGATGCCGGCAATGTTGCAAAGGCGTTGAAGGAAGCAAACATCGCGGCGCGGCTCTATGGGCCGGACCTGCTGCTGAACGAAGTCTTTTGGGAACGCGCAGGCGACGCCGGAGAAGGCACGCGCGTGACCTTTGCCGTCGATCCCCTGACGCTGGCCAACCGCTTCCGGGTGGAGCAGGCCTTGCCCGGCGAAGGCGGCAGTGAAGGTGCAACGCTCCCCTCCTATGCCGCCGTGGAAGTGTTTGCCGCCGCGGCAAAGGCGGCTGGCGTCAACAATGGCCGCGCCATGGCCGACTGGCTGAAGGGCGGCAGCACCGTATCCACCATTCTCGGCAACGTGCAGTTTGACGCGCGTGGCGATCTCGTGACCCAGCGCTTCACATGGTACCGCTGGAGCGGGGGCCAGTTCGCCGAGGACCCGCAACAGTAAGGACCTCTCATGCGTGCCTATTTCGTGCAGATCAAATGTGACCTCGGAAAATCCTACGAGGTGGCGTCGTCCATCGCGGATTCGGAAGTCGCGTCGGAGATCTATTCCACCGCTGGAGGTTTCGACCTTTTGGTGAAACTGTATCTCGAAGAAGATCAGGATGTGGGCCGGTTCATTGCCGACAAGATCCAGTCCGTACCGGGCGTGCGGGACACATATACGCTCGTCACCTTCAAGGCCTTCTGATGCGTTGGCTACTGGCGCTGCCCCTGCTCGGCGTGCTGGATGGTCCGGGGCTTGCGGCAGACGGAGCGCAATCACGCGCCATCGGTTTCTCGCCTGATGGCAAATATTTCGCCTTCGAGCAGTACGGCATGCAGGATGGTTCCGGGTTTGAATACGCCGACATCTTCGTCATCGATCTTGCGGCCGACACCTGGGTGAAGGGCACGCCTGTGAAGGTGATGGACAAGGACGAAGGTGACGACGAAGTGCAGCTCGACGCCACGCGGGCAAAGGCGCTGGCGCAGGCACAGCCGGTACTGGACAAGCTGAACATCACGGGCAGCGTCGAAACGCTGGTGCACATGCCTTTTACGCAGCTGGATATCGCGGACCGCCGCACGGCGCGGTTCGGACGCTACTATGCTTCCTCGGCCAATCCCGCTGACTACGAGGCGCTGGGCGCCTACGACATCACCGTCAGGGACGTGAAGCTGCCGGCGCCGGGCAATTGTTTCGATCTCGATATTGCGACACCCGTCGGCATGGAAGTGACCGTCAGGAACCTCAAGTCGGGCAAAGCCGCGACGGCTGCCAAGGACACGGCGATTCCCACGTCACGTTCTTGCCCGCATGCCTATGACATCGAAGCGGTGTTCGCCTCCATGCGCTACACGCAGGGGCCGGACCCACTGGTGGCGCTGATCGGCGTTTATTCGCGGGGCTTCGAAGGCTCGGACCGCCGCTTTGTCGCGGTACCGTTTACCCTGCCGGAATAGCAGCAGACCAAAATAGAAAGAGGCGCCCCGCCGTGCGGAACGCCCTCAATGTGCTGTGGTATGGAATTCAGCGCAGGTGCAGGCTGGCGATGCCGGCGGCCACGTTGAGGCCTTCCTGGGCCTGCAGGCTGATGGGCTGCAAGTTGATGCCCTTCTTGAAGCCACCAATGAGTACGTTGGCGCCGAGGCCGATACCGATCGTCGCTTCAGCATTGGCGCCGGTGTAGCTGCCCTTCAGGGCGCCACGGCCGACCTTGCCGGGTGCAAACACGATCCAGCCCAGCTCCGTGCGGGTGGTGACGCCCACGTCAACGCCGAGCTTGCCGATGGAGCCGTGGTAGTGTTCGCGGCCACCGCCCGAACGCTTGAACACGCAATCGACATCCTTGGACGAACCGATGATGAAGCCGACGCCGCCATCAATGTGGCAGCGCAAGACGCCCACCTTCACGCCGTGGCCATTTCCGGCTGAGGCAGGCATGGCGGAAACGGAGGTGAAAGCCGTTGCAGCGGCAAAGGCAAGGGCGGCAAACTTCAAGTTCATTATCTTCTCCTTCAAATCTATGCAGAGGCAATCGGCGTCAATCCTGTCAGGATTGAGGCAATTCGTGGCGACGTTCAGAGGTTGCGGCCGAGAAAATCGCCCTTGCCCAATTCCACGCCATTGTGACGGAGAATGTTGTAAGCCGTTGTCATGTGGAAATAAAAGTTCGGAAGTGCGTAACGGTTAAAATACTCGGCACCCGGCATGTCCTTTTCAACATCGCGCGACAACCGCACCTTCACCAAGTGGGTGGCTGCGCCGTCGAAAGACTTCTGGTCCAGCGTTTCGAGGAAGGCAATGGTCTTGGCGATGCGCGCCTGCAATTCCGTGAAAGTCTTTTCCTCGTCAGCATAGCTGGGATTGGCCGTGGCGGACAGGCGGGCGCCGACACCCTTGGCAAAGTCGGAGGCCAGTTGCACCTGCGACGACAGGGGCAGCATGTCCGGGAATAACCGGAAACCGACCAGCACTTCCGGCTTGATCTTGCGCGCTTCACAATGCGCTTCAGCTTTCTTCAAGACGGCAGCGAGCGACTTCAAGCCGTGGATGATGGGCGGGATGGCAAAATCATACATGTGATGTCCTTTCAACGCAGTGAGGCACAGAAGCGCTGGACGCGCTGGCAAGCATCTTCCAAGGTTTTGGTCGCGGTGGCGTAGGAGATGCGGAAGAACGGTGACGTGCCAAAGGCAGCGCCGTGCACGGCCGCCACGCCTTCCGATGCCAGCAGTTCAGTCACGAACACTTCATCGTTGCTGATGACATTGCCGGAGGGAGCCGTCTTGCCGATCACGCCAGCGCAGGAGGGATAGACATAGAAGGCCCCTTCCGGCGTGGCGCAGCGCAGGCCCTTGGCCTGGTTCAGCATCGAGACCACAAGGTCGCGGCGTTCCTTGAACACCATGTTGTTGCGGGCGATGAAATCCTGCGGGCCATTCAGAGCCTCGACGGCGGCCCACTGGGCAATGGAGGACGGGTTGGAAGTGGACTGCGATTGCAGCTTGGCCATGGCCTTGATCAACACTTCCGGGCCCGCGCCATAACCGATGCGCCAGCCGGTCATGCAGTAGGACTTGGAGACGCCGTTCATGGTGAGTGTGCGATCGTAGAGCTTCGGCTCGACCTGCGCGATGGTGGTGAAGGCGAACGCGTCATAGACCAGATGTTCGTACATGTCGTCGGTCAGCACCCAGACCTGCGCGTGCTGCAGCAACACATCCGCCAGCGCCCTCAACTCGTCGCGGGTATAGGCAGCGCCCGATGGGTTGGATGGCGAATTGAGGATCAGCCACTTGGTCTTGGGCGTGATGGCCTTGGCGAGATCGGCGGCTTGCAGCTTGAAGCCCTTTTCCGCGGGGCCCTGGACGATGACCGGCGTCCCCCCGGCCAGCATCACGATGTCGGGATAGCTGACCCAGTAAGGTGCCGGCACGATGACTTCATCTCCCGGATTCACGGTTGCCATCAAAGCATTGAAAAGAACCTGCTTTCCGCCGGTGCCGACGGAGACTTGCGAGGTCTTGTAGTCCAGCCCGTTCTCGCGCTTGAACTTGGCGACGACGGCCTTCTTCAATTCAGCGATGCCGTCCACGGCGGTGTATTTGGTCTTGCCGGCCTTGATCGCCGCGATCGCGGCGTCCTTGATGTTGTCGGGCGTATCGAAATCCGGTTCACCCGCCGCAAGGCCGATCACGTCCTTGCCTTCGGCCTGCATGGCCTGCGCCTTGTTGGAAATGGCAATGGTGGCGGAAGGCTGGATGCGGTTCAATGCGTCGGAAATAAAGCCCATGGCGGTCCTCTTGCTTTCGGCTGCGGCATAGGACCTCTGCGGACCCCCCGCAAGCATCAATCCGCCGCATGAAATTCCATCCGCGCCGTGGCAGAATGGTTGTCATGAGCCAGCCTCCCCTTCTCATCGCCGGCGGCGGAATCGCCGGCATTGCCGCCGCCCTCGCCGCCGCCTCGGCGGGGCGCGATGCCGCCGTGTTCGAACGCGCCGCCGCCTTCGAGGAGGTGGGAGCAGGATTGCAATTGGGGCCCAATGCGGTGAAGGCCCTGCAACGCATCGGCGCCTGGGACGACGTCTCGGAGATCGCCACTTCGCCACCCGCCATTGTCATGCGCGATGCCATGTCGGGCGCGGTGGTGCGGCGCGTTCCATTGGCAGGACATTTCGAGCGGATGTTCGGCGCGCCGTATCGCGTGGCGCACCGGGCCGACCTGCACGGCGCGTTGCTGGCAGCGGCGGCACGGCAGTCCCGAATCAGCGTCAGCGGCGGCCATGCGGTGACAGAGGTTGCCCCTTCCGCGCAGGAGGTGCTCATCACGCTGCAAACCGGTGAAACCCGGAGGGGTGACGCTCTCGTGGTGGCCGATGGCATGCGCTCCGGCTTGCGGCAGAAGATGTGGCCGGGCAGCGCCTCGGTGTTTGCGGGGCAGATCATTCACCGCGCCCTCATTCCAATGCCTGCGGCCCTGCCAGATGGAGACTGCGTGAACCTGTGGATGGGGCACGGCTTCCATGCCGTGCATTATCCGGTGGGGCACCAGGGTCGTTTCAACATCGTGCTTGTCGCCCACGAGGGGCAGTCGCCGGAGGACATCGCGTATTGCTGTTGTCTCCCCCTGCAGGACGTGATTGCGCAGGTGCCGTCATGGTTGCCGTGGGAGGCGCGACATGTTCCGGTGCTCGATACCTGGGTGAAGGGCCGCGTGCTGCTGCTGGGCGATGCGGCGCACGGCACCGTTCCCTATTTCGCGCAAGGCTCCGCGATGGCGCTGGAAGATGCGGCACTGCTCGCCGATATCCTGCAGGACGCCGGCGGACAGGTTCCGAATTTCGCGCGCTTCAACGAACGCATGGCGCGTGTTCTTGCGGTGCATCAGGCCAGTGTGCGGCAGGGCCGCATCTACAGTGCCTCGGGCGTGATGGCGGTGGGCCGGAACGCGGCGCTGCGGTTGATGCCGGAACAGCGCTTTCTCGCGCAACTGGGCTGGATATACAAACACGGCTGAGGCCGGCGCACCGCGCCAGCCTCCTGATCACGTGTGCAGGCAAGTATCAGTTGATCGAGCGGCCCTTCTCAGGCTTCGGCTCGTCGTTCTTCTCGATGCGGATGACTTCAATCTTGACGTAGCACTGGTTCTTGCCGCCGACATAGGCCTTGCAGGTGGTGGCGCGGTTGCAGTTGCCGTATTCCGTCATCCAGTCGGGCATGCCGTGCTGGCGCACCAGCTGATCGCAACAGCGCACGACCTTGGCCTTGTTGCTGCCCGTGCAGTTGCCGAAGGACAGGCGTTCCGTCGATGCGTTGGCGTTGCCGGACAGCGCGAGGGCGAGAAGCGTGGCGGAACCGGCAGCGGCGAGAAGCGAGCGAGAGTTGATGAGGGCGTTCATGTTCGTCTCCGTTTGTTTGACGATCCATTGCGATCGTTGGAGCCATATGAGCGCAGCACGCCTGAGCCTTCACTGAACGGCAGGTTCATTCCGCATTCATGCACGCGGAGGGGTTTTTCCCCCGCGATTCAGGAACGGAAAGCCGCACACGGAAACGTGACGGCTGCTCACGCGCTCGGCAATGGCCGGGGACTGGCGAGGGTGTATCTTGCGCAGCCTCACAGCGGAGTACCACCCCATGCGTCCCATCAATCTCGTTTCAGGCACGATCCTTCTGGCGGCGAGCCTTGCACTTCTTCCCGCCACTTCCATTGCTGCTTCCAGCGGCGGCGGTGGCGGATCCTCCAACTCCATGCCCACCCCATCTCCGAAGAAGATGAAGTGCAAGAAGGGCGAGGTCGTGCGCACCGTCACCATGAACGGCATGAAGAAGAAGAAATGCGTGAAGGCCACTGCGGGAATCATCCCGGCTGACGAAATGTACGAACAGGGCAATGCACTGGCGCTGGGCGGCGACTATGACTGGGCGCTCGAAGTGCTTGCATTCGCAGACCAGAATGATCCGCGCGTGCTCAACATGCAGGGCTACAGCCACCGCAAGTCGGGCCGGCTCGATGTGGCCGTGAGCTACTACAAGCAGGCGCTTGCGATGAATCCTGATTTCGTGCGGGCCCGCGAATATCTTGGCGAAGGCTATGCCCAGGCCGGCCAGCTTGACCTTGCCAAGGCACAGCTTGCCGAAATCGGCAAACGCTGCGGCATGACCTGCGAGGAATACACGGACCTCTCGAAGGCCATCTCGGCCGCCAGCAATTGACGTGATGGTCAGCGGGGCGGCGTGAGTTCGCGCACGCTGCCCTGCCCCCAGGTCCCGACGCCCATGCGCTGTGCCAGCACCGGCAGCAGCGTCTCCATTTCCGCCTTCAGGGTGTGGGGCGGATTGAGAACGAGAACGCCGGATCCAGCCAGTCCCCCTGCATCGAAGGCTTCCCGTACGCGCAATTCGATCGCCAGCGTGCCCGCGCAGGGCAATGCAGCGGCGGCGGACAGGAGTGGCGCCTCTGCATCCGGCGTCTTCAGCGGATACCAGACCAGCACTGTTGCATTCTGCATGCGGGCGATGATGTGGCCAAGCATGCGGGCGGCCTTCTCGATTTCCCCCTGCTCTTCGAAGGCCGGATCGATCAGCACAAGGCCGCGCCGTTCCGTGAAGGGAAGTGCCGCCTTGACTGCCACGCCCGCATCCTGCCGCGTCACGCGGATACGCTTGTCGGCGGCGTAGCGGGCGGACAGGGTGTCGGCATCCTGCGGGTGCAGTTCATTGAGGATGATGCGATCGGTGCGCCTCGCAAGCCGCGCGATAATCTCGGGCGAGCCTGGATAGTGCCGGATCGTGCCGTCCGGATTGAGATCGCGGATCATGTTGAGGTAGGTCGCGAGCAGCATGCGCTCGCCTTCCGCCAGAGGCTCCGCGAGAAAACGGCCGATGCCGTCTTTCCACTCTCCGGTCTTGTAGGCTTCCGCGCCCTTCAGGTCGTAGCGGCCGATGCCGGCATGGGCATCGAGCACAGCCAAAGGCTTGTCCTTGCGCAACATGTAATCCAGCACGCGTACCAGCACGATGTGCTTGAGCACGTCGGCGTGGTTTCCCGCATGAAAGGCGTGGCGATAGTTCATGCCCGGAACACGATGGCAGCACCCGCAATGATGACGGCAAAGCCGATGAGATGTTGCAGCGTGATCGCTTCCCCCAACCAGAAGACAGAGAAGACGATGAAGACCACGAAGGTGATGACCTCCTGGATCGTCTTCAGTTCCGCGGCACTGTAGACGTTGTGACCGATGCGGTTGGCGGGAACGGCGAGCCAGTATTCGAAGAACGCGATGGCCCAACTTGCAAGGACCACAATCCACAGGGCCTTCTGCTTGAAGGCGAGGTGCCCGTACCAGGCGAAAGTCATGAACACGTTGGAAGCAATCAGCATCAGGACCGGCAGCACATGCGCATTGGTGATCGAGTTCATGATGAGTCCACTTGTTCCAGTCTGCCTTTGCGGGGCGAATCGCGCTCCGGTCAAGGCGCATTAAGAGTCCGGTAACCATAAAGGGGCGACAATGCCGGGCATATGTGTGCGCAGCGTCGCGGAGAAGTCTGATGCGTTATGTGTTTCTGATGTTGGCCGTTCTTGTTTCCCCCGCAGCAGCGGAAGATGTTTCCCCGTGGTTTGGTTCCACGGATCAGGTTCCCTTCCAGTTGACGGCAGATGGCCGCCGCGTTGAAGCAGATATGACATCCGATAATCTCACGACCGCTTCCGTCACGCCCGCAGCCCCGTGCTCAATCACGGGTTGTTCGGTGGCGGAAGGTTCTGCTAAAGTTCTGGGCGCTGGCCATGTTTCACCCTAATCCTGACACAGGTTCTGGGTACCCGGCTGGTGTTTTGGGGGTTTTGAAATGAAGAAGTCGCTTATTGTCCTGGCAACGGTCAGCCTCGTGGGTCTCACGGGATGCACCAACATGAACATTTTCAAGGACAATCCAAGTCCGGCGCCAGCCGAGCCGCAGGTTGACCTTGCGCCGGAACCGATGTCGCCCACGGGCATGAGTGCGGGTGAAATCAAGCGCGTGCTTTCGGGCAAGAGCTGGAAATGGGCGAGCCCCAAGAACAGCGGCGTGACGCTCTATGCCGACGATGGCAGCTCTCTGGTGGAAGTGACCGGCAAGGGAACAACCACCGGAAAATGGACCGTGAAGGACGGTCAGCTGTGCGAGAGCTTCTCGCCCGCGCCGTTCCTGCCCAAGGGTGTTCCGATGACCTGCCAGCCGTTCAGCGGCTCTGGCAGCACCTACAAGGTGGGTCAGGCCACGTTCACTCTCGCCTGAGGCGAACGTTTCACAAACTTGCCGTATTGCCACCATGGCAACGCCGTGGCGCGTACCTACATACAGGGAATCGATCCCCTGCAACTGGATCACGGCAACACATGAAGACTTACTCACGGCGTTCTTTCACGACTGGCATGCTGGCGTTCGGCGCACTCGCGGCGTCGCGCTGGCCTGCTATTGCACAGCAACACCCGCTCTATGGCGGCGAAGAAGGCGAAATGCTGGGACGCGACCCCTCGCTGTTTCCGCCGCCTGAATCGCCCACCGATTTTCCCATTGATCCGGCCGACCTCAGCAAGATCCCTGAAAAGTTCCACCGTCAGGTGGTGAGCTACGATGGCATGGAAACACCGGGCACGATCATCATCGATCCGGCCCAGCGCTTTCTCTTTCTCGTCCTCGAAAACGGCTCGGCCTTGCGCTACGGCGTCGGCGTGGGGCGTCAGGGTTTTGCCTGGTCGGGCGAGGCCGTGGTGCAGATGAAGCGCCGCTGGCCGCGCTGGATTCCGCCGGAGGAAATGACCTACCGCGATGCCAAGGCGGCGGAATGGAGCAATGGCATGCCGGGTGGCCCGTCCAATCCGCTGGGGGCGCGCGCGCTCTACCTGTTCTCGAATGGCGTTGACACGCTCTACCGCATCCACGGCACCAACGAGCCGCACTCCATCGGCAAGGCCATGTCGTCCGGCTGCATCCGCATGTTGAATGAAGATGTGGCTGATCTGTTCGACCGCGTACCGAAGGGCGCAAAGGTGATCGTGCTCGGGGCGGAAATCTAGCCCATGCAACGGGGCGGCGCGGGACTTGCGGTCCACGCGCCATTCTGGCACATGGCGCGTCAGGGGTGATTGGTGGAACGGATCGGGATGCGTTGTTCGTCTGCAATTCTGTATGCACTGGCCGCCATGCTTCTTGCAGCATGCGCAACTGGCCCCAAGGGTGTTCGTGTCGTCAACGAAGGTTCGTCAGCCGTGCCGCAAAAGGAAGGCGCGACCATCCGCAATTTTTCCGACAGTGAAATCCGCGGTGCCATCGTGGGCAAGACGTTCCAATACACGCGGCCCGACGGCAACGGCATGATCTCCTACAGCGGCGATGGATCGTTTGAATTCCAGGACGACTCGAAGGGCGCTGGATCGGGGCGCTGGACGGCCTCGGGCGAACAGTTCTGCGAAAGCTATGGCAACAAGCCCATGGAATGCGGCGTGTTCAAATATACCGGCGACGCCTATTTCGCGGCCAATTCCCGCCTCGTGGAAATGAAGATCTGAGCCGGGTTTGGCCCGTTCCAGCGTTTTTCCACCGTCCTTCCCCACCTGAGTTCCGGCTGGCACCCGCCCCTCACATTTGTTAAGGGCGGACGAAAGCACAAGGACTCCAATGATCCCCCGTTATTCCCGCAAGGACATGGCCCAGATCTGGGCACCTGAGACCCGCTACAGGATCTGGTTTGAAATCGAGGCCCATGCGGCGGATCGCATGGCGGAACTGGGAATCGTTCCCAAGGAGGCCGCTGCGGCCATCTGGGCCAAGGGCAAGGACGCCATCTTCAACGCCGACCGTATCGACGAAATCGAGTCCGTCACCAAGCATGACGTGATTGCCTTTCTCACCCACCTCTCGGAGATCGTCGGGCCGGAGGCGCGCTTCGTGCACCAGGGCATGACGTCTTCCGACGTGCTGGATACCTGCTTCAACATCCAGCTCAGCCGTGCCGCCGACCTGCTGCTCAAAGACATCGACGAGGTGCTGGCCGCACTGGAGCGCCGCGCCTTCGAGCACAAGATGACGCCGTGTATCGGCCGCAGCCATGGCATCCATGCCGAACCGATCACTTTCGGGTTGAAACTTGCCTTCGCCCATGCCGAATTCCAGCGCGCCCGCGTGCGCCTGGAGTTTGCGCGCAAGGACATCGCCACCTGTGCCATCTCGGGCGCGGTCGGCACCTTCGCCAACATCGATCCGTCGGTTGAGGAACACGTGGCCCGCAAGCTGGGCCTTGCAGTGGAACCTGTCTCCACACAGGTGATCCCCCGCGACCGCCATGCCATGTTCTTCTCGGTGCTGGGCGTCATCGCCAGTTCCATCGAAAGGCTGGCGACGGAGATCCGCCACCTGCAACGGACGGAAGTGCTGGAGGCGGAAGAGTTCTTCTCGCCCGGCCAGAAGGGGTCTTCCGCCATGCCGCACAAGCGCAATCCGGTGCTCACCGAAAACCTGACCGGGCTGGCGCGGCTTGTGCGCTCGGCCGTGACGCCTGCCCTTGAAAACGTGGCGCTGTGGCACGAGCGTGACATTTCGCACTCTTCGGTGGAACGCGGCATCGGCCCCGATGCGACGGTGCATCTCGACTTCGCGCTGAAGCGGCTTGCCGGCGTGATCGACAAGCTGCTGGTTTATCCTGAGAACATGCAGCGCAACCTCGATCGGCTGGGCGGGCTGGTGCATTCGCAGCGCGTGTTGCTGGCCCTGACGCAGAAGGGCATGAGCCGCGAGGCGTCCTATGCCGCCGTGCAGCGCAACGCCATGCCCGTGTGGCGGGGTGAGGGACAGTTTCTCGACCTGCTGAAAGCGGATGCGGAAATTGCAGCGCATCTTTCGCCGCAGGACCTCGAGAGCCTGTTCGATCTTGGCTACCATACCAAGCATGTGGATACGATCTTCGCACGGGTGTTCGGACATGCCTGACCGCGCGCCCCAGAAAGACATTCCCGCCATCACCACCACGGCCGAACTCGCCGCCTTCTGCGAGAGCCTGCGTGATGAGAGTTACATCACCGTGGACACCGAGTTCCTGCGGGAGACCACCTATTATCCCAAGCTGTGCCTGATCCAGATCGCGGGCAGCAAGGCGGCGGCACTGATTGATCCCTTGTCCAAGGAGATCGACCTTGCGCCCTTCTTCGCGCTGATGGCCGATACGCGCGTTCTGAAGGTGTTCCATGCCGCGCGGCAGGACGTTGAGATCATGATCAACCTCGCCGATGCGGTGCCGACGCCTATTTTCGACACGCAGATTGCCGCCATGGTCTGCGGCTTCGGCGACCAGGTTGGTTACGAAGCGATCGTGCGCAAACTTGCCGGTGCGCAGATCGACAAGTCGTCCCAGTTTACGGATTGGTCACGCCGGCCGCTCACCCAGAAACAGATGGCCTATGCCCTCTCGGACGTGACGCATCTCCGCACCGTCTACGAAAAACTGACCGCACAGATCGCGCGCGAGAGCCGCAACGACTGGCTGGAGGGTGAGTTGGGCGATCTCGCCAATCCCGCCTCCTACCGCGTAGACCCCGAGCAGTCATGGCGGCGCATCAAGGCCCGCATCCAGAACAAGAAGCAGCAGGCCGCACTCATGGCCGTGGCCGCGTGGCGCGAACGGCAGGCGCAGGAAAAGGACGTGCCGCGTGGCCGCATCCTCAAGGATGAAGCCGTCGCGGAAATCGCCATTCAGCTTCCGCAATCCCGTGATGCGCTGTTGCAGCTTCGCCTGCTGCCGCGCGGATCGGCGGATTCGGTGATCGGCAAAGGCATTCTGGAAGCGGTCGGGCAAGCGCTCTCCCGCGATCCTGCCAGCATTCCCGCCCCCAAGGGCCGGGGTGACGAGATGTCGTCGTCGCAGGAAGCGGCTGCGGAAATCCTGAAGCTGGCATTGAAGATCGTCAGCGAGAACGAGGGCATCGCGCCCAAGCTCATCGCCTCCAGCGCCGACATCGATGCCATCGCCATGGACGACAATGCCGCCGTCCCCGCGCTCGAAGGCTGGCGCCGCGACATTTTCGGCAGCGTGGCGCTCGACCTGAAACACGGCCGCGCCGCCATCACAATGGAAAAGGGCCGCGTGGAGATCGTCAGGCGGTAAGAGCGGCGGGCGGCAAGGCATTCACGCCGCACTTTGAAACATCGTCATGCCACGACGGGGGATGGCGGATGCAAAGGCAAATGGAATTGCTTGTCCCCTACCCGATCACGACCTTCGGCGTGCGGCCGATTTCGAAGGCGAGGCTGGCGAGGCGTTTTTCGACGCGTTCGCCCATGAGGTCTCCAAGCTTCTTCGGCAGGGTGAGCACCAGGTCCTTGCTGCCTGACAACTTGAGGCCGATGCGCGGCAACATGCCGGGCATGGCGGCCGAGAGAATGTAGGCCAGGCGGAAGATGGAACTGAGAAGGTGGGCGCGCTCCATCTGCCGTTCATCCAGCAGGCGCGTCAGGTCATCTTTCATCACTTCGCCCTCGTAGCGGTAGAACACCGTGAGGGCGAGGAAGACGCGGCCGGGATGATCCACGCCGACGAAAGCCGCTTGCGAAATCATGCCCAACGAACGGTCTGCCCGATAGTCCGGGTGGGCGCGCCAGCCAATATCCGCGAGCAGGCAGGCGGCATAACGCAGGCGCTGTTCTTCCTCTGATTCCGTGAAGCCCTTTGCGCCGAACACCTGGTCCGTCCAGTCGCACAATTCCAGTTCATGTTCCGGCGAGCGGGCATAGCGCCGGGCGAAATCCCAGCATGACGAGAGCAGCGCATCCGAGCGCATCTTCTTGCGCGGCAGGCGGGCATAGAGAAAGCCCTCGCGCACACCATAGACCGAGCAGACGACAGTCCGCGCCTGCGAGTGGTGCAGAAGACGTTCCAGCACCATGGCGCCGTAGGGCAGTGTTTCCGAGCGCGACTTGGAAACGTCCTTCACGTCCTTCAGAGCCGTCACGGAAAGACCAGCCACGAGTTCAGAAATGGCGGCAGCCTGCGAGCGCGTCATGTTGTATTGATGCAGCACATGCAGCGGATAATGCGCGTGGGCCATATGCATGCGGGCGAGGTTTCGCCACGCGCCACCCACGGCATAGAAGCTGCGACCCTTCAGCTTGTCGAGGATGGTGGTCTTGCCGAGATAATCGTCGACGATGCCCCGGGCGCGGTCCATGTCGTCCCCGGACATGTCCATGAGGCGCAAGGGTCCGAGCGGAAGTGTCACGCCATCGTTGAGACGGCCATCCTTGATGTCGATGAGTTCCAGCGATCCGCCGCCCAGGTCGCCCGCGATTCCGTCCGCATCAGGAATGCCGGCGATGACGCCAAGAGCGGCAAAACGCGCCTCCTCCTTGCCGGAGAGGACAAGGATGCCGGCGCCCAGGGCCTTTTCGGCCTTATCCACGAATTGCTCGCCGTTGGTGGCTTCGCGCGCCGCAGCGGTGGCGACGGCGAAGACTTCCTTGCAGCCGATCTGCTTGGCCAGTGCCCGGAAGCGCCGGAGGGCCGAGAGGGCGCGCACGATGGCCGCCTCGTTCAGCTTGCCGGTGATGGCGACGCCCTTGCCGAGGCCGCAGAGAATCTTCTCGTTGAAGACCGGTGTGGGCGAGCGGCGCAGTCCGTCATAGACAACAAGACGCACCGAGTTCGAGCCGATGTCCACCACCGCCACAGGGCGGTAGGTCGGTGGTTCCGTCCGAAATCCGGTGTGCCAGGTCACTTGTGCTTCGCCGCTTTCTTTTTGCGTGGAATGGGTGCGGGGACACTTGCGGCAAGAGAGCGCCCGCGTCCAGAGAGCGATGGATTGTTCATGAAATAATTGTGGGCATTGAAGGCTTCCTCCGGGGTCGGCGGCGAGAGGCGTCGCGAGGTTCCATCCGGCTGAAGATCCCAGCTCTGTTCGTTGTCCTGCATGTTGGCCACCATGATCTGATCGAGGATCTGATCGTGCACGGTGGGGTTCTCGATGGGGATGAGGGTTTCCACGCGGCGGTGCAGGTTGCGCGGCATCCAGTCGGCGCTGCCGATGTAGACCTTGGCCTTTTCGTGCGGCAGAGCCTGGCCCGCGCCGAAGCAGACGATACGCGAATGTTCGAGGAAACGGCCGATGATGCTCTTGACGCGGATATTGTCGGACAAGCCGGGAACGCCCGGACGCAGGCAGGAGATGCCGCGCACCACAAGGTCGATCTGCACGCCTGCCTGACTGGCGCGGTAGAGGGCGTCGATGATGCCGGGATCGACCAGCGAATTCATCTTTGCCCAGATTTGCGCCGGGCGGCCCGCCTTGGCGTGCGCGATCTCTTCGTCGATGTGCTGCAGCAGGCGCGGCTTCAGGTTGATGGGCGAAAGCGAGATGCGTTCCAGGTCTTCCGGCTGGGCGTAGCCGGAGATGAAATTGAACAGCCGTGCTGCATCACGCGCCAGCGCGGGGTCGCAGGTGAAGAAGGACAGGTCGGTGTAAATCTTGGCGGTGATGGGATGATAGTTGCCCGTGCCGAAATGCACGTAGGTGCGCATGCCCCCCTGCTCACGGCGCACCACCATGGAGACCTTGGCGTGGGTTTTCAATTCGATGAAGCCGAAGACAACCTGCACGCCGGCGCGCTCAAGGTCGCGGGCCCACTGGATGTTGGCTTCTTCATCGAAACGAGCCTTGAGTTCGACGAGCGCCATCACCGTCTTGCCGGCCTCCGCCGCCTTGGCGAGTGCGGCAACAACGGGCGAGTTCCGCGAGGTGCGGTAAAGCGTCTGCTTGATCGCCACCACGTCCGGGTCGGCGGCGGCCTGGCGGATGAACTGCACCACCACATCGAAGGACTCGTAAGGGTGATGAACGACGAAATCCTTCTGGCGGATAGCCGCGAAGATGTCGCCGCCATGGTCGCGCACACGCTCGGGAAAACGGGCCACATAGGGCTTGAACTTGAGGTCGGGCCGTTCATCCAGAATGAGCTGGGAGGTATCACTGTAGCCCACAAGGCCATCGCTCAGCACCACGGCATCATCGGGAACTTCGAGTTCGGCGGCGATGAAGGCGGTGAGGTTGCGCGGGCTGGTGCTGTCCACCTCCATGCGGATCACCGAGCCACGGCGGCGGCGCTTCAGCGCGGTTTCAAACACGCGCACCAGGTCTTCCGCCTCTTCCTCGATTTCGATGTCGCTGTCGCGGATGATGCGGAACAGGCCCCGGCCTGTGACTTCGTAGCCGGGGAAGAGACGCGGCAGGAACAGGCCGAGCATCGTCTCGATCGATATGAAGCGCACAGCCTCGCCTGGCAGGCGGATGAAACGTTCCAGCTGCGGCGGAATGGGCAGGAGTGCGCGCATGATATTGCTGTCGCTCTTGCGCCGCAGCTCCACGGCGATGACGAAGCCGCGGTTGAGGATGAACGGAAACGGGTGGGCGGGATCAATGGCGATGGGCGTCACCACGGGCAGGATCTGCTCAAGGAAGCGCTGGTTGAGGAAGTCCATGTCGGTGGCGGCGATTTCGCCTTCGTCGACGATGGCAATGCCGTTTTCGTGCAATTCCTGACGGAGCTGCCGCCAGCGCAGGTCCTGCTCGAACATCAGGGCCTGGGCCTGCTCGCGAATGAGCACCAGTTGCTCTTGCGGGGTCAGGCCGTCCTGGCTGATTTCCAACACCTGTTCGCGCACTTGCCCCACAAGGCCGGCCACACGCACCATGAAGAATTCATCAAGGTTGTTGCCGGAAATGGAGAGAAAGCGCAGCCGTTCCAGCAGGGGATGGTTGGGGTTGCGCGCTTCTTCCAAAACCCGCGAATTGAAGCCCAGCCACGACAGTTCGCGATTGAAGAAGCGCTTGGGATCGTCGAGCGTGACGGCGTCAACGGGAGCGGGCGCGAGGTGCGGTGCATTCATGGCGGTGGCCCTTGGACGGGGTTACTTCGTGGGCGCGATTATTGCAGATATGTGACGGTTGCGTGAAGCCTATGACTCGTCTTGGTGAAAGAGGCCCGGTGCGGCATATTCGGTCAGAACGCGGGCAACGAAGGGCCGGGTGATCTCGGCCTTTTCCGCCAAGGCGCGGGCGTCGATCTGGCCGACAATATCGCGCAGGGCTTCCATGGAGCGGGGCATGCGCAGGAGGATGTAGCCCACGATGGCCTCCGAGACGGCGATCTGGCGGTCGGCGAAATGTTTCACCAGGACGCCGCGCAACAGGGCGTCGTCAGGTGGCAGGATGGCTGCTTCCGGCAGGGCACGGAGGCGCGAGACGAGGTCTGGCAGGCGGAGCGGCCAGGCTGCCACGGGTCTCACAGCCGTAAGCAGCAGGAAGCCTCCCTGCTGGCGCGCCAGATTCAGCGCATGAAACAAGGCCCGCTCGTCCAACCCTTCCGAGCCTCCATCCTCCACCACGAGGCAGTCCTGCGCCATGTGGTCGGCAACGTTTTCCGGCGTGAGTGCTGACGCAGCACAAAGGCTTGCGCCGGTCCGCTTCTGCCACACCGAGGCGAGGTGGCTCTTGCCGCTGCCGGGCGGGCCCACGATCACCGCGCCGTGGGTCGGCCAGTTGGGCCATTGGTCCACCAATGCAAAAGCGGCGGCATTGGAGGGCGAGACCAGGAAATCCTCCCGGCCCAGGGCGGGACTGTGGGCAAGGTCGAGCGTCAGTTGCTGGACGGCCATGGCGGTCATCAGGCCTTGCGCTTGGCCAGGGGCCGCGCGGGCCGAGCCGCAGCCTTTTCCACGGGAAGCGGCACTGGTGTTGGCGCGGGACTGCCGGTGTAGAGGCGCGACCTCAGGTATCGTGACAGGCCGTAGCGCACCAGCACGCCGGCGCCCGCCGCCATGGGCACCGCCAGCAGCAGGCCGACAAAGCCGAAGACATAGCTGAATGCAAAGAGCGCAAACATCAGCCAGACCGGATGCAGCCCGATTGATCCGCCAACCAGCTTGGGCGAAAGGAAATTGCCCTCAATGAATTGGCCCGCCGCGAAAATCGCAATGATGATCAGCACGCTGCTCCAGTCCGGCCAGAACTGCACCAGTCCCACGCCGATGGCCATCACGCCGCCCGTCAGGGCACCGATATAGGGAATGAAGCTGAGAAGCCCTGCCCCCAGCCCGATGGCGAGGCCGAACTTGAGCCCCGCGAGGGTCAGTCCCACGGCGTAGAATACGCCGAGTAGCAGGCACACCGTGCCCTGGCCACGGATAAATCCTGCCAACGCCGTATCGATGTCGCGGGCGATGGCGCGCACTTCGTCCACATGGTCACGCGGCAGCCAGCCGTCCACCTTGGCGACGATGTTGTCCCAATCGGCCAGCAGGTAGAACGCCACGATCGGCGTGACGATCAGCAGCGAGAAGATATTCACCAGCGCCATGCCGCCAGACCAGATCGATGAGATCACCGCCGCGATCCACACGGCGGCGCGGCTGGCGATGTCACCCACCGACCCCTGGATATCCGTGCCGCTGCGGGCGATCATGTCTTTGATCGTCTGTGGCGCCCAGGCATCGAACTTCGCCAGCAGTGCTTTGAGGAGGGACGGCAGGTCCTGCGCAAGCTTGAGTGCCTGGTCGCCCAGGATCGGCACAACGAGGAGGACGATGAACACCACCACCAGCACTGCCGCCACCAGGATCAACATCGTGGCAAGTACCCGATTGAGGCCCCTCCGCTCCAGCCAATCCGCCACGGGATCGAGGAAGTAGGCGAGCACAAACCCGGCGATGAAGGGCAGGAGAATATCCTGGAAGGCCCAGAGGAACAGCACGAACACAGCGAGCGCCGCCAGCCAGAACTTGAGTTGCTTCTGAAATGTCATGGCTGCTCCTTGCTCCGGGGCGCGCTCATGTGGCGCACCCAGTTGCGCATGTAGAAAGCGCCCGAGGCAAGAGTCAGCGCCGCCACCAGGAATGCGCCCGCCATCAAGAGCGAATCCAGATGCAAGTCGAATGAGAGGGCGAGCAGTACGGCACCCGCGAAGACGATCTGCGCCACGGTGTTGAGCTTGCTGATCTGAAGCGGCTTCATCTCCAGCGGACGGCCCATGAGCAATGCGAGCAACACGGCACCGACGATCAGCACGTCGCGCGTCACCACGATGATGGCGAGCCAGGTGGGCAGCACTTCAAGAATGGCGAGCGAGACGTAGATCGAAACCAGCAGCGCCTTGTCCGCAATCGGATCGAGATATCCACCGAGTTCGGAGATGAGGTTGAAGCGGCGGGCGATGAAGCCATCGATCGCATCACTGATTCCGGCCGCGAGAAAGGCCAGCAGCGCCAGCAGGTATTGATGGTTGATGATGAGCCACACCGTCACCGGCACCAACAGGATGCGGGCGATGGTGATGAGGTTGGGGAGGCTTACGGGCATGGCCGTGGCCTCACAGCGGCTGGATGACCCATGACTCCCCACTCCGGAAGAGTTGCAGGCCACTGGTGCGGAAACGGCCTTCAATCGAGTCCATGTCGCCCATCACGGTCAACTTGACGACAGCACCATCGCCACCGAGCGATGCCACGTCCAAACCGACGACACCAGGTGTGGACAGGATCTGCGAGCGCAGGCGATTCCACTCCGAAGGGCCGCCGAAGGGCACGGCCACCTGCAACGACTGGCGGCGGGCAGCAACGCCGTCCCCCGATGCCTGACGGCTGGAATCCGAGCGGAATTTCTCGATCATCACCTGATGGAAGCGCTTCGTGGCAAGCTCCGCGGATTCGCGCAGGTCGCCGCTGTCGGCGCGATAGACCTTGTCGAAGGTGATCTTGCCGAGGGGCGTGTTGCCGTTCATCGTGGCCTTGATGCCACCGTCGTCGGTGGGCTCGGCGAAGGCAATCAGCACGGCCTTCACGTCATAGCGGCGGCGCATGGCTTCAAGCTTCACCTCGTCGCCGGAAAGCACATCCTGCGCCGACATGATCTCGCTGTCATCCAGATCGCCCAGAGGCACAATGATCGGAACCTGGGATTGTTCGGCGCGCAGGTTGATCCACGCCTGACGCCAGGGATTGTCCTCCCACAGTTGCGGGCCGTTGGCGGATTTCCACATGGGCAGCACAAGGAAGGCCGGTCCCTGCTGCGACGACACGCGGATGCCGTGGTTCGAATAGAAGGCCTTGATCTTCTCCGGCAGGAAACGGACCGTCAGCTTGCCCTGGTAGCGGCCGGGGCTGATGCTTTCCTCCTCGATCGACAAGGAGCGCAGGTATGGGAGGATGGATTTCGTCTCCATGCCTTCGACCTCGGCCACGATTTCAGCATTGCCCAGGCGTTCGGCCAGGGTGCGGAATGCCTTCACCTGCACCTCCACGAGCGCCTTGTTCTTGGCGGTGGCGGCATCGGTGTCGGTCACGTCGACGGCAACGCCCTGCACGGCAAAAATGCTGGTCTCCACAGGCCCCGCGGCCTGGGCAGGCAGTTGAGCGAGAAGCCAGAGCAGCCCTGCGAGGAGCAGCAGAACCGGTCGTTTGAGAGTTGTCCCCATATCGTCCATTCGGGCTTTATTCGCCCGGTCATTTCGGGCTATTTGGCCCCGTCAATTTCCTTGGCAAATCACCAAGCACAAGAATTGGGGCAAACTAGCGGCATGAGCGGCAGCAAACAAGCGTTTCCAAAGGCAAAAACCAATGGTTTGACCTATGCCGATGCGGGTGTGGATATCACCGCCGGCAACGACCTGGTGAGTGCCATCAAGCCACTCGCGAAGTCCACGCGGCGCAAGGGTGCCAACGCGGCACTGGGCGGCTTCGGCGGATTGTTCGACCTCAAGGCCTGCGGCTACCGCGACCCCGTGCTGGTAGCAGCCAATGACGGCGTGGGCACCAAGCTGAAACTTGCGATCGATTCCGGCATTCACCGCGGCGTGGGCATCGACCTCGTCGCCATGTCGGTGAACGACCTCGTGGTGCAGGGCGCGGAGCCGCTGTTCTTTCTCGACTACTATGCCACGGGCAAGCTCGACGTGGCGGCGGCGCGCGAGGTGATCGCGGGGATTGCCGACGGTTGCAGGCAAGCGGGCTGCGCGTTGATCGGCGGAGAAACCGCCGAGATGCCCGGCATGTATCACGGCGGCGACTATGACCTCGCTGGCTTTGCCGTGGGTGCGGTGGAACGCAAGAAAATCCTTCCCGCCGCAACCGTGAAGGCGGGCGACGTTATCCTCGGCCTTGCATCCAGCGGGCCGCACTCCAATGGCTATTCCCTCATCCGCCGCATCGTGGAGCAGAGCGGGCTTGCGCTGACGAGCAAGGCTCCCTTCGCCAATGCCACGCTGGCCGGGGCGTTGCTCACGCCCACGCGCATCTATGTGAAGGCGCTCCTCAAGGTGTTGAAGAAGGGCACGGCGATCAAGGCGCTGGCCCACATCACCGGCGGTGGCTTCACCGAGAACATTCCCCGCGTGCTGCCGAAGAACACGGTGGCGGCCATTGATCTCTCGGCGGTGCCCTATCCTTCCGTCTTCCGCTGGCTGGCGGAAACGGGCGGCGTGGCGGAGCGCGAGATGCTGCGCACCTTCAATTGCGGCGTCGGCATGATTGTCGTCGTTGCGGCGAAAGACGCAAAGGCTGTAACAACGCAATTGAAGCGGGCTGGCGAAACGGTGGTGCCACTCGGCACCATCCGCAGCCGCAAGGGCAAGGAAGAGCAAGTCTCCTATTCCGGTACCCTCGGCGCATGAGACGCAAGCGCACCGGCGTCCTCATCTCCGGGCGCGGGTCCAACATGAAGGCGCTGGTGGAAGCGGCGCGCGCGCCGGATTATCCGGCGGAGATCGTTCATGTGGTTTCCAATATCGCCGATGCACCGGGCCTCGGCTTCGCGCAATCACAGGGCATTTCCACCCACGTCGTGAACCACCGGGACTACCCCAGCCGCGAGGCCTATGACGCGGCGCTGAGTGCCCATCTCACGTCGCAGGACCTGGACATCATCTGCTGTGCCGGTTTCATGCGCATTCTCACGCCCGCTTTCATCCATGATTGGGAGGGGCGCATTCTCAACATCCATCCCTCGCTGCTTCCCGCATACAAGGGCCTGCACACCCATGAGCGCGCCCTTGCCGACGGCGCGACGGAGCACGGTGCCACCGTTCATCTTGTCACGGCGGAACTTGATGGCGGCCCCATCGTGGCACAGGCGAAGGTGCCCGTGCTTCCCGGCGACACGGCGGACTCTCTCGCTGCGCGCGTACTTGCCGTGGAGCATCCGCTCTACGTGAAGGCGCTGGCGCAATTGGCGCGCTCACTCGGCTGAGACGCCCTGCTCTTCCGACCAGCGCTTCAGCAGCACGGCGCGCCGCTCGCGGTATTTGTCGGCGAGGACTTCAGCTTCCACCATGCGATCGGTGCGGAAAGTGCGGAAGGCGCCGCGCAATTCGCACCAGCTCACAATCAGGCGCTGTGCATCGAAATAGGAGATGGCGAAGGGCCAGATCACCCGTTCGCTGGCGATGCCGGACTCGTTGCTGTAACTGATCCGCACCTTGCGCTGCTCGCGAATGGCGCGGCGCAACGGGGCCACGTCGACCGTGTCCTCGATCATGCGCCACGAGGGTGGCACGATGAGAGAGGCATCGGAAAAGACCGGACGCAATTCCTCCGGCAGGACCGTGGCAACCTTGGCGACGGCGTCCTGCGCGGCGCGCACCAGGTCAGGGTCGCCGCGCCGCATCACCCAGCGCAGGCCCAGCATTACCGCTTCCACCTCGTCGGTGGTGAACATGAGCGGCGGCAGGTCGTAACCCTGGCCCAGCACATAGCCGATGCCGGCCTCGCCACGGATGGGAACGCCATCCGCCACCAGGTCGGCAATGTCGCGATAAAGGGTACGGAGCGAGACCTCCAGTTCCTCGGACATGCTTTGCCCCCGCACCGGGCGGCGGTGCCGGCGGAGAATCTGGATGATGCGGAGCAATCGGTCAGCGCGTCTCATGGCTGGCCCATAGCCTAGCGCTGCTGACAGCATGTTGTCAGCAGCTGTCAGCAAAGGCGGATTTCCATCTGGCCCTATGCCGCGGCTTGCCCGGCGGCTACAAGGCTGCAAACACAGATCGAGGACAGCATGCCGAAACTTCCCATCATCATCGACACGGACCCCGGCCAGGACGATGCACTTGCCATCATGCTGGCGCTGGCCTCGCCGGAACTCGATGTCATCGGCATCACCGCCGTCGCCGGAAACGTGCCGCTGGCACTCACCGAAAAGAACGCCCGCAAGATTTGTGAGCTCTCAGGCAAGCCCGGGACCAAGGTGTTCGCTGGCGCCATCCGGCCCATGGTGCAGAGCCTCGTCACCGCCGAACATGTGCATGGCCGCACGGGGCTGGATGGCCCGGTCCTGCCCGAGCCCGCCATGCCGCTGCAACCGCAACATGGTGTGGACTTCATCATCGAAACGCTGATGACGCGCCCTGCCGGCACGGTGACACTGTGCACGCTCGGGCCGCTGACCAACGTGGCGCTGGCGCTGGTGAAGGAGCCACGCATCGCCTCCCGCATCAAGCGCATCGTCGCCATGGGCGGCGGCTTCTTCGAAGGCGGCAACGTGACGCCAGCGGCAGAGTTCAACATCTACGTGGACCCACATGCGGCGCGCATCTGCCTCTCGTCCGACATTCCCTTTACGCTCATTCCGCTGGATTGCACCCATCAGGCGCTCACCACGGCCAAGCGCGTGGCGCGGTTCCGCGCCATGAAGAACAAGTCGGGGCCCGCTTGCGCTGATCTGCTGGAGTTCTTCGAGCGCTTCGACGAACAGAAATACGGCACCGATGGTGGCCCGCTGCATGACCCTTGCGTGATCGCATGGCTGTTGCAGCCCGGCCTTTTCACCTCGCGGGATGTGAATGTCGTGGTGGAATGCGAGAGCAGTCTCACCATGGGTATGACGGTGATCGACTGGTGGCGGGTGACGGACCGGAAGGCCAATGCCACGGTCTGCCGCGGCATCAATGCCGACGGGTTCTTCAACCTGTTGTCGGAGCGGATCGAGACGCTGGCTTAGCCAGCGAGAACGGCCACGGGGGCAAGGGTGGCTGCGGCAATCGCCAGTGCCATGAGCAGCAGAAGCAGCCGGGCACGGCGGCGGCCACGTTCCTTGTGATCGAGCTCTTCCGTGAAGCTGTTCGACATGCGGCGAGGTGTGAACCGATTCTGGTTCACCGGAAAATGATTCTTTTCAAGGAGTTGTGCGCCGCCGTACATCTTAACAATCCGTAAACGCGGCCGAAGTCCCGCCGCCTGATTCCACCGTATACGGAGCATTTCGGCCAGCCAAATGGCCGGAATGCGCCAAAATCATGAACTTGGGGATGTTTTATCAGGGTACGGATGAGTGCGGGCTGAAGCCCGCGTTCAGATTCGATTCATCGGGCATTCGCCGCAAAGACTCCTGGTGACGCGCCAGAAGCGCATCATGAGGGCCCGTATGACCCCGCTATCTCCGCTTCACCCACACGGCGATGTCGTGGAAGGCGCCGCCGCCGGCGGGCGCGGGCTGGTCGGCACCCGTGAGGCTGTTGATGCCGCAGCCCGACTCGTGATCCTCGTTCTTCCAGATGCCTTCCGCGATCAGCACGCCGCGTTGCTGGCCAGTGCTGGCGCGCGCCTGCAATATGACCTCGCCACGCGCGTTGCCCACGCGCAGCATGTCGCCATCCCCTGCCCCAGTGCTCGCGAGGTCGTCCGGATGAATCTGCAACGAGGGTCCGCCCTCGCGCTTGCGGGAGCCTGGCGTTTCGTTGAACGAGGAATTGAGGAAGGTGCGGGCCGGGCTGGTGGTCATGCGGAACGGTGTCTCCGGGGACACAGGATCCGTCACCGCCCAATGGTCCGGGAAAACCGGCATGTCGTGCCACGGCCCGAGCGCGCCCATGGTTGAGACGATGCTTGCGGCCTTCTTCCAGTCGGCGCGGAAGTGATACTTGCCGTCGGCGTGGGCAAAGCCCTTGAGGAAGTGCGACGTCTCGAAATCGGTCTGCACATCGAACCAGTTCTCGGCGTCGAGATCGTCAAAGCCGCGCCGGCCCGAATCCTTCAAGGTCCGGTCGATCAATTCGCGCGGCGTCATGGCGAAGCCGTCGTGGCGGGCGCCGACGCGCCGGGCAAGATCGCCCAGCACCTCGTGATTGCTGCGGCATTCGCCCGGTGCGTTCACCAGCTTGCGGCCGAACATGATGTGGCTGTGGCCGCCGCCCTGGTAGATGTCATCGTGTTCCAGGAACATCGTGGCGGGCAGCACGATGTCGGCGTAGCGGGCGGTTTCCGTGAGGAACTGCTCGTGCACCACCGTGAACAGGTCGTCGCGCGCGAAGCCCTGCTTCACCCGCGTCTGGTCTGGCGCCACGGAGACCGGGTTGGTGTTCTGGATGAAGATCGCCTTCACCGGCGGTCCGCCTTGCAGGTCCTGCGGATTGCCGCACAGCACCTCGCCCACGCGGCACTGGTCCATGGTGCGGATGCCGGGCCTGGCCTCCGCCTTGGCGGTGAGGAACGATTTGTTCCACTTGTACATGCCGCTGTTGGAATGGAGTGCGCCGCCGCCCTCATGCTGCCATGCGCCGGTGACGGCTGGAATGGAGGTGACGGCGTGCATGTTGGCCGAGCCGTTGCGCGAGCGGGAGAAGCCGTAGCCGATGCGGAAGAAGCTGCGCTTGGTCGTGCCGATGAGGTGCGCCAGCTCCTCGATCTTCTCCACGCTCAGACCCGTGATGCCGGCGGCCCATGCGGGCGTTCGGGTGTGCAGGTGCGCCTGCAGGCCTTCGGGATCGTCGGTGTAACGGCGGAGATAGTCCCAGTCCGCATGGCCGTCGCGGAACAGCACATGCATCACGGCGCAGGCCAGCGCGCCATCGGTGCCGGGGCGGAGGATGTAGCCGTAGTCGGCCTGCTTCATGGTGCCGGTTTCGTAAACGTCGATCACCGCCAGCCTGGCGCCGCGCTGCTTGCGGGCGATGCCGACGTGGGTCATCACGTTCACCTGCGTGTTCACTGGGTTTCCGCCCCACACGACAATGAGATCGGACTTCTGCATCTCGCGTGCATCAACGCCGCGGATGGCGCCCACGCCTGCGGCAAAGCCCGGCCAGCTGAGCGCGATGCAGAAGGTGCCATACATGCGGGAATAGTTCTTCACGTGCGTCAGGCGTTCGATGCCGTCGCGCATGACGAAGCCCATGGTTCCCGCATACCAATAGGGCCAGATCGCCTCGCTGCCGTGATCGGATTCGATTGCCAGGAAGCGGCGGGCGATTTCGTCCATCGCCTCGTCCCAGGTGATGCGGGCGAAACTACCCGATCCCTTGGGGCCGACGCGCTTCAAGGGATGCAGCAGTCGTTCGGGATGGTGGATGCGTTCGGAATAGCGCGCCACCTTCTCGCAGACGACGCCGAGGGTGTAGCTGTTCTCCTTGGCGCCCCGCACACGGCCGATGGTGTTCTCGTCCAGCACTTCCACCTCCAGCGCGCAGGCGCTCGGGCAATCATGCGGACAAACGGAAATTCCGGTCTTGATGTTCGGCTTGGCGTGGATGTTCATCTGCGGTTGCTCATGGCGGCTTGTTTCCTGCCCTGCTAATAGCACGCCATGCAGCCGATTTCCTCCCTCCAGAATCCAACCATCAAGCTGGTCCGTTCCCTCTCCGACAAGAAGGGGCGGCGCGAGTCCGGCCTGTTCATGGCGGAAGGCCGCGCCATGCTGGAACGGGCCATGGACCAGGGTTGGGTGCCCGAGCATGTGATCGCCACCAAGCCGCCCCACCTGTGGGACGAGGTGCGGCCGCTCATCGTCACCGACAAACTGATGGGCGAACTTTCCGGCCAGAACAACCCGCATGACGTGCTGGCCGCGTTCAGGACCAAGGTGCAGCCGCACCCCGCCAAGAACGGGCGCTGGCTGGCGCTGGAGGAAATCCGCGACCCCGGCAATCTCGGCACCATCATCCGCACGGCGGATGCGGCGGGCGCGTCGGGCATCATCCTCATCGGCGATTGCTGCGATCCCTTTGCGCCGGAATGCGTGCGCGCCACCACGGGTTCAATCTTCGCGGTGCCTCTGGTGAAGATGAAGGTGGACGGCTTTGCCGACTTCGCCAGGGCCTTCACGGGCGATGTAGTTGGCACGGCGATGACCGCAAAGACTGATTTCCGACGTCCCTACAGTGGCGACTGCCTGGTGGTTTTGGGCTCCGAATCGCGCGGTCTTTCACAGCCGATATCAAAGGCTTGCAAGACCCTGGTGAGAATTCCCATGAAGGCCGGCGTGGAGAGCCTCAACGTCGCCACGGCGGCGGCGCTGATGGTCTATCAGGCGATGGGTTGAGAGCCGCCAGTCTGGCTCACCTACGGCGTGCCTTTTGAGCCTTGCCGCCCTGCCACGCGGCGCTCAAACTGCCCGCAAGGAACGGGAGTCTTTCATGAAATCGCATGCGCGGGTGGTCATTGTCGGGGGCGGCATCATGGGCGTGGGGTTGCTGTATCACCTCGCGCTGGAGGGCTGGACTGACATCGTGCTGATCGAGAAGGGCGAGCTGACGTCGGGTTCCACCTGGCACGCGGCGGGGCAATGTCCGCACTTCAACGGTTCGCTGAACATGACGAAGGTGCATCTCTATGGCACGCAGCTCTACCCGCAGTTGGAGAAGCTCACCGGGCAGGCTGTGTCCTGGCATGGCTGCGGCGGCCTGAGGCTGGCCACCACGGACGAAGAGCTGAACTGGCTGAAATACGTCTATGGCATCTCGAAGCTCGCCGGATACGAAGGCGAGATCATCGGACCCTCGGAGATCAAGCAGTATCACCCCTATCTCGAAACCTTCGGGGTCAAGGCCGCCTTCCGCACGGTGACCGACGGCCACGTGGCGCCCGCCGATGTCACCAATGCCATGGCGACGGGCGCGCGCAACCTCGGCGCCACCATCTACCGGCGCACGCAGGTGACCGACATCAAGCACCTGCCCAATGGCGAATGGCGCGTATTCACCGACCAGGGCACCATCGATTGCGAGCATGTCGTGAACAGCGCCGGTTCCTATTGCGACGTGGTGGCCTCGTGGACAGGCCATCTCGCCCCCATCGCCAACATGCTGCACCAGTACATCCTCACCGAGCCCTTGCAGGAACTCGTGGACCTGAAGATGGAATTGCCGGTGGTGCGCGACCCCTACTCCCACGCCTATCTGCGCGAGGAAACCAACGGCGTTCTGGTCGGCCCTTATGAAACGGCGACGGCCCACACCTGTTGGGACGGCCGGCCGCCGCGCTGGGATTATGAAAGCGAGCTCGAACCCAATGAGCTCGACCGCATCATGCCGTGGCTGGAGAAGGCGACGGAACGCCTGCCGCTGTTCGGCAAGTCCGGCATCAAGTCCATCATCTCCGGCGCCATCACGCACACGCCGGACGGTGTCTACCTCTCCGGCCCCGCCCATGGAGCGAAGAACTACTGGATGCACTGCGGCGCATCGATCGGCATCTGCCAGGGAGGCGGTGCGGGCAAGTATCTGGCGCAGTGGATGGTGCACGGCCAGGCCGAGATCAACATGCGCGAATTCGATCCGCGCCGCTTCGGGCCGTGGGCGACGAAGGACTACACGGCGGAGGTTTCCGTCACCGACTATCATCACATGTATTACTGCTACAAGCCGGCGGAGCAGCATGCGGTGGGCCGCAACCTCCGCACCTCGGCCTTGCACGACACGCTGGCCCGGCATGGCGCGCAGTTCGCGCAGATCTTCGGCTGGGAACGGGCCCGCTGGTATGACCGCTCCGGTGAGGGCGAACGCTATTCCTTCCGCCGCTCCAACTGGTGGAACGCCGTGAAGGACGAGGCCATGGCGGTGCGCGAGCGTGTGGGCCTCATGGACCTCTCGACCTTCGCCAAGTTCGAGGTGAAGGGCCGCGATGCCTTCGCCTTCCTCAACCGCATCTGCGCCAACAAGGTGCCCGAAAAGGATGGCGGCATCATCCTTACGCATCTCCTCAACGCGAATGGATTCATCGAGAGCGAACTTACCATCACGCGATTGGCGGCGGACCATTTCTATGTTCTGTCGGCGGCCGCGGCGCAATTGTACGACATGGACCAGTTGACCTGGCGCATGTCGGACGCGGACGATGTCAGCATTACGGACGTGACGGATGACTACGGCGTTCTGATCCTCGCGGGTCCGAAATCGCGTGATGTGCTCAAGACCGTCACCGACACTGATCTTTCCTCGCCGTCCTTCCGCTGGCTCACCGCCAAGACGCGGACCGTGGCGGGTGTGGATGGCGTTCGTCTGCTGCGCATGACCTATGTGGGCGAACTGGGCTGGGAACTGCACGTGCCCCGCGCCGGCATGCAGGCGGTGTTCGATGCCCTCATGAAGGCGGGTGCGCCGCACGGCCTCAGCCTGTTTGGCACTTATGCGATGAACTCGCTCCGCATGGAGAAGGGTTATCGCGGCTGGGGCTCGGAACTCACGGCCGAGATCGACATGTTCGAAGCGTCGATGGAGCGCTTCATTCGTCTCGACAAACCGGACTTCACCGGCAAGACGGCCAGCCTGTCGCGCCGGCAGAAGGGCCCGCGCATGAAGCTCGTCTACATGAGCGTGGACAACACCGATTCAGACTGCGTGGGCAACGAGCCCGTCTACCGGGATGGCAAGGTGGTGGGCGTCACAACCTCCGGCGCCTTCGGCCACGCGACGGGAAAGTCGCTCGCCTTCGCCTATGTGCCGCCCGACGCCACGGCGGAAGGAACCGCGTTCGATATCATGATGTTTGGAGAGATGCGGAAGGCACGCATCATCTCCGAAAGCATCTGGGATCCGGACAACGCCCGCATCCGGGTCTGAAAGGCATGGTTTGAAACCGCAACACAATACGCTCAAGGCCATTGCGCTGATCCTGACGGCCATGGCCGTGCTGCCGTTCATTGACGTCTGCGCGAAATACCTTGGCCAGCTCGGCATTCCGGTGGCACAGATGGTGTGGGCGCGGTTCTTCTTCGGCTCACTGTTCACGCTGCCGCTGGTTTTGCGTGCCGCGGGCACTGATGCGTTGAAGCCCGTGAACCCGTTGTTCAACAGCCTGCGCGCCCTCTTCCTCATCTTGGGCACGGCCTTCTTCTTCACGGCTCTGAAGTTCCTGCCCATTGCCGATACGGTGGCGATTTATTTCGTGCAGCCGTTGCTGATTACCGCGCTTTCTCCACTGGTGCTGAAAGAGAAGGTGGGTGTGCGGCGCTGGAGCATGGTGATGGTTGGTTTCCTGGGCGTGATGATCATCATCCGCCCCGGGCTGCAGGCCTTCAACTGGGGCGTGGTGTTTGCCCTGCTCTCCGGCCTGTGTTCAGCCTGCTACTATCTCATGACGCGCTTCCTGGCCGGGCGGGCGCCTGCCATTGTCACCACTTTCCAGACGAGCGTGATCGGCGCCATTCCGCTAAGCCTCATGATGCTGTGGCAGTGGGAGCCCTCGAACGCCCATGTGTGGATGCTGATGCTCGTGCTTGCGGCGGCGGCCATCACCGGCCACGCCTTGATCACCCGGGCCTATGATTTCGCCGAGGCGTCGCTGCTCTCGCCGTTCAACTACACCGAGATGATCATGGCGGTAATCGTGGGCTGGTATTTCTTCAACGATTTCCCGGACGTGTGGACATTCGTGGGAGTTGCCATCCTGATCAGCTGCGCGTTCTACATCTCACTCCGGGAACGCGCCAAGGGCGTCGCTGCAAGGACTGCCGAAGGTCAGGCTGTTATCGGATGACGCGGGCGCGCGCGTTCGCCACGGCCCTCCTCACGGGGGCCGTGCCGAACCTGTTCACGCCGCCACGGAACGTTCGGTGTTTCCCACGCGAAGGCGCAGGAGGTACCAGACGATGGCGACGCCCACAGCTTTGCTGGCCACTTCGGTCACGAAGGCCGCAGGCGTGAGGTATCCGGCGAGGTGCTGGAAGGCCAGTGTGTCGACCGGCACGGAGAGGATGCTCGACAGCAGGATGCGGTCCTGCAGTGGGCGTTTGGTGAAGGAGTAGACGCCCCAGTCGGTCATCTCCGAGAGCGCGAAGGCCGTGAGGCTGGCGATGGCGAGGCCGGGGCCTGCAAACCACCACACGGGCAGGCCAGCAAGTGCTGTTGCCAGCAAGACCTTGTGGCCGATTTCGCGCTGCGCGTAGTCGCGCAGCACGAAGACGAAGCCCACGATCACGTTGGCCAGATAGAGCGTGCCCATCCAGCTGTTGGTGGACCACTGCGTCACGCCCTCGATCAGGTTCTCGGGAATGAACAGCCAGTTCACCACCACGATGAAGGCCACGTAGGCCCCCACCGCGAGTGTGATGCGTGCGGCGCGGCTCATCAGCCGACGATTTCGAAACCGGCGAAGTTTTGGCCGATTTCAATCTTGGCGTTGTCGACGCTGTCCGAGCCGTGAACCGAATTGGCTTCGATGGATTCGGCGAATTCCTTGCGGATGGTGCCGGCGGCGGCATTGGCCGGGTTGGTGGCGCCCATCACTTCGCGATACCTGGCGACGGCGTTTTCACCTTCCAGAACCTGCACCACGATCGGGCCCGAGGTCATGAACGACACGAGGTCCTTGAAGAAGGGGCGTTCCTTGTGCACGCCGTAGAAGGCTTCCGCCTGGGCGTTGCCCCACTGCACGCGCTTCTGCGCCACGACGCGCAGACCGGCCTTTTCGATGACGGCGTTGATGGCGCCCGTCAGGTTGCGGCGGGTGGCGTCGGGCTTGATGATGGAAAACGTCCGTTCGATAGCCATGATGGTCCTCAGTTGAAATGGATCGGGGCGCCGTCTAGCAGCGCCCCGCCCTGCCCGCAAGTGCGGGCATTTTCCGGTCGTGAACCTCAGTCCGTCAATTCGCCCACCAGGGGGGTGGCACGGCTGATGGAAACGCGGCGGTTTTCCTGCTCGGCCTCAGCCGTCGGGATCTTCAGGTAGCGTTCACCAAGGCCGACCGTCTGGAGATTTCGGGGCGAAATCACGTAGTAGGTCGAAAGCGCCTTCTTTACGGCTTCGGCGCGGGCGCGCGAAAGCTTGAGGTTATAAGCGTCCGAACCAACGGCATCGGTGTGGCCCTCGATCAGGAACACCTCGCGGGGGTTCTTGCGCAGCACGCGCTCGATGATGGCTGCGATGCGGTCGAGGTTACCCACTTCCTCCTCGCGGACGAAGGCTTCGTTGAAGCCGAAGCGGATGGTGTCGATCTCGATCCGCGGCATGGCATCGCGCAGGTCCTCGCGGTCGGCGATGTCTTCCACGGTGTAGCGCTGGCGCACCTTCTTTTTGGGCGGAGCCACGAGCACGTCCTCAAGCTCCTGGTCGTCGGCTTCCGCTTCAAACACGTTGCGCGGCGGCCGGCGGCCCGGATCGTAGGTGTCCTCCACATCCAGTTCCTCGTCATCGCCGCCCATGGCGAGTTCTTCTTCACGGACGCGGCGTTCGTCGGCCATGCGGCGGCGCAGCACTTCACGGTCGCGGCGCATGGATTCCCGCCAGAACATCCGATCCTGCTCGTCGAAATCCTGCCAGTCGTCGCGGGCCTGGGCATCGCGGAACACCCGCACACGGCGGCGCAGTTCGCTGTCAGCCAGATCTTCCGAACGGCGGCGATCACGCAGCACGTCCTGCACCGGCGTGTTGATGGTGATCTGCGGCACAATGACGATGCGCGGACGCTTGTCCCTCTTGGGCGCTGTGCCCTGCGCGGCAGCCTGTTCGTCGGCCTTCTTCTGGTCAGCGGCGGCCTTTTCAGCCTCCTTCTTCAGCCTTTCCTGCTCGGTAGCCGCTTCCTTGGCGGCGATGCGGGCGCGCAGGATGTCGCGTTCGGCCTGCAACTTCTTGCGCAGCGCACGCTCGCTCTTCTGCGACAAATCATTGTCGGCCATCAGGTCGCGCATGCCGTCAAGGCGGGCCTTGAGGTCTTCATCGGAGAGGCTGTCGGCGGGCGTCGTGTCTTCGAGATAGGCGCGGGCTTTCTTCTCGGCTTCGGGATTGCCGGCATTGGCATCCAGTTCCTGCACTTCCTTCTTGTCCACGGCAGGGGCCTGCACGGGTGCGGCCTGTTCCTGGCCCGCGGCCGGCGGCTGCTCAATGGGGGCGGCCTGTTCCTGACCTGCTGCGGGCGGCTGCTCAACGGGAGCGGCCTGCTCGACGGGCTGCTGGACCGGCTGGTCCACGGTGGCCTGTTCCGGGGTTGCCTGCTCTTCAGGCTGTTGAACCGGGGCCTGGTCGGTGGTCTTCTTGCGCTTCTTTTTCACCACCGGCTGGGTTTCACCGGCCGGTGCCTGCTCGCCAACGGCGGGCTGGTCGGTCGGTTGCTCGGTCACAACAGGCGCCTGTTCGACGGGGGCCTGATCAGCCGCAGCGGGGGGTGCATCCGCCGGTGCCGGCGGCTGTTCGGTCGAGGCGGCAGGTGGCGTCTCCTGCTGCTGCTGGGCAGCGGCACGGGTATCCAGTTCAGCGCGAGCTTCCTGGGCGATCTGCTGCAGGCGGCCACGCACGTCATCCGGTAGGCCCTGCTGCTTGCTGAAATTGCGGGCCGCGCGGGCGCGGTTGCGCAACTCGTTGATTTCCATCTCCGCCACCGGACGTGTGTCGTCCAGAAGCGCCTGCACTTCGGCCGGAATGGCAACAACGGCAGGCGATTCCGCCGCCGGGGCCTCGGTGGCCGGTTGCTCCACGGGTGCCGCCGTTTCGCCTGGGGCGGGTTCGCCCTCTTGTGCATAGGCTGCACCTGCATAAAGGCTCAAGGCCAAGAGGCTTGCCGCCCCCATTCTGATCAACATGCCATCCTCCGGCTCAGTGTGACGATGCCCTCATGGCACCCCCAACGTTGGGCGCACCTATGACGGCGAGATTGGGCAGATTTAAGAAGGGATTGTGGGTACGCCCGCCACAAGCCTGAACCGGAGATGAACGATTCAGCGCGGCAAAAGTTCCACCTAAAGCCGCCCCGCGTCGATGATGCGCTTGAGGAAGGCGCGGGTGCGCTCTTCCTGCGGATTGCCGAAAATCTGCTCGGGCGGGCCTTCCTCGTGCACCACGCCCTGATGCAGGAAGCAGACCTTGGAGGCGACTTCCCGGGCAAAGCCCATCTCGTGGGTCGCCAGCAGCATGGTCATGCCCTGGTTGGCGAGATCGCGCACGATATTGAGCACCTCGGACACGAGCTCAGGGTCGAGTGCGGACGTGATCTCGTCGAGCAGCATCAGCCGCGGCTCCATGGCCAGCGCGCGCACGATGGCGACGCGCTGCTGCTGGCCGCCCGAGAGCCGGTCCGGATATTCCCGCGCCTTGTGATCCATGCCGATGCGGGTGAGCAGTGCCATGGCCTTTTCTTCGGCCTCGGCACGGTCCTGCCTCAGCACCTTGGTGGGTGCGAGGGTCACGTTCTCCAGCACAGACATGTGCGGGAACAGATTGAAGCTCTGGAAGACGATGCCAACCTTCTGGCGCAACAGATTGACGTCAACGCCGGGACCAGACACGCGGTCGCCCTCCAGGCGTATTTCTCCGCCCTGGATCGGCTCCAGCTGATTGATGCAGCGGAGCAGCGTGGACTTGCCGCAACCGGAAGGTCCGATCAGGCAGACCACCTGGTGATATTGCACATCGAGGTTGATACCGCGCAGCACCTGAACGGGGCCGAAATTCTTCTCGACGTTCTTCATTTCGAGGAACGCCATCTCAACCTCCCGCCTTCATGCGCTGGTTGTCGCGTTCGACCAGATGATCGACGACGCGCGCTTGCGGGATTGTCACGAGGACGAAGAGTATGGCCACGATGGTCACTGCCGAGAGGTTGAAGGCATTGGCGGCAATGCCGCGCGAATTGTTGAAGGCATCGACGAGCCCCAAAATCTGAACGAGGGCCGTATCCTTCTGCAGGCCGATGAAGTCGTTCAGCAGCGGCGCCACCACGCGGCGCACCGCCTGCGGCACCACCACGTAACGCATGGTCTGAAGATAGCTGAGGCCGAGGGAACGGGCGGCGGAGACCTGGCTCCAGTGGATGCTCTCGATGCCGGCACGATAGACTTCCGCCACATAGGCGCCGTAGGTCAGGGTCAGCGCGAGGATGCACCACCACACGACGTCGATGCGCGAGAGATCACGAAGCTGTTGGACACTCATGCCGCTCGTATCGGCGAAGAGGCCGTAGACCCAAGGGATGATGATCTCGGGCAGGCCGCTGGTGGGGATGCCGAAGCCGATAAGATAAAGCGTGACGATTGCGGGAAGTCCGCGGAAAATGTCGCAGTAGAGCGTGGCAAGGGCGCGGATGGGGCGTCCCGCCGGGCCTGGCATCATGCGGGCCAGCGCCACGACAAGGCCCCAAACCAGCACCAGGATTTCCGCCACCACGAAGACGAAGATGTTGACGAAGACGAAGCGCTGCAACACTTGCAGGAACTTGTCGTGGATGAGCGGCAGCAGGAAGAAGGTGCGGCCCACGGCGCTGTCGTTCATGAAGATGAAGGCGATGAAGCCCATGACCAGCAGGGCAAAGGCGCCCCAGCCGAAGGTCAGTGAAAGGGACTCGCGCGCCGCGGCGGTGTCGATCCGCATGGCGACGATGTCGCTTGATTTCTTCGCCATGGCCGCCTTCAGCGCCAGGCGGACACCGTTGAGGGCGGGCCAGAAGAGCAGCGCCGTCATGGCCACGGCTCCCCAGAAGAAGTATTCGTGCGTCGGGCGCGCGGCGCCGAGATCGGCAACGGAAGCGCGGACAAGCCGGACCGTCATGATTGCAGCCATCACGCAGAGGGCAGCGAAGAGCATTGCCGCAATGGCGAGGCCAGTTGCGGGCTTGGGAAGGTGAGTTTCAGCGGATTTCATTCGAGGTGCCACTCCGGTGCACGGTTTTGTCCGTACACTGAACTTATAGACAGTTTCATGCGGACAGATGCAGGCAGGGGACCGCGCGCGATCGCGGCCCCTGCCCTGTCACTCAGGGGTTGAAGTACGGGATCGTGGCCGGATCCTTGCCCCAGCCGGCGGCCAGGTACTTCGCACCCAGCTTGGCCAGCGTGCCGTCATCGATCATCGACTGGATGATTTTGCTGACGGTTTCGTTGTTGGGATTGCCCTTCTGCATGATGCCACCATAGACCTCACCGGTCTTGTACTGGCCCATGACCTTGGATTTGCCTTCGGTCGCCTTTTCCTCGGCGAGGGTGATCGACGTGTCGGTGATCGCCGCATCAACCTGTCCGGCGCGCAGGGCGGCAAACATTTCCGGCTGGTCCGCGAAAATCTGCGGGTCCTTGATGCCGAGCGTTTCCTGGGCGAACTTCGCGCCCGTGGTGCCCTGCTGGATGCCGACCTTCACGGTCTTGATGGACTTTTCGTCCACCGGCGCATCAGCCTTGGCGATCACGCCCATGTCGGAGTTGAAGTATGGCGTGGTGAAATCGAAGACCTTCTTGCGCTCTTCCGTGATGGACGTTTGGGCAAAGCCCACGTCGTAACCCTGGGCCTGGTTGCCGATGAAGGCTTCCCACGAGGTGTTGACCACTTCCATCTTGTCGTAGCCTGCACGCCAGGCGATCTCGGCGGCCATGCAATATTCCATGCCATCCTTGGTGTTTTCAACTGCATCGCCATTCCACCAGATCGGTGCGGGAAGCGAGGTGAGGACCGTGAACTGGCCGGCCTTCGCGGGGTTGGCAAGGGGAATCGAACCCTTTTCGCCCGTCACTTCGCAGTTGCCGATCATGTTGGCAGCCATTGCGGGGGCCGTCAGCGCCAGAGCGGCCACTGCGGCAAGAAGCAGCCTTTTTGTCAATGCCATGATGAAGTTTTCTCCCGGAGTTATTTTGTTGGCCCCCTACTAGAGCCAATTTGCGGAGCCGTTGCAAGAGAGGGGTGGCGGGACTATCACCCGCCCATGTCCTACACTGCTGCAGCATTCTACCGTTTCCACCCCCTGCCCACGTACCGCTCCCTCCAGGCACCACTCTTGCAGGCGCTGAAGGACTTGGGTGCAAGGGGCTCCGTTCTGCTGGCGGAAGAAGGTGTGAATGGTACCATTGCGGCTGAGGACAGCCTGATCAAAGACGCCGTGGCAGCCATTGCGCGGCTCACGGGTGTTCCAGAACTCCCGGTCAAGTATTCGCCTGCGCGCGACATGCCGTTCAAGCGCATGAAAGTGCGGCTGAAGAAGGAAATCGTCACCATCGGCGATGTTCCGGCAAATCCCAATGAGCTGGTGGGCGAATATGTCGCGCCCGCAGACTGGAATGCGCTCATCGCCGATCCGGACGTGGTCGTGCTCGATACGCGCAACGACTACGAATTCCGTGTCGGCACGTTCCGGCGGGCCATCGACCCCGGCATCGCCAGCTTCAGCGCCTTTCCAAAATGGGTGGAGGCGCACCTGCACAACATGAAGGGCAAGAAGATCGCCACCTTCTGCACCGGCGGCATCCGCTGTGAGAAAGCCACGAGCTTCATGCGCCATGCGGGCTTCGAGCATGTCTATCATCTCAAGGGCGGCATCCTGAAATATCTTGAGGAGATTGCGCCGGCTGAAAGTCTGTGGGATGGCGCGTGCTATGTGTTCGATGAACGCGTGGCCGTGGGGCATGGCCTGGTGCAGGCGGACTTCACCACCTGCCATGGTTGCCTCATGCCCGTTTCGATCGAAGAGCGACTTTCGCCCCAATATGAGGAAGGTGTTTGCTGTCCTCAGTGTGCGGATCAATTGTCCGAGGTGCAGAAGGCCTCCAACCGCGAGCGGCAGCGCCAGTTCATGCTGGCACAGCAGCGCGGCACACGGCACCTCGGGCCGGTGGAGGGGTGAGCGTGTTTCTTTACATCACGCTTGGCACGAACGATGTGGCCAAGGCCAGGCTCTTCTACGATCCGGTGCTGGCCACGCTCGGCATGGTGTGCTCGGCGGCGGATGAAAACGAGATCGGATATGGCCCCGCTTCTCCCAAGGACGGCGAGCGGGCCCGCAGCTTCTATCTCACCAAGCCATTCCTGAAATATCCGGCAACCTGGGGCAATGGCACGCTCGTTGCCTTCAAGGCGGCGTCGCGCCGGCAAGTGGATGCATTCCACTCCGCTGCCCTCGCCCACGGCGGTCAGGATGATGGCGCGCCGGGCCTGCGGCCCTACCACGCCCATTTCTATTCCTGTTACGTGCGCGATCCCGACGGCAACAAACTGAGTGCCGTTTGCGAAGAAGCTGGCTGAGACGCCCGCTCCATCCTTGTTCAAATCCTATTGGGCCGTGCTGTCGGAGACCACAATCTTGCCGTCCAGCATCTTGTTCAGGGCGTCACGCACATCCTGAGTCACGGGCTTGTTCGCAGCCTTTTCCAGCAGACTGTCCGCCGTGGCATCAAGGGCTGCGGCTTCTTTCCGCGCGGCTGTAAGATCGAGATTGGCCTGATCAAGCTGGGCCTGGAGTTCTTCCGTCGACGTTCCGGCGGCGGTGGCGTCGGCAATCGCCGTCTCGAGCGCCTTCACCTTATCCTCGAGGGCCGTGACCTTTGAGTCGGCCGCGTTGGCCGCCTGTTCAGCCACGTAGAACGCCTTGATCTTGCCGATGCGCGAATTTGCGCTGGCATTGGCGAAAGCCTGTGCCGAGGCGTTGGCCGCGTTCAAGGCGCCCAGTTTCGCGTGAAGGGATTGTTTGGCTGCACCTTGCGACTTGGTGCTGGTTGAGGATTTCGCGCCGGAATTCCCGCCAGCATTCCCGCCGGCGTTTCCGCCAGCATTGCCACCGCCATTGCCACCGCCATTGCCACCGCCGTTACCGCCGCCATTGCCGCCGCCGTTGCCGCCACCCTTTCCGGCAGCCTCGGCGACCGCTGCGGTGAACACCGATGCAGCTTCCAGCACGGGCACCGCAACCAATAGTGTCGAAAGCGTCAGAGCAAAATATTTCCCGCCACGCGTCATGTTTCTCGATCCCTGAATAAATGCCGTCCTGCCGTCCACCATGCGACTCGCATCGCAAATCACTGGTTAGGATTTCAGGGCAAATACGGTTTAATTTTGCAGGGTGCGGGCGCCTTCCCGCGCCGACGCCTATCCCGTCCAGCCCAGGCCTGCGGCCACGCAATTCATGGTCATGAGCAGCGGCATGTTGAGGGCATCCTTGCCCTTTTCCTCGCGGGTCTGACGCAGCAATTGTACCTGCCAAAGGTTCGCCTGGTCGACCATGGGCCGGATGCGTTCGAAGCGGCGGCGGAAATTCTGGAAGCGTTCGCAGAGCATTTTGCCGCCAGTCAGTTCCAGTACCACCTTCGAGGTGCGCCGGTGTTCGTGGCGGATGAGAGCGAAGAGCCGTTCCGCGTCGTTGCGCGTCGGCACCAGTCCGGCATAGCGCTCGGCCACGCCCATGTCGGCGAGGAAGAGGGACTTCTCCACCTCCTCCACCGCGAGGCGGAAGCCGGTCGATTTGGCGAACATCTGGCGCAGCAGCTTCAGCCCGGCATCACCCCGCGCCGAGAGGAAATCATCGAGCGCGTAGCCCAGTCCATACCAACCCGTGAGCAGGTGGCGATTCTGGCTCCAGGCGAAGACCCAGGGAATGGCGCGGAGATCGGAGATGCCACGGGCGCCAAAGCGGCGCGACGGACGCGAACCGATCTTGAGAAGCGCCAGTTCTTCCACGGGGCTCGCCGACTGGAAATAGGTAATAAGAGCCGGGTCTTCCGCGAGCTTGCGGTAAGCCTTGAACGAGAGCCGCGCGATCTCCTCCACCGCCGCCTGCTGCTCCGGGATCACGCGGAATTCGGGCGCATCCGCGGACTTCAGCGTATGCAACAGGACGCTGGAGGTGAGGACTTCGAGGTTGTTGAGCGCCGTGCCGCGATTGGCGAACTTGGAGGACACGACTTCGCCCTGCTCGGTCACGCGCATGTGCCCGCCGATCGAGCCTGCGGGCTGCGCGGCGATGGCGCGACCCGTGGGGGCGCCGCCGCGCGACACCGATCCGCCGCGGCCATGGAAGAAGCTGAGGGGAATGCCCTGCTCGCGGCCGATGGCGATGAGGCTGCGCTGAGCCTCAAACAGTTCGAAACTCGCGGCAAAGAAGCCGCCGTCCTTGTTCGAGTCGGAATAGCCCAGCATGATTTCCTGCGTGCCGCCGTTTGCGGCAACGGAGGAGCGCACCAGGGGCTGCGAGAGGAGTTCGCGCATGATTGCCGGTGCGGCGCGGAGGTCTTCGATGGTTTCAAACAGCGGTACCACGCGGATGCGGCAAATCTCGCGCGCCGTGGGATCAGAAAACAGGCCGCAATATTTCGCGAGCAGATAGAGTCCGAGGACGTCGTCCGCGGTCTGCGTCATGGACAGGATGAACGTACCGATGGAGGCGGGATCAGGACCATCGAGCGTTTCGCGAACCAGTGTCAGAAGCACCAGCAGTTCGGTCGCTTCTTCCGAGGTGTTCATGAATTGCGGGAGGAAACCCAGCGGTTTCTCCAGTTCGCTGGCAATCCATGCACTCCACGCGCGCGTTCCGGGCGTTGGCGCTTCCTTGGCCAGCGGGTTGAGCTTCAGCCAGATCTCACCCAGCACGCGATTGATCACGGTGGTGTTCTGGCGGAGGTCGAGGCTTGCCGTGCGGAAGCCAAAAATCTCCGCTTCCCAGCGCAGTGGCCGCAACAGGCCGGTGGCAAGGCCCGGCGCTTTCATGGCGATCAGTGCTTCATCGCAGGCGGCAAGCAGGGCGCGGAATTCCGCCACGTCGGCGAAGGGCGTGGCCGTCCCTCCTCCATTGACGGTGGCAGCGAGGCGCAGGCGCATTGCGCTGAAGAACTGCCGGAAGGGTTCGGTCGGGTTACGGCCCACAATGGCGGATTTTTCGCCGGAGGCTTCCAGCTGCGTATCGATGATGGACTGAAAGCCGGAGGGCAAGGCGATCTCATAAGCACTGATGGAAATCAGGCGCGCCAGTTCCTGAAGCCGCGCATCGAGTCGATGGACTGCGGCGAGCCGGTTCTCGCGGAGCGCCGCGCGCGTTGTGGAGACGGTGACAAACGGGTTGCCATCGCGGTCTCCGCCGATCCACGAGGAGTAGCGGAGCGGTGCCTTCACGCCATCGCGGGGCAACTCCGGATAGTGGCGATTGATCGCATTCTGCAAGAGTTCGCAAATCACCGGCGTGCGGTCGAACAGCGCTTCACGGAAGAAGTGCAAGCCCCACGAGACCTCGCTCTCGACTGTCGGCTTCTCGATGCGGATTTCGCCGGTGAGCCACAGCAGGTCGATTTCGTTCTTGAGGGCGGCGAGAAGGTTGTCGCGCTCGCGCGGAGTCCAGCGCGGACTCTCCAGTTCGTAGAGCTTGAGATAAATGCGGCGATGGATTTCGAGAACGGTGACGCGCTTGGCCTCTGTCGGGTGCGCGGTGATGGTGGGGCCGACCGTGAGATTGGAAAGAACCCGCGCCACGGTTTCGGGAGCCACGCCTGCCGCCGCCACCTGGGCCACAGCATGAGAAAATGAGCCGATCACCTCATCCGGCCCGCCCTGCTTTTCGATGTCGCGGCGGTTGCGGATGCTGGCGTTTTCTTCGGCGATGTTCATCAGTTGCAGCCAGATGCCGATGGCCTGCAGGGCGTGCTCCACCAGCCGGTCAGGAATGGCGGCGGCTGCGTCCGGATTGTCGAGGATCGGCAACACCTCCGGTTCGCGCGTTTTGATCACTTGACGGAGAAGGTCACGGAGAGTCGCCGTGATTTCGATAATGTATGTGGCGTCCTCTGCGGCGGCGGCAGGGGGCGGGGAGCGGCGGTCTATCACGTGCGGATTCCTGATGGGCGTACCTCAGGCTTGTGCAACGCAACATGAATTGAGTCAATGCACGTTCCGCGCCTCCTGTGCTGCCATTCAGATGCGGCGGAGGAGTTGCCGCTCGAAGGCCTGTTGTTCTGGTGAGCGACGCGCGGAGTCGCCACGCAACGGGGATTCGTCACGCAGGCCGGCATCATGTTGCAAGTGGGCATTGAGGTGGTGCGCCCCGGTGCTCCGGAAATTTTCGAAGGTGCGCAGCACGTCGGTGCCAACCTTCCGCGTTGCAACCAGCAGGGACAGAGGGGCGTGGCGGGCCTGTGAAAGATTGATGAACACGGGCGTTCTCCTGTGAAGCTGTTGCGATGCCTGGAGATTGACGCGGTGAGCCCGGCAAGTATCGAGGCCCGCCCGAAGAGTTCCGAAAACTTCCGAAATCCGTTATGGACCTCTGATGGCAGACCAGGACCTCCGCTTCGGACGTTTCGCCGTGGATGCAGAGCGCAAGCTGTTGCTGGAGAACGGCAAGCCCGTGGCAGTGGGGGCAAGAGGCGTGGCCTTGCTGGAAGGCCTGCTCCGCGCCGAGGGCAAGCCGGTCAGCAAATCCGAACTCATGGACATCGCCTGGCCCGGACAGACGGTAGAGGAAAGCAATCTCTCCGTGCAGATTGCAGGCCTGCGAAAGGTGCTCGGAGTCAATCCCGGCGGAGAGGACTGGATCGCCACCATCGCGCGCGTTGGCTATCGCTTTCAGGCAGACGCCGGAGCGAGCAAGAGTGATGCGGAGTCGGGGAGGCCGGCAACCAGCGACATGACGAAGCCGTCGCTCGCCGTCATGGCTTTCACCAATCTTTCGTCGGACCCCGAACAGGCCTTCTTCGCAGATGGCATGACCGAGGACATCATCGGAGCACTGTCCCGTATCGGGGAGTTGTTCGTTGTCTCGCGCAGTTCCAGCTTTGCCCTGAAAGGCCAGGCCATGCCGCCCCGGGAAGCAGCCGCTCAACTCGGCGTCCGCTATGTGCTGGAAGGGAGTGTGCGCCCCTCTACCAAGCGCGTGCGGGTGACGGCGCAACTCACCGATTGCCGCTCCGGTGCCACCATCTGGGCAGACCGCTACGAGAGTGCTGCCGAAGACATCTTCGACATGCAGGACACGATCACCCATGATATCGCACAGGCGCTGCATGTGACGCTCTCCATGGGGGAAGCGGGCCGCTTGTGGGAAGGGCAGACGAAGAGCTTGCGGGCCTGGGAGAAAGCCATTCTCGGCAGCCAGGCCTTTCACCGCTACTCCAAGGCCGATGCCGATGATGCACGCCGCCTGCTGGAGGAAGCCGTCGCTATCGATCCCACGTTCTACGGAGCGATCGGCTTTCTTGGCATCGTGCACTATTGGGAAGCGCGCTACATCATGTCGATCGAACGAGCCTACGCGATTGCCCACGCGCAAGCCTGTGCCGACAAAATGGAAGCGGCCGATCCGTCGCTCAGCCAGTTGTTCACGCTCAAGTCCTGCATCGCCTTCCTGCACGGGCAGCATGACGAGGCGATCCGCCTGGGCGCCATGTCAGTGAGCCGGTCTCCGAGTGACTCGCGGGCCAATGGTTTTCTCGGCATGTTCCAGATGTATGCAGGCGACTTGCTCGCCGCGCAGGTCTCCATGCAACTGGCGTCACGTCATTCGCCGATCCGGCCGACCTATCTCTATTACTATCCCGCGCTCATTCACATGTGGCTGGGGCATCACGACAAGGCGCTGGAACTGGCTCTCGAAAACAGCAGGCTTCAGTTGAGTGAGGCCTATACGCAAGCCTGCCTCGCGGCAGTGCACATGTTCCGGGGCGAGACCGGCGATGCAAAGCGCGCTGTTGCAAGCCTCCTCGATACAACGCCGGCCTTCAGCTGCGCCAATATCCGCTATTCGGAACTCTACCGCGACCCGTCGCAGTTGGACCGGCTTGTCGCGGCGCTCAGGGCCGCCGGATTGCCGGATTAGAACCATTTGCCGTTGCCCCTTCTCCTCGCGTAAAGGGGCGCCATGTTGAATGTTCAGGGCATCACCTATCGCATCGCCGGGCGCTTGCTCCTGGACGATGCGGGCGTCGCCATTCCCACAGGGCACCGGGTCGGGCTTGTGGGCCGCAACGGCACAGGCAAGTCCACGCTGTTCCGCATCATCCTGGGCGAACTGTCTCCGGAAACAGGGCATGTCAGCACGCTCCGCAATGCCCGCATCGGGACCGTGGCACAGGAAGCGCCGGGCGGAGAGGAGTCACTGATCGACGTGGTGCTGGCTGGCGACAGCGAACGCGCCGAGTTGCTGGCCCGGGCCGATCACGAAACGGATCCCCACACCATCGCCGAGATCCAGGCGCGGCTCATGGACATCGGTGCCCATTCCGCTCCGGCGCGTGCAGCTGCCATTCTCTCGGGCCTCGGCTTTTCGGACGATGCGATGCAGGGCCCCTGCTCCGCGCTCTCCGGCGGCTGGCGCATGCGCGTGGCGCTGGCTGCCGCGCTCTTTGGCCAGCCAGACGTGCTGCTGCTCGACGAGCCCACCAACTATCTCGATTTCGAAGGCACGGTGTGGCTCACCACCTTCCTCAAGTCCTATCCCTCCACGGTGCTGATGATCAGCCACGACCGCGATGTGCTGAACCAGGTCGTCGATGGCATCGTGCATCTCGATCAGGGCAAGCTCACGCTTTACCAGGGCAGTTATGACAGCTTCGACCGGCAGCGGCGCGAGCAGCAGGCTCTGAGCCAGAAGTTGCGCAAGAAGCAGGAAGCCCATCGCGCCCACATGCAGGCCTACGTGGACCGCTTCCGCTACAAGGCATCCAAGGCGCGGCAGGCGCAGAGCCGTTTGAAGGCGCTGGCGAAGCTCGAACCGATTGCGGAAGTGATCGAAAATCGCGTGGCGGAGTTCCACTTTCCAAATCCGGAAAAGGAGTTGGCCCCGCCGCTCGTGGCCATGGACAAGGCGGCCGTGGGTTATGAACCGGGCAAGGCCATCCTGCGCAATCTCACGCTGCGCATTGATCCGGATGACCGCATCGCGCTTTTGGGATCAAACGGCAACGGCAAGTCCACTTTCGCCAAGCTGCTCACCGGAAAGCTGAAGGCGAGCCAGGGCAGCATCGTGACGGCGCCCCGCATGAGCGTCGGCTACTTCGCGCAACACCAGATGGACGAGTTGGCGGATGGCCGCACGCCCTACGACTACATCACCGACCTGATGCCCGAGGCCTCCGTCGCCGACCGGCGCGCGCGGCTGGGTGCGGCGGGGTTCGGCGCGGCGCTGGCACAGAGCAAGTGCTTAACGCTTTCGGGCGGCGAGAAGGCACGGCTGCTGTTTCTGCTCGCCACATTCCATGCGCCGCACGTGCTGATCCTGGACGAACCGACGAACCATCTGGACATGGACAGCCGCGAAAGCCTGATCCTCGCGATCAACGATTATGCTGGCGCGGTGATCCTGATCGCGCATGACCGTCATATCGTGGAAACATGCGCCGATACGTTGTGGCTGGTGGAAAAGGGCTCTGTGAGGGTGTTCGATGGCGATCTCCAGCAATATGCCGATCAGGTGCTGAGTCAGCGCAAGGTTCTGACGCGGAGCGCGCCGCCGCCGCCCCCTGCCGCCGCGAAGCCCGCAGCGCGGCCGCAGAAATCGTTGCAGAAGCAATTGCGCGATGTTGAAGAGCGCATGGAAGCGTTGCGCGGCAAGATCACCGTGCTGGATCACGCGCTGGCGGACCACACCATCTATAAGGATGAGCCCAGGAAGGCGGCGGATTTCGCGCGGTTGCGGACCAAGCTCGCCACCGATCTCGACACGCTTGAAACGGAATGGCTGGCGCTTCACGACGAGACCGCCGATGCCTGACGCCGCGCCGGCCCTGGACCTGACACAGACGTGGGTTGGCGTGACGGCACTGGCGATCTTCGGAGTCGCCTATCTGCTGGTGATCCTTGAAGAAGCCACGCAGTTGCGCAAATCCAAGCCCGTGCTTGTGGCCGCGGGCCTCATCTGGGCGCTGATCGGCATGGCCTACACGGCCGCGGGCCAACCGGATGCCGCGCGCGCGCAAGCCGAACATACCATCTTCGAATACGGTGAACTCTTTCTCTTCTTGCTGGTCGCCATCACCTACGTGAACACGCTGGAAGAGCGGCGGGTGTTCGAGGTGGTGCGGGCGCGCCTCACCGCACGGAGCCTCAGCTACCGGCAATTGTTCTGGATCACGGGGGCGTTGGCGTTCGCGCTGTCCGGTGTGCTGGACAACCTCACGACCGCGCTGGTGATGGGATCCGTCGTGCTGGCAGTCGGCACGGCATCGCCCCGTTTCGTCACGCTGGCCTGCATCAGCGTCGTCGTCGCGGCCAATGCGGGCGGCGCCTTCACGCCTTTCGGCGACATCACCACGCTCATGGTGTGGCAGAAGGGCAAGGTCTCATTCTTCGAATTCTTCGCGCTGTTCGGTCCCGCCCTCGTGAACTGGCTGGTGCCGGCTGTCGCCCTCCATTTCGCCCTGCCCGCCGACAAGCCGCCGCCCGCGCGCGAGCTTGTGGCGATGAAACCCGGTGCCCGTGGCGTGATCGTGCTCTTCGCACTCACCATCGCCACGGCCGTGGCCTTCCGCAACTTCCTCGGGCTGCAACCGGCGCTGGGCATGATGCTGGGGCTCGGCTACCTGCAAATCTGGTCCTACATCCTGCAACAGCGCGGCAAGCGGTCCGAGAATACCGACATGGTGTTGAACTCCTTCCGCCAGATCGAGCGCATCGAATGGGACACGCTGCTCTTCTTCTTCGGCATCATCTTTGCCGTAGGTGGCCTTGGCGTGATGGGCTATCTCGCGCTCATCAACGAGCATCTTTACGGCGCATGGGGCAACACGGCGGCCAATGTGACCGTGGGGCTGCTGTCATCGGTGCTCGACAACATTCCGATCATGTTCGCGGTGCTCACCATGGACCCGCAGATGAGTCACGGTCAGTGGCTTCTGGTGACGCTGACCGCAGGTGTGGGGGGAAGCCTCCTGTCCATCGGTTCGGCCGCAGGCGTGGCCCTGATGGGGTTGGCGCAGGGGAACTACACCTTCTCCCACCACCTCCGGTGGACTTGGGCGATTGCGCTTGGCTATGCTGCCAGCATTGTTGCCCATTTGGTGATCAATGCCGCGAAGTTCTGAAAACGTCTCCCGTATCCGCCAGTTCATCGAACACGAGGCGACAGGAGGCATCATCCTGGCCTGTGCCGCACTGGTGGCGATCCTGCTCGTCAATTTCGGACTGAATGACGCCTACCATCACCTGCTGGAAGAGCGCGTGCGAATCGGCATCGGCAGCCTGACGCTCGACAAGTCGCTGCACCATTTCATCAACGACGGCCTGATGGCGGTGTTCTTTTTCCTCGTGGGACTGGAGATCAAGCGTGAAGTGCTTGAGGGCAACCTCTCATCGCCCTCGCAGATTGTCCTTCCTGCCGTGGCCGCACTCGGCGGCATTGCTGTTCCATCCGGACTTTATGCCTTCATCAACTGGGGCAACGCCGCCACCATTGGTGGCTGGGCCATTCCAGCAGCGACCGACATTGCCTTCGCCCTTGGCGCGCTGGCCCTGCTTGGCGTGCGTGCGCCACTCTCGCTCAAGATATTCCTGCTCACGCTGGCAACCTTCGACGACCTGGCAGCCATCATCATCATCGCCCTGTTTTACACGAGCCAACTCTCCATCGTCGCACTTGCCGGCGCGCTGGCCGTTCTGGCGGCGCTCTTCGCCTACAACCGGATGGGTGGCGGACGCACCGGCATCTTCATCCTGGGCGGCATCCTCATGTGGCTGTTCGTGCTGAAATCGGGCGTGCATGCCACGCTTGCAGGGGTGGCGCTGGGGCTGCTCATTCCACTGAAGCGCGGGGATGGCACGTCGCCGTTGCACGAGCTTGAACACGGCCTACACCCATATGTGAAATTCGCCATCCTGCCGCTGTTTGCCTTTGCCAATGCGGGACTTCCGCTCGATGGATTCTCGCTCGCAAACCTGGCGCAGCCGCTGCCGTTCGGCATCATTGCCGGGCTGACGCTCGGCAAGCCGGTGGGCATCATGCTGGCGGTGCTGCTCCTCGTCGGCACGAAACTTGCGAAGCTGCCGGAGGGCGTAAACTGGCGCTACATGCTGGGCGTCTCGTGCCTTGCCGGAATCGGTTTCACCATGAGCCTGTTCATCGGCTCCCTCGCCTTCGCCGATGCCGGCCTCAACGCTGAAGTGCGCGTCGGAGTCGTCGCCGCCTCCCTCCTCTCCATGGCCTTGGGCCTCGGCATCATGTGGCCGGGGAAGGTGCGCTGAGGTTTAGCCCGCCTGGTTCTGCCAGCGGCCGGTGTCGTCCTGCTTCCAGTAGCTGATGGTGTGGCCGTCAGCTTTCAGGCGGCGCCACAGGGTGCGGGCCCGATCGATTGAACCTGCGTCGTTGCCATCGAAGAGGATGCTGGCACGGGCGAGGCCGTCCATGTTTTCGGGTTCGCTGCCGCCGATGAAGAAGCGATAGCCCGCGTTGCCGGGATTTTCCGGGCCGGTCGCGAGATAGATTGGCTGGTGCTGCGGCATGGGTGTGTTGCTGTCGCCATGGGCGAGAAAGGTCACATCCTCGAAGGCCCAGAGTTTTTCGGAGATCAGCTTGAGCATCCCGGCATCGCCTGATTGCACCGCGAGGCGAAGCCCGCGCTGCAGGCCGCGCGCCAGCAGGCCCGGCAGCACGTTCTCCACCGGCTCACGTTCGAGATGATAGAACCAGACCTCCGCCATCAGCCTTCGTAGTGCCGTGCGACGAGATCGTTCAACAAACGGACGCCCCAGCCCGACGACCAGCCCTGGCTCAGCGGCGTCTTGGTGGAATCCATGGCCGTGCCTGCCACATCCAAATGCGCCCACGGCACATTGTTCACGAAGCGCTGGAGGAATTGCGCCGCCGTGATGGCGCCGCCAAAACGCCCGCCGATATTCTTCATGTCGGCCACATCGTGCTCGATCAGCTTGTCGTATTCCGGGGCGAGCGGCATGCGCCACACCTTTTCGCCCGTCGCCGCGCCGCTGGCGAAGAGGCGCGCCGCCAGTTCGTCATTGTTGCAGAACATGCCGGCAAATTCCTTGCCCAGCGCCACCATCATGGCGCCGGTGAGCGTTGCAAGGTTCACCATAAACTTCGGCTTGAAGCGGTCCTGGATGTACCAGAGCACATCAGCGAGGACGAGGCGTCCTTCGGCATCGGTGTTGAGCACGGCGATGGTCTGGCCCGACATGGACTTGACGATGTCGCCCGGACGCTGCGCCTTGCCGTCGATGGCGTTCTCCACCAGGCCGATGGCGCCCACAACGTTGCACTTCGCCTTGCGCCGCGCCAGCGCGAGCATGAGGCCCGTGACGGCGGCGGCACCCGCCATGTCACCCTTCATGTCTTCCATGCCGGCCGCAGGCTTGATGGAGACGCCGCCCGTATCAAAGGTTACGCCCTTGCCGATGAAGGCGAGTGGCGCGTCTGTCTTCTTGCCGCCGTTCCAGCGCATGACGACGAGCCGCGCCTCATGGTCGGATCCTTGCGCCACGCCGAGAAGGGCATGCATGCCGAGCTTCTTCATCTGGGCGGGCGTTAGCACCTCGACCTCAAGTCCCGCTTTTGCGAGAGCCTTGGCACGCGCGGCGAACTCCACCGGGAAAAGCACGTTGGCGGGTTCGTTGACGAGGTCGCGGGCGAGATGATTGCCCTCGCGGATCGCCGCGAAAGGGGCAAATGCCTTGCGGGCCGCCGCCGCATCCGGGCACATCACCGAGAGTGCACTGAGTGTCGTGGACTTGCCATTGCCCTTCGTCTTGTACGCGGTGAAGCCATAGCAGCGGAGCGCCGCACCCGAAGCCAGATGAGCCGCCGATGCCGCTGAGGTGACCGCCGTCACATCATGCAGAGGGGCGACGGTGGCCGACTTTGCCTTGATGGCCTGCAGGGTGCCGGCGATTGCGCCGCCCAGGAGTTCCAGTTCCCGCGCCGTCAGCGCTTCGGGTTTGCCCAGTCCCATGAGAATCAGCCGGTCAATACCTGCCCCCGGCGCCACCAGGTCGAGCACCTGTTCCTTCTTGCCCTCGAAGCCCGCCGCCTTCATGGCGCGGGTGACGTGGCCGTGGGCTGCCTTGTCCAGCTGCGCGGCCATGGGGCCAAGGGCAGCGCCTTCGCCCGCAAATGCCACAAGGATGCCCGCCTTGGGCAGGGCTGGACGGTCGAAGGAAAGTTTCAGAGTTGAATTCATGGGGGATTTTCCAGTGTCGGAGGATTCTGTTGTCCCCTCCGGCTTAGCGGGGCCGGGGGCGAACGGCAACCGAGCCGGCTTGCAGGGGTGGGTGGCAAAGGGTTAACCACGTTTGCGCGCTGCCCCAATCGGGCCATGACGCCGCCCCATGCCCACGTTATCCCACCACAATTCCGCGCTTCCCCACGGGGGGGAAATCCGTTAATACTTTGTAACTGTTCGTGAATGGCTGGGAACTCGGTGTTGCGCAAATCTTTGGCCCCTCAGGTTGACCTGACGGACCTCCGGGCTCTTCTGCTCCGGGGCGCGGCCAGCGCATGTGTGGTTCTTGCAACCACGTTTCTCACGACCCCTGCGCAGGCCATCGAAGAGTTGCCTTTCATCAAGCCGGTGACGCAGGAACCGGCCGCTGGCACACCCGCGGACTTCTCTGCCTCCCGCGTGACCTACGATCCCCGCACCAAGATTGCGACGGCGGAAGGCAGTGTACGGATCATTTACGGACCCTACGTCCTCAACGCCAGCAAGGTGATCTTCAACGAGAAAACCGGGGCCTTCAAGGCAAACGGGTCCGTGGAATTGCGCGAGCCGAACGGCAACGTGATGACGGCGGCCACCCTTGAGTTGCGTAACCGATTCAAGGAAGCCTTCGCCGCACATGTGAAGGCGCTCCTCACCAACAACGTCACCATCACCGCGCGCTATGCGCGCCGCAGGCTGACGGCATCTCGATCTTCGAGGATGCGAGCTACACCGCCTGTTACGATTGCCACACGAAGAACGGTGAACCGCTGTGGGAACTGCGCTCGGATGAAACGGTGCATGACAGCAAGGAACACATGCTGCATCACACGAACCCGCGCCTGCGCATTGCTGGCCACACGGTTGTGCAGGTGCCGCACTGGTCGCACCCGGATCCTTCCGTCAAGCGCAAGACGGGCTTCCTTGCACCGAAATTCGTGCATGGCCATGCCTACGGCCTTGGCGTGGAGACGCCCTATTTCATCGTGACGGCGCCCAACAGCGATATCACGCTGCGTCCCCGTCTCACCACCAAGCAGGGTCCGGTGGCCGATGTGGAGTGGCGGCACCGTCTCGCTTCCGGTCAATACAATATTCGCGGTTATGGCGTTTATCAGTTGAGCCCCGGCGAGACCTCCGACAAGTCCGATTGGCGTGGCGCAGTGCGTTCGCGCGGCGAGTTTGCGCTGAACGACCGCTGGTCCTGGGGCTGGGATGGCACGGCCACCAGCGACAAGGAATTCCTCGACGAATATGATTTCGACGACCGTGACATTGCCCAGAGCGATGTGCATGTGCGCGGACTGTGGGACCGCACCTACGTCAACGCGCAGGTCATGAACTTCCAGTCGTTGTCCGACGAGATCAGCCAGGATACGCTCCCCTCGCTGCCTTATGTTTCAGGCGAAACATTCTTCGGCGACCAGATCCTGGGAGGCGAGTTGAGCTTCAAGTGGAGCAGCTACGCACTCTGGCGCAATGATGCGAACACGCCCTTCACCGATGTGGACCACGGTACGCAGCAAACCCGCGCAGTGGGCGAAATGCGCTGGCAGCGCCAGATGATCAGCGATGCGGGTCTGGTGATGACGCCCTTCGGGCGTGTCCGCAGCGACGTGACCTTCAACGAGAATGTGCCCGGTGCCGATGACAGCGACGAGACTGTGGCCCGGGTGCTGCCTTCGGCTGGTTTCGACATGCGCTATCCGTTCATGGCGAATTATGCCTACGGCCAGAGCATCTTCTCGCCTGTCTTCCAGATCGTTGCGGCGACGGATGAAACGGACACGGCGAGCATCGGCAACGAAGATGCCATCACGCTGAACTTCGATCATACCAGCCTGTTCCTGGAAGACCGCTTCACCGGGCTTGACCGCTATGAGGGCGGCACGCGGGCCAATGCGGGCATCACCTATTCGTTCCTCGGGGCCAATGGCGGCTTCGTGCGGGCCAGCGCCGGCGAATCTTTCCACATCGCGGGAGAAAACAGCTTCGTCACGGGCTCGGGCCTCGAAGGTAGCCAATCCGATCTCGTGGGCGCCCTCACCTTCCAACCCTGGGATGAACTCAACCTGAGCTATGAAATCCGGGCCGAGGAAGATCTTTCGCGCATCAACCGCCAGGAGGCACTGGCCAGCCTCACTTTGGACGATTTTTCAGCCGACATCGCCTATGCCTTCATCAACCAGGAACCGGCCTATGGCCGTTTGCTGGATGAACAGTGGGTTCAGGCCAACGCCCGTATCGGCCTGAAAGACGGCTGGTATCTCTTCGGCGGCGCGCGCTACGACATCGAAACGTCGGATGTGGACTGGCGCACGATTGGCCTGGAGTTCGATTGCCAGTGCATGAACTTCAAGGTTGCCTACACGGGCAAGGATGATGACACGACCAATCAAACGGATCACCGCATCATGATGTCGATTGATCTCGCCACACTTGGCGGCACCAGTGTGTCGGCAGGTTTCTGAACTCCCTTCCGGACCCGCTGATGAGCCGCACCCTTCGCATGCTTCTGATGACCTTTGCCCTGTGCCTGACGGCGGCAGCCGCCGTTGCGCAGGACCAGAAGGTTCTCGTCACCGTCAACGACCAGCCGATCACCAGCTTCGACGTGGATGCGCGCATCAACATGTGGAAGCTGATGGCGGGCGGCGCGAAGCTGTCGCGCAAGCAGGCACTCAACGCCATCATCAACGACATCGCCAAGATCGAAGAAGCGAAGAAGTACAAGGCCGACGCAAGCGACAAGGATGTCGACGAGCGGTTGGACAAGGTGGCACAGGGTCTGAAGACCGACGCGGCCGGCCTCAAGGGCAAACTCAAGGCGCAAGGCGTCTCCATGAGCGTGCTGCGCCAATATCTCTCGGCTCAGATTGCCTTCGGCCGCCTGCTCAACGGCAAGTACAAGGAACGTGTGCAGGTCAGCGAAGAAGACGTGGATGCCAAGATGGCGACCATCAAGTCGGACGTGAACAGGCAACTGGCAAAGATCAAGGCTGATCCGCGCATGCAGCCCGTGACCGTGATGGAAATTCTCGAAATCAATTTCCCTGTGGACAGCCCCGACCTGTTGCAGGCGCGCGCGGCAGACGTTGCGCTCTATGCCTCGCGCTTCAAGGGCTGCGCCTCGGCGCGCTCTGCTGCCTCCGGAATCTTCAACGTGAAGGTGGGCAAGAAAATCGAGGCGGATGGCCGTCGCGTGCCGCCGCAGTTGAAGAAGGAATTCGCCAAGGCTGGTCCGGGCAAGGCCATCGGCCCCTTCCGCTCGCCCAAGGGCCTGCAGCTCTGGGGCTATTGTGGCTCGCGCAAGATCACGCCGCCCATGCCCAAGGCGCAGATGCCGACACGCGACCAGATCAAGGCCGCGCTGGTGAACGAGAAATATGATGGCATCGAAGCCAAATACAGCGCGCTGATGCGCAAGGGTCTGCTGATCGAATACCGCGATCCGTCGTATGCCGAATAAGCCGCTTGTCCTGACCCCGGGTGAGCCCGGCGGTGTTGGGCCTGAAATCACCGCGAAGGCCTGGGCGGCTCTCCGCCACGATGCCACCCTTGCCTTCTGCCTGATTGGCGATGCGGACCTGCTGCAAGAGCGTTGTGTGGCAGCCCATCTTCCTGTTGCCCTGCGCACAATTTCGTCGTTGGCGGAAGCACCCTCCTGCTTTTCTGACGCTCTTCCCATCCTGCACCGGCCACTGACGGCACAACCGGTGTGCGGCGCATTTCGCCCGGAGACGGCGCCGTGGGTGATCGCGGCCATCGATGAAGCGGTGGAGGCCTGCATGTCCGGCGCTGCGTCAGGCATGGTCACGTGCCCGATCCAGAAGGAAGCGCTATACGCTGCCGGCTTCACGCACCAGGGCCACACGGACTATCTCGCCCATCTGGCTCAGCAACGCGGGCATGTGGTGCATGAAGTAATGATGCTGGTGGGCGGCGGACTGCGCGCCGTCCCGGTGACGGTGCACATCGCGCTCAAGGATGTGCCACTGCACCTCAGCGGTGATGCCATCATGGCGCAGGCGCGCGTCGTACATGACGCATTGAAGACGCAGTTCGGCATCGCCGCGCCGCGGATCGCCGTCACGGGCCTCAATCCCCATGCGGGCGAGAACGGCGCCATGGGGCGAGAGGAGATCGACACCATCATTCCCGCCATCGCGCGTCTGAAGCAGGACGGACTGGACGTGCGGGGACCGCTCCCCGCCGACACCGCCTTTTTCCCCCAGGAGAGGGCGCGCTATGACGCCATTCTCTGCATGTATCACGACCAGGCGTTGATCCCCGTGAAGACACTGGATTTCCACGGCGGCGTGAACGTGACGCTGGGCCTGCCCTTCATCCGTACCTCGCCGGACCACGGAACGGCGCTGGGGCTTGCGGGCACAGGCACCGCCCATGCCGAAAGCCTGATCGCCGCCCTTACGCTGGCTCGCGACATGGCGCGGCACAGCCAGCAGCCATGACGACCGACGACGGCCTGCCGCCGCTCCGCGAGGTGATCGAGGCCCATGGACTCGCCGCCAAGAAATCACTCGGCCAGAATTTCCTGTTCGACCTGAACCTCACGCGCCGCATTGCGCGGACGGCGGCACCCTTCGAGGGTTTCACGATCGTCGAAATCGGGCCGGGGCCTGGTGGCCTTACACGTGCGCTCCTGATGGAGGGCGCGAAGCAGGTGATCGCGGTGGAGCGGGACCAGCGTGCCCTCGCCGCGCTTGCGGAGATCGAGGCGGCCTATCCAGGGCGCCTCACGGTGATCGCGGGTGATGCGCTGGCAGTGAACTGGGCGTCCACCGTGCATGGTCCTGCCAAGATCGTCGCCAATTTGCCCTACAATATCGGGACGCCGCTGTTGACCGGGTGGCTGACGGAAGGACCGTGGCCGCCGTGGTTCTCCTCCCTGACGCTGATGTTCCAGAAGGAAGTGGCGGACCGCATTGCCGCGGCGCCGGGTTCCGAGCATTATGGGAGGTTGACCGTGCTGTGCCAGTGGCGTTGCACGGTGCACAAGATGTTCGACGTGCACCGCAGCGCCTTCACGCCGCCGCCCAAGGTGACCTCATCGATCGTGCAACTCCTGCCCATTGTCCCGGCCATTGCCTGCAACGTGAAAACATTGGAACGGGTGACGGCGGCGGCTTTCGGCCAACGGCGGAAGATGCTGCGGCAAAGTCTGAAATCTGTGTTCGACGTTCCCGAAGCCGTGCTGGAGCCGCTGGGCATAGCACCGACGGCGCGGGCGGAAGAATTGACCGTGGCCGATTTTGCACGGCTTGCCCTGCAGGTCTGACAGGCAGGGAGCGCTCCACCTTGCCAAGCGTCATGGCCCGCCTCAGGTGGGCAACCCAAGCGTCAAAGTTTTTTCGTCAGTCCACGGACGAATTCGCTCAATCCCAGTTGGCGGTGGCGGCGGAGGCGTTCGGCGGTCAGGATGGCCACCACCATGCGGTGGCTCTCTTCCACCTCGTCGTTGACGATGATGTAGTCGTATTCGGGCCAGTGACTGATCTCATGGCTTGCCTCGGCCATGCGCTTGGCGATGACGGTGGATGAATCCTGCGCCCGCTTGATCAGGCGCTCGCGCAGTGTATCCGCCGTGGGCGGCAGGATGAACAAGCGGACAAGGTCGTCCTTCATGTTCTCGGCGAGTTGCTGGGTGCCCTGCCAGTCGATGTCGAACAGCACATCACGTCCAGCCCTCAGCGCCTCTTCCACCGGCGCGCGGGGCGTGCCGTAGGAATTGCCGAAGACGTTGGCCCACTCCAGCAGTTCCTTCTTCTCCACCATGCCGGTGAAGCGCTCCTGCGAGATGAAGCTGTAATCCTTGCCTTCCACTTCACCGGGACGGGGTTTGCGGGTTGTCACCGAGACCGACATGGTGATGTTGCTGTCGGCTGCCAGCAGCTTGCGCGACAGCGTGGTCTTGCCCGCGCCGGAGGGCGACGACATCACGAGAAGTAGACCGCGGCGGGGAATTTGCGTCAGGGTTGCCATGCCGTCACTCAATGTTCTGAACCTGTTCGCGCATCTGGTCGATCACGGTCTTGAGGTCAAGGCCAATCGCGGTCAGGCTCTTGTCGATCGCCTTGGAACACAGCGTGTTGGCCTCGCGGTTGAATTCCTGCGCGAGGAAATCAAACTTGCGGCCCACCGGTTCACCCGCCGCCAATAGCACGCCCGCTGCTTCCACATGGGAAAACAGCCGGTCCAGTTCCTCCTGGATGTCGCTGCGGGTCGCCACCATCATGGCTTCCTGGTGCAGACGCTGCTCATCGAAGCTGGCGCCCGTCTCCATCAGGCGTGCCACCTGATCGCGCAGACGCCTGCGGATGGCATCGGGTGCGCGGGCGGGATTGTCACGCGCCGCCACGGCGAGCGCTGCGACCTTCTGCAATTGTTCCTTCAACACGGCGAGAAGCCGCTTGCCTTCCTCGGCACGTGCCGCCTGCAAGGCGATGAGGGCACGTTCAAAACTTTCCATCAGCGCCCTGTCACGCGCCGCTGCTTCCTCCTCCGAGACTTCGCTGCGCACCGGTTCCAGCACGCCACGCAAAGCCAGCAGGGATTCAGCCTGCAGGGGTGGGGCATTTATTTCGGCACGCAAGCGCCCGGCGATGGCCGTGAGTTCTGCCAGCAAGGGCTGGTTCACCGTCACCGTTTCGCGCGTGTTGCTGTTGCTCAGATTGAGGCCAACCTGAAGGTTGCCGCGCTTCATGACTTTCTGGATGCGCTGGCGCACCTCGGCATCCAGGTGTTCGAGGCCTGGCGGCAGGCGCAGGCGCACGTCCAGTGCCTTGCCGTTCACGCTCTTCAATTCCCACTGCCACGACCAATCGCCAAGGCTGCCGGAGTCACGGGCAAAGCCAGTCATGGAGGTAATCGTCATGTGGGTGTGCCCTGAATCGTTGCTCCCCCAGACTGGTAGCGCATCAGGACGTGCAAGGGAAACGCGGCACAACGCGCCCACGGCGGAGCCTGGGCGGCGTCAGGGCTTCTTCTTCTTGAGGGCGGGAATGGGCACCAGCGTATCGCCCACCTTCACAAGCGTTCCGGGTTTCAGTGCGGGCTTGGCGTCCGCAGCCGCCGCGGCGGGGTCCGGTGTTGCGGCAACGGCGGGAGCGGCCGCAGCGGTTTCACCCGCGGGAGCCGGGACAGGATCGACCGTCTTCTGGTTGGCGACGGCAGTGGCCGCTTCTTCCTCGCCCACATTCGGCAGGGCCGCCTGCTGGGCGTCCGGCTGAGCGGGTGCAGGATCGACTGCCGCGTCCGTCTCGGGTGCGGCGGGCGCAGGTGCCGGCGCGGGCGTTTGAGGCGTTCCGGCGGCGGGCTGACTTGCTTCGATGGCGCGCCATTTCTTCACGTTGGCATTGTGCTCTTCCAAGGTCGCCGCGAAGACATGCCCACCCGTGCCATCTGCCACGAAATAGAGGTCGTTGACCGGAGCGGGATTGATGACAGCTTCCATCGCATCCTTGCCGGGCGATGCAATAGGCCCGGGCGGCAGTCCGTTGATGCGGTAAGTGTTGTAGGGCGTCTCGGCCTCGATGTCGGCCTGGGTGATTGGCCGGTCCAGCCTGCCCTTGCCGGCGGCGATGCCATAGATGATGGTCGGATCGGATTGCAGGCGCATGCCCGACTTCAGGCGGTTGATGAACACCGCTGCCACGCGCGGACGTTCCTCGGGCTTGGCCGTTTCCTTTTCGACGATGGAGGCAAGCGTCACCATCTCTTCCTTCGACTTGAGAATCGAATCGGCGGGCTTGCGGGCCCACACTTCGTCGATGAGCTTGCGTTGCGCTGCGATCATCTCGTCCAGCAGTTCCTGCCGGGATTTGCCACGCGCATAAAGATAGGTGTTGGCGATGACGGCACCTTCCGGCGGAACGGCGGTCACATCGCCCGTCATCGGCTCCTGTTCGCGCAGGCGGGAGATGGCCATTTCGCTGGTCCAGCCTTCCGGCACTGTCATCTTGTAGGTGACGACCCGGCCCGAGGCCATGATGTTGAACACGTCAGCCATGGAGGCTCCGGCGGGGAACTCATATTCGCCCGCCTTCATCGAGGCACCACGATAGCCCTGCACAATCGAGGCCAGTCCCATGGTCATGGCATCGGAGACGACGCCTTTCTCCTTGAGCAGATGCGCCACCTTCATGCGGTCAAGCTGCTTGGGAACATCGACGATGGCTGATTGCGTGAGCGGACCGGGGGCGGTGTAGTTGGCGTAGAGCCAGGAACCGGCGGCCCCTGCTGCAACAGCCGTGAAGACGCCGAGCAGGATCAGCCAGCCCAGCACACGTGCGACTGCCGAGCGGCGGCGCTTTCGCTTGTCTGTATCCGGCAGTCTGATCGGTTGATCACTGGTCAATCGCGGGGCCCTCTCGACCCCATTCTTACGCCGTGGCGCGGCGGAAAATCAATGAGGCGTTCGTGCCACCAAAACCAAAGGAATTGGACAGAACTGTGTTGATTTCCTTCTTCTTGGCCGTGTGCGGCACAAGATCCATCGCCGTTTCCACCGACGGATTGTCGAGGTTCAACGTGGGCGGGCAAATGTTGTCGCGCATGGCCAGAAGCGAAAACACAGCTTCCACGGCACCCGCAGCACCGAGCAGATGGCCGACGGCGGACTTGGTTGACGACATGGCGACGCGCGCGGCGTTGTTGCCGATGAGGCGTTCGACGGCGCGCAATTCGATCTCGTCGCCGAGCGGCGTCGAGGTGCCGTGAGCGTTGATGTAGTCAATTTCGCCAGCAGGAATGCCGGCGCGCTTCAGGGCCGCCTGCATGCAGCGGAAGGCGCCATCACCATCTTCCGATGGTGCGGTGATGTGGTAGGCGTCGCCCGACATGCCGTAGCCGATCAGTTCGCCGTAGATCTTCGCGCCACGCGCCTTGGCATGTTCGTATTCCTCAAGAACCAGAATGCCTGCGCCTTCACCCATGACGAAGCCGTCCCGGTCCTTGTCGTAAGGACGCGAGCCCTTTTCCGGCGCGTCGTTGAAGGCGGAGGACAGCGCCTTGCAGGCAATGAAGCCCGCGATGCCGATACGGCAGATCGCTGATTCGGCGCCGCCAGCGACCATCACGTCGGCATCGCCCACGGCGATGATGCGCGCAGCATCGCCAATCGCATGGGTGCCCGTGGCGCAGGCCGTGACAACGGCGTGGTTCGGTCCCTTGAGGCCGAAGTTGATGGAGATGAGGCCGCCGGCAAGATTGATGAGCGAGCCCGGAATGAAGAAGGGCGAGACGCGGCGCGGGCCCTTCTCGGCCATGAGGAGCGTCGTGTCCTGGATGTTGGTGAGGCCGCCGATGCCGGAGCCCACGAGAACGCCGGCGCGGTAGCGCTCGTCCTCGGTCTTCAGTTCAAGGCCCGAATCCGCCATGGCCTGCTTGGCCGCGATGAGGGCGAACTGGATGAAGTCGTCGTAGCGACGCTGATCCTTGGAATCGACCCAGTCGTCGCGATTGAGGGTGCCGTTGCTGCCGTCGCCTTCCTTCACTTCAAAGGCGATGCGGCTTGGCAGATCAGAGGCATCAAACCGCGTGATGGGGCCTGCGCCAGACTTGCCCGCCAGCATGTTAGACCACGTGGCTTCAACGCCCGTGCCCAGTGGCGAAACGATTCCCATACCAGTGACGACCACACGCCGCATGTCATTCCCTCTTCATGGAAGTGCAACAAAACCATAAATTCACAGGAAAACGCGGGGCCACAGGATTTTCAAGCCCTGCCCCCGCGTTTCCGCGAATTCAAATCAGCCCGGCATTCTCTGCCAGGCGCACCGCTCAGGCCTGGGCCTTTTCGATGAACTTCACGGCGTCGCCGACCGTCTGGATGGTTTCAGCGGCGTCGTCCGGGATTTCGATGCCGAACTCTTCCTCGAAGGCCATCACGAGTTCAACGGTGTCCAAGCTGTCGGCACCGAGATCGTCGATGAAGCTGGCTTCAGCCTTCACCTTGTCGCCGTCCACGCTCAGGTGCTCGACAACGATCTTCTTAACCCGTTCAGCGATATCGCTCATGTGCAATTGTCCTAATTACTTTTCTCACGCCCTGGCGGTCCGGACACCTTGCATGGGGTCCCCCTCAAGCCGCGGGGCGTAAGTAGCACAGTTCTGGCAGGCGTCAAAAGGGGTAAAAATGCGGTTGCATTCCAGCATCTTGCAACGTGATCGCGGGGTCTGCGGGGGGGCCTCATGGAGCATGCGGCTGGAGATAACGGCTCACCTGCCACAGGGCTCCGACCCCAAGGAGCCCCATGGCGGCGAATCCGACCGCGGCAATGGGCGCCGATGTCATTCCGCTCACCAGTGAAAAAGCAAAGGGCGCAATGGCGCCGGACGCGTAGCGGAAACCGGCCATCACACCGAGGCGCGAACCATAGCCCTTTGGGCCAAACAGGATGAGGGGCACTGTTCCCTGCACGATGCTCTTCAGGCCCGAGCTGAGGCCGACCAGCACGACGAACACGACTGCGGCGGCAAATGCTGGTGCGCCCAAGGCAGCGATCACCAATCCAAGCGGCAAGAGGGCCAGCGCGAAAATACCGACGATGATGGGGTGGCGTTGTCCCGGAAAAATCAGGTTGCCAAAACGCACGGCCACTTGCGCAGGGCCGAACAGGGTCGATACGGCGAGCGATCCGCTGCCAAATCCCAGCGCCTGCAAGAGCGGAACCATCTGGGAGAGCACGGCGGAAAGGGCAAGGCTCGACAGCGCGAAGCCGGCCGTCACCAGCCACATGGCAGCGGCGAGGTGTTGCTCCGGCACCTTGGCATAGACCTGCACCGGTTCTGGCGCTGCGGCCGGCGGCGGCGCACTGACCATGGCGCGGGTCCAGCGCGCCACAGCGAGATGGGCCGGAAAACAGATGGCAAGATTGGCCATGGCATAGACGGCAAGCGTCAACCGCCAGCCGAGGAAGTGATCGATCCAGCTCGTCAGCGGCCAGAACAGCGACGAGGCAAACCCTGCGATGAGCGTGAGCTGGATGATGCGTCGGCGGCCATTGCCCGGCGTCATCTGCACGAGAGCCGGAAAGGCCGCGTCATAGAGCACGAAGCAGGACACAACCTGCATCAGCATGAGGGCAAACGTGAAGGTGACGGGGCCGGGCGCGAGCGCCGTCGCCGACAGCATGAATGAACTCAGGATCGTGCCGAAGCTCATCATCCGGGCAGCGCCGAACCGGTCGAGGGCGCGGCCCACGAAGGGCGCCACCACGGCACCCGACAGCAAGGCCAGCGAAAAGACGCCGAAGAAGCCGGCCTTGGTCCAGTTGAAGGAGGCGGCAATATCGTCAGCGAGGATCGAGAAGCTGTAATACAGCGACCCGTATCCGAAGATCTGCGTGAATCCGAGAAGCCAGGTGGCGAGGACAGGGCGCGAGAATTCTCTCAAGGTGCTTTCGCAGGACTCCAGTGAAGGGCGGGCTTGCCCCGCTCCAGCACATAGAAGGCATCCGTGTCCAGCGTGGCCCAGGGGCCCTCTTCGCCGTCGGGCCAGATCACGCGCACCTCCGCGCGGGCGAGATCGCCCACGCCGAACTGCCACCAGTCGAGCGCGCCGGAGACATGGCCGCCGCCAGAATACAATTCGCGGCGCATCACCTTGCCGTCGCCGCGCTTCACTTCAATCCAGGCGTTGACGGCGTCGCGGTTTGGCCCGTCCTGGCGCAAGCGGAAGCTCAGGAAGTGGCCGAGGCCGGTGGAGGTGTTCTTCCAGATTTCCGCGTTCACCCAACGGTTTACGACCACGATATCAAGCTTGCCATCAAGATTGAAATCGGCCACGAGGGCCCCGCGCGCCGTGTTGGTGGAGGCCACGCCTGCCTTGTCGGCCATCTCGATGAACTTGCCATCGGACTGCTGGATCAGGAGGTTGTTCGGATCCTTCTGGGCGAAGTCCGGCATCTCCGCCACGTTGCCCTTGGCGATGAAGAGATCGACGCGGCCATCATTGTTGACGTCTTCGAATTGCGAATGCCAGGCCGTCGATGGACGCACGTCTCCGCCCGTGAACGGCTGGTGCGCGGTGAGGCCAAGCGAGAAGGCGATTTCCTTGTAGGAGGGTTTGGGCTTCCCCTGCTCGGGGATGGCCGCCAGCGACTGCAGGCGATTGTCGGCCATGCTGGTGAGGAAATACTCCGGGTACTGATCAAAATTCAGATCGTAGCTCGTCATGCCCATGCCCCAGATGCGCACGTACTTCCAACCTTCCTTGTCGGAATAGAGTTGCGGCGGCTGCCCCGCCGCCATACGCCACATCTGCTCCTGCCCGCCTTCATAATATTGCCGGTCATTGGAGACGCGAAGGTCCGGCGTGCCGCGGCGCGACCAGTCCGTGAACATGATCGACAGAGGGCAAAAACTTGGCTTGAGCGGCAGAGGTGCCGCGAAGTGCCGGGCGGTTCCGTCGGGGCGGTGCAGCCAGTTGTCGGTGCAGGACCCCCAGGGCGAGATTTCCTCAAAGCGGTCGACGTAGTTGCCGATGGCGATGGTGGGCCAGTTGGCACCGTTCTCCCATGTTGCCGCAAAGGCAGTGGACCAGGCATTTCCGCCCGCGAAGCCCCACTCCTCGTTGGCGCGGGTGAACTGGCAATTGCCGAGGCCCTTCATCACCACGTTTTCGCCGGAGCGCAGGATCACCACATCCATGTTGCCGTCGGCATTGATGTCGATGGGATAGCCGCCGAGGACGCGCGTCAATTCCAGCCCGGATTCGATGGCGGCGAAGCGGAGGTCTCCGCCCTGCGTGCTGTTGTTCTGGAACAGCGTGGCGCGGTTCTCGCCGCCCGCCAGCAACAGTTCGGAGAAGCCGTCACCATTGCAGTCAAAACTGGTCGCGCCGCCACCCACGGTGAAGTCGTAGTCGCCAGCATAAACGGAGACGAGTCCGGAGGATTTGGTCTGGTCCTCGAAGGTCAGGACGGATTCCGCCGCCTGTGCCGGACCCGCCAGCACCAGCAATGCAAACGCGGCCGCACGCCTCACGCTTTTCTTGTCTTCAACATATTGACGAAATTGCCGACGCATTTGCCCTGCTCCAACCCCTGGTCAATGGCCGCACGGTAGTGAATGCCTCCGTAGAGGCGCGAAATCGCTGCTTCTTCTGCCGCTGCCCAGAAGGTCTTGAAATTACGCGGTGCCAGTCCATCGCGCGCGTGTGTTGCATCGGTGAAGGCGAAGTTGTCGCCGAAGTCCTTGGCCAGAACCACGGCTGCAGCACCGGACTGGGTGGAGTGTCCGCTCGGATATTCCGGGAAGGGCGGCGTGATCAGCAGCGGCTCCCACGTCTTGTCAATGATGCGCTTGATATATGTGACCGGGCGCACCAGGTCGTATTCGAACTTGCTCTTCCAGCAGGCGATGAAACCATCGCTGATGGCGATGCCGACGCGGGCCAGCACTTCCACCGATTTTTCGAGATCGGTGTTTTCTTTCTCGAAAATCTGCAAGGCGATCCACATCCAGTGCCCGGGCGGCGTGGGCGAGAGCATGGGATCATCCGACCAGAAGCGCGCAATGGCCTTCTGCTCCAGCGTCAGGGTCTTGCCGGTCTCGCAAACCTCAACGGCCTGCTTGTAGAATTCGGAATTGGCATCCTCGCTGTAGGCGGGCGGCGGCGGCAGGGGGCACGCGCCGTTCTCCGGCATGGCAATGGGCAGGCACTCGCCCCAGTGCGGCAGCAGCGGCTTCTGTTGCAGGGCAAGCGTGTTGGTCGGCACCCAATGGGCGGGGCCTTTCGTCAGGGTCCATTCCCCGGGGAAGCCGAGGTTTTCCACCACCGCGCCGCCATCGCCCATGGACCAGGCGTGAATGTGTTCAGCGACCTGTTTGCCGTAAGCGGCACTTTCTTCCCAGACGCTGTTGTCGAGGCCTTGCGCGGCTTCCTTGTGCAGCCTCTTTTCAAGCGCCTTCATGGCCCTCAAACCCGAAGGACCGGTGTTGCCGAAATAGGTTTGCGCGGCATAGGCCATGGCCGCATGCACGATCACCGCATTGTCGTACGTGGCACCCGCCTTGCGTTGCGGCACATCGGCCAGCTTGCGCGCCTGCCCGGCCAGTGACTGCAGCACTGTCGAACCGCTGGCCACGGCTTCAAACGTGGTGATACCGAGATAGGCGAAGGCGCGCGCGGCCACGGGCGGAGAATATGTGGGGGTCTGGCGCACCAGTTCCAGGATCAGCGAATACCACGAACGCAGGACGTGGCCCGGTTCAGCGGCGCGGGCGGGCGCAACAGACATGGCGACAGCCGTGGCGGCAAGACCCGCACCGAAGGCGCGGCGAGACAGGCGCATGGACGTTCTCCCTGGGGTGTGGCCGATTTATTTCAGCTCTCGAATAATGAGGTTTAAGCATGACATTGCCACGCGGTGCAAGCCGCACGGCCGCCACTGTTTCCTCGCGCACTGGTCGTGGCTTGGATAGACAGGCCTGCACAGAAATCGCGATTCGCCCTTGTCCGGTCCTCATCACATTCTCCGCAGCGTCTTTGGCTACGACAGTTTCCGCCCCGGTCAGGAAGAGATCGTGGCGCAGCTTGCGTCGGGCAATCATGCGCTGGCGGTGATGCCGACGGGCGCGGGAAAATCCCTGTGCTACCAGGTGCCGGCCCTGGTGCGGACCGGCCTTGGCATCGTGGTCTCGCCGCTTGTGGCGCTGATGCAGGACCAGGTCGCCGCCCTCAAACTTGCCGGTGTCGCCGCCGAGACAATCAACTCCTCCGCAGGCCGCGACGACAACGTGGCGGTCTGGAAGCGGGTGGCGTCGGGCGAGGTGCGCCTGCTCTATCTCTCGCCCGAGCGATTGATGACCGAGCGCATGATTGCGGCCCTGCGCCGGTTGGAGATCGGCCTCATCGCCGTCGATGAGGTGCATTGCATGTCGCAGTGGGGTGCCTCCTTCCGCCCGGAATACGATGCGCTGAAAACCTTGCGCGGTGCATTTCCGGGCGTCCCCATCGGTGCCTTCACCGCCACGGCGGATGAAGTGACGCGGCGTGACATCGTGGCGAAGCTGTTCGGCGGCAGCGTGAAGGAGTTCGTGTCCGGCTTCGACCGTCCCAACATCCGGCTCACAGTCCGCCCCAAGAACAGCACGCGGCAGCAACTGCTCTCCTTCCTCGAAGAACGCCGCGGCGAGAGCGGCATTGTCTATGCCCTGTCGCGCCGCAGCGTGGAGGAATGGGCGCAGGTGCTTGCCGCCAGCGGGCACCGGGCCGTGGCCTATCACGCGGGGCTTTCGGCGGATGAACGGGCCAACGCGCAGAACCTGTTCATGACCGAGAAAGGCATCATCGTGTGTGCCACGATTGCCTTCGGCATGGGCATCGACAAGCCAGATGTACGCTTCGTCTTCCATGCCGACCTGCCGCAGAATCTCGATTCCTATTATCAGGAAATCGGGCGCGCGGGCCGCGACGGTACGCCGGCGGATGCGCACATGGTCTTCGGGCTTCAGGACATCCAGATGCGGCGGCGTTTCATTGATGATGAAGGGGCTGGTGCCGAGCGGGCGCGACGCGAACACAAGCGGCTCGATGCACTGGTCGCCTATTGCGAAGCACCGGATTGCCGCCGGCAGTCCCTGCTCGGCTACTTCGGGGAATATTCAGAGCCTTGCGGAAACTGCGACGTCTGTCTCGACCCCGTGGAGCGTGTGGATGGCACGGTGGAAGCGCGGCTTGTGTGTTCCGCCATGCAGGCGAGCGGTGAACGCTATGGCGCCGCGCACATCGCCGACATCCTGCTCGGCAAGTCGAGCGACAAGGTGATGAATGCCGGACATGCGGCGCTTCCCATGTTCGGTGCCGGAAAGGCCCACAGCCGCAGCCACTGGCAATCCTTCATCCGGCAACTTGTGGGCGGCGGCATGCTGACGCTCGACGTGGCAGGCTTCGGCGGGTTGTCGCTGTCAGCCAAGGGGCGGCGCCTGCTCGATGGCGAACTGCCGTTCCAGTATCGCCCCGACATGGTGCGCCAGACCCGCAAGGACAAGCGGGTGGACTCAGGTTCCGCTGGCGCGCCACTCGACTCGCAGGCGGATGAATTGCTGGCGCGGCTCAAGGCGCTTCGCCTCAAGCTCGCCAAGCAGCGCGGCGTTGCCGCCTACATCATCTTCTCCGACCGCAGCCTGATCGACATGGCGCAGAAGAAACCCCTGACGAAATGGGATTTCGCCGAGGTGAATGGCGTGGGCGCCAGCAAACTGGAACAGCTGGGCGAGATCTTCCTGCAGGAGATCCGCGACTTCGCCGCCGAAACGGCGAAGCCCCGCTAGATCATCGCCATGCCGCCGTTGACGTGCAGCGTCTGGCCCGTGACGTAACCCGCCTCTTCCGAAGCGAGATAGAGCACGGCGGCAGCAATATCATCCGATGAGCCCATGCGGCCCGCCGGGATGCGGCCCAGGATCGCTTCCTTCTGCTTGTCGTTCAGCGCTTCCGTCATGGCGGTGGCGATGAAGCCGGGCGCGACGCAGTTCACGGTGACGTTGCGGCTGGCCAGTTCCTGCGCCAGCGACTTCGACAGGCCGATGAGGCCCGCCTTGCTGGCAACGTAGTTCGCCTGCCCCGGATTGCCGGTGACGCCCACCACGGAGGTCACCGAAACGATGCGGCCCCAGCGCTTCTTCATCATCAGCTTCATGGCAGCACGGGCAAGGCGGAACGAGGACGTGAGGTTTACGTCCAGCACCGCCTGCCAGTCGTCATCCTTCATGCGCATGGCAAGGCCATCGCGGGTGATGCCGGCATTGTTGACGAGAATATCGAGGCCACCCATCGCCGCCTCGGCAGATGGCACGAGCTTTTCCACATCTTCCGCACTGGAAAGATTGCACGGCACCACATGCACGCGCTCGCCGCCCAGCGCGGCCTTCAACTCTTCCAGCACATTGGCGCGCGTGCCCGAGATGGTGATGGTGGCGCCTGCCGCGTGCAGCGCCTTGGCCACGGCCGCACCAATCCCGCCCGATGCGCCGGTAATGAGAGCTGTCTTGCCTGCGAGAGAAAACATCTTGGTTCAACCTTTCAAGAGGGGAAGAGCAGTGTTGAAATCATCCGCCGTGCCGATCGCGATCGCCTGGGCGGCGGGGGCATTCTTTTTCGCAAGCCCGGTGAGCACCTTGCCCGAGCCCAGTTCCACGAAGAGGGTAACACCCTGCGCGGCCATGTGCGCCACGCATTCGCGCCAGCGCACCGTGCCGGTGACCTGGGCCACAAGCGAGTCGCGGATGGCCGCCGGATCGGTGAGCGGACCCGCCTTCACGTTGGCAATGACCGGCACCACGGGCGCATTCATCTTCACCTTCGAAAGCGCCTCGGCCATGGCATCCGCAGCGGGTTGCATGAGGGCGCAATGGAAAGGTGCGGAGACGGGCAGCATCACGGCGCGCTTGGCACCTTTCGCCTTGGCGATTTCAGCAGCGCGTTCCACCGCCGCCTTGTGGCCGGAGATCACCACCTGCCCATCGCTGTTGTCGTTGGCGGCCTGGCACACCTCACCCTGTGCGCCTTCCGCTGCTGCTGCCGCGGCGGTGGCGAAATCGAGGCCGAGCAGAGCGGCCATCGCTCCCGTACCGACCGGCGTCGCGGCCTGCATGGCCTTGCCGCGGATTTTGAGGAGGCGCGCTGTATCGGCGACCGAGAATGTGCCTGCTGCAGCGAGGGCCGAATATTCGCCAAGCGAGTGACCAGCAACGCAAGCCGCGGTGTTCGCCACCGTGATCCCCTGCTCTGCCTCCAACACGCGCACCACGGCCATGCTGACGGCCATCAGGGCCGGCTGGGCGTTTTCCGTGAGGGTCAGCTCGGCTTCGGGGCCGTCCCACATGAGGTGCGAGAGGTTCTGCGACAGTGCCTCATCCACTTCGGCGAAGACCGCACGGGCGGCGGCAAAGTTGTCGGACAGTGCCTTGCCCATGCCAACAGCCTGGCTGCCCTGCCCTGGAAATACGAATGCAATGGTCATCTGATCCCCTGATTCAACAGTGTTTGCTCCTCGAAACACGCCCGGTGAACGGTGTCAACAGCAGGACGGGCGTGCCGTCCCGGGGCAATCCGGTAAAAACCTGTTAACCAAGTTTGGCCAGAACACCAAAGTGGGGGGAAATGGGCCGACATGTTGAAACTGCGCATCGCGGGCCTCGCGGGCATTGTGGGATTGACGGCGTTGATTGCCGTCGGCATTCACCTGCAATGGCAGTCGGCCCGCAGCCTGGCGCAAGAAGGCTTTGTGCGCGATGCCCGCTCGGAAACCCGCACGGCAGCAGTCGTGCTGGAGCGGCCATTCCGCTCCATCTATGAGAACCTGAGAACGCTGTCATCGCTGCCAGGCGTGCGGGCGCTCAATCGCCATGGCGAGAACCTCACGCCGGAGACCCGCGTCACCATCCAGCAGATGTACAACAACCTCGCCGCCAGCGTGTCTGTGTCCGAGGTCTATTTCACCCCCATCGCATTCGATGCGGGCCGCTTTGATCCCATCACGGGCCGAAACGAAGAGCCCATCATCATGTTCGATGAGCTCATCTTCAATGCCGGCCTGAACATGTCTTCCGCCGAACGCTTCAATGCGCCCGAGAAGGTGAAGTCGGCGGAAAGCACCGGGCCGGAAGAGATCGAGAAATTCGAATACGCGCAGTTGATGGATCATGCCGCGTGGTTCAAGGCGCACCGGCCGGCGCTGGGCAGCGGGGGCACGCTCGATGTCCCGATCATCGCGGGACCGGAGGTCGTCACCTGCGACAACACCCTGTTCATTTCCTCGCGCGCAGATGCCGACCGTTCCGGCGTCATCTTTTCAGTTCCCTTCTACGGAGTCGATGGAAAGATCCGGGGCCTTGTCTCAGCCATCATCCTGACGCGCGCCATCCAGGGGCTGATCCATGACAGCAAGTATGCCCTGGTGAACACCGGCAATGGCTATGTGGTCGCGGCGGCGGCGAGTACAATTCCGCAACAGTCCCTGCAACACGTGGCGGAAGGAAAGCCGGACCCCACGCTGATCTATTCCGAGGCGCTCACCTTCGGTGTGAAGGATGCGCGCAGTCCGTGGATGCTGTGGGCCGGCGTTCCCAACAGCAGTTTCAAATCCAGCAAGAATGTGGAATTGGCAGACAAGACACGTCGCACCAACTACCTTCTCCTCGGCCTTCTCTCCGCTGCGGCGGTGGCGGGCCTGCTCCTGTCCGACCGTCTGATCCGCCAGAGCCGCGCCCTGGCTGACGCGGCGCGCATCCGGGAAAGCGAAGCGCAGGACACCGCCAGCCACCTGCAGGGATTGAACGACGACATCTCGCGCCTCAACATGGAGCTGTCCGACAAGATCAGGCAACTGGGCACGGCGCAGACGGAGATCATCAACAAGGGCCGGATGGCGCAGCTCGGCCAGGTCGTCGCCACGGTCGCGCACGAAATCCGCAATCCGCTGGGCGGCGTCCGCACCTCAACCTTTCTTCTCCGCCGCAAGCTGCAGCCCCAGCAGTTCGAGTTCGACACGATCCTCGACCGCATCGACGCCGGCATCAGGCGTTGCGACAGCATCATCACGCAGCTTCTCGACTTCTCCCGTACCAGCAAGCCCGTGGTTGAACAGATCGACCTTGATGATTGGCTGGCCAACGCCATGAACGAGGAAGCGACAGCGCTGCCCGATACCGTCACGATCACCTGCAATCTGGGGCTGGGCGGGCAGAAGATCGCTTTTGATCCCGACCGCCTGCGCCGCGCCGTTGCAAATCTGGTCTCCAATGCCTGCGAGGCCATGATGGATTCCAACAGGGTGCTGGTGAAGTTTGCCGGCAGCGTGCCTCACATCACGCTCACGACGCGGCTCACTCAGCGTGGTGCGGAGATCGATGTGGAGGACAACGGCCCGGGCATTCCCTCCGACGTGATGGCGCATATTCGCGAGCCGCTGTTCACGACGAAATCCTTCGGCACGGGCCTCGGCGTTCCCGCGGTTGAAAAGATCGCGGAACTGCATGGCGGCGGGCTGGAGATTGTTTCCCAGCCTGGCCGCGGCTCGCGCTTTACCCTGTGGTTGCCGCTGACCCAGAAGGCAGGTCCGGACGCCTCCGCCGCTTAAGCCTTGCCGCCACTGTTCTTCACCATCATGTCGATGAGGCGCGGCACGAAGCGTTCGCCATAGCCCAGCGTGTCGGCCAGAACGAAGGTCTGGTGGATTGCCTCGGCGATGGGCGAAGCGACCGGCATGTTCTCCGTCATGTTGGTATAGTAGCGCAGGTCCTTGCGGGCGTTGCGGATGGCGAACTTCGCGTGGCTGTCGTCGTCGCTGAGCGGCACATTGATAAGCCGTCCGAACATCACCGAAGCAGCGCCGCCGCCCATGACGATGTCGCGCAGCGAAGTCATGTCAACGCCCGCCTTGGCCGCGACACTGATGGCCTCCGCGGCAATGGCGGCATGGCCGAGCGACAGGAAGTTGTTGATGAGCTTCACCTGATGCGCCGTTCCCACCTCGCCCGTGTGGATGATGAGATCGGAAAAGGTTTCGAGAACGGGCCGGATCTTCTCCAGCACGGCCTTGTCGCCGCCCACCATCAGACCCAGTTTTCCGGCCTCGGCTTCGCGGGGCGTGCGGGTCATGGGCGTGTCGATGAAGGTCATGCCCTTGGCGGCACAATCGGCGGCGATCTTCTTGGTCGATTCCGGAATCGCGGTGGAGCAATCGGCAATGATCAGCCCCTTCTTGCCGGAGGCGAGAATGCCGTTCGGGCCATAGACCGTGTCTTCCACCTGTGGCGTGTCCGTCACCACAGTGATGACGAGGTCGCTGGCCGCGGCGATTTCGGCGGGAGTCTTGAGCTCCCTGGCGCCGCGCTTGATGAGGTCCTCCACCGGCGCGCGGTTGCGGCGCGCCATGGTGACGAGCGCGAAGCCCTTCTCCACGATGTTCTTGCCAATGCCATGGCCCATGAGGCCTGCGCCGATCAGTCCGACGGTCTTGATGGTCATGTCCATTTCCTTTCGATGAAAGACTTGAAGGAGTCCGGTTCGAGTATGAAGAGTTCGTCCTCACGGTGCTTGCCGAAGCCGACGCGGCTGTAGAAGCGCTGTCCACCCGTGTTCGTTTCATCCACTTCGAGCTTGATGAAGTCCGCGCCCGCCGCGGCTGCTTCGCGGCCTGCGGATTGGAGGAGCCGTTCCCCCACCTTCTTGCCGCGGGCGTGTTCCATGACGAAGAGGTCGACGACATACATGCCTTTGCAGCCCCGCCAGGTGGAGAAGGTGAAGAGCCACAGGCAGGCGCCCAGCAGCAGGCCGGAGTCTTCCGCTACCGTGACATGCACGAGGCCCTTCGCCTTGCGCAACGCTTCACCGGTGAGCTTCGGCGCGACGGGCAAGCCCAGGTCCTTCGGCAATTGCCGCACCATGGCCGCCACGCCATCCTCCTGCCCGTCACGCATGGGACGGAAGCCGACGCTCATGCACCAAGACCCTTGAGCAGTGACGCCAGGTTGTCGCCCAGGCTTTCGGATGGATAGCCACCCTCCTGCACCACCAGCGTGGGCAGCCGCATCTCGGCGATGCGGGCGCCGATCTGCGCGAAGTCCTCGGTGCGGATGGAGAAAGCCTTGAAGGGATCGTCAATGGCAATGTCGAGACCCGAGGCCAACACGAGGCGTGTCGGCGCGAAATCGGAGATGCGCTGCAAGGCCAGCTCCAGTGCCGCGAGATAGACCGTGATGTCCGCGCCACGTTCCAGCGGCAGGTTGAGGTTGAAGCCCTCGCCCGCGCCCCGGCCCTGCTCGCCGGCATAACCCCAGAAGAAGGGGTAGAATCGCCGGGGATGGCAATGGATCGAGACGGTGAGCACATCGGCGCGGTCATAGAAAATCGCTTCCGTGCCATTGCCGTGGTGCACGTCGATGTCGAGGATGGCGGTGCGGTGCCCGGCCCGCGTCAGCACTTCCGCCGCCAGCGCGGAATTGTTGAAGAAGCAGAAGCCTCCCGCGAGGTCCGATGCCGCGTGATGTCCCGGCGGGCGGCACAGGGCATAGACAAGGCGCTCGCCTGTGCCGATGCGGCGTGCTCCTTCCACGGCACAGGCCGCACTGGCCTTGGCGGCGGCAAGCGTGTCTGCTGTCACCGGGCATGCGCCATCGCCCAGGTGATAGCCGGCCTGCCCCACCACCGCTTCCGGATAGCCGATGGGCGGCAGGGTGCTGCGCTGGATCGCGTAGACATTCGGCAATGGAATATCGCTCGACTCCGGCACGTGACCCCAGCGCTCACGCAGGGTTTCGAGGAAGCTGAGATAGCGCTGGTCGTGCACCATCGCGAGGATGTCGTTGCCGATGGGAGGTGGCACCTCCACCTGGCTTCCGACAAAGCGCACGCCCCGCATGAGCATGTCGATGCGGACCGGCTTTTCAGGAATGGGTTGCGGGCGTCCCGCCACAAGGAAGGTTTCGGGCGCGTGGCTGCGTTGAATGTCGTCGTAAAGTGTGATCATGGATTTTCTGCTTTTGCCATGCCAGTCTAGCAGCAGATTCACACGAAGGAACAGCCTGCCATCATGAATTCACCGCCCAATCTTCCGCCCAGCCTCCTGCCCACGGGCCAATTGCCGAAAGTCGTTTGGGCCAAGGGCTGTTACCTGCATGATGTGGACGGCAAGGTTTACATCGACGGGTCCGGCGGACCGGCGGTTTATTGCATCGGGCATGCCAATACGGAAGTGAACGAAGCCATCCGCGTGCAGCTGGACCGCATTGCCCACGGTTACCGCTACAACTTCACCACCGATGCGCTGGACGAGTTGACGGAAATCATCCGCCAGCGCTGCGGCGGCACGCTCAACCACATGGTCTTTGTCACGGGCGGATCGGAGGCGGTGGAGAGCGCGCTGAAGATTGCCTTGCAGTATCAAACAGCGATCGGACAGAAATCGCGGCGCAAGTTCATTGCGCGGGAACGCAGTTGGCACGGCAACACGCTGGGTGCGCTCGGCGTGTCCGGGTTCAAGGAACGTCGCACCGTGTTCGAAGGCGGGTTCATTGATGCCGTGCGGATTTCGCCCGCCAATGTCTATCGCCCCATCACGGGCGCAACGGCCGAAAGCGCCGGCGAAGCCTGCGCGCGCGAGTTGGAAGAGGCCATCCTGCGCGAGGGCCCGGAGACGATTGCGGCCTTCATCTTCGAGCCAGTGGTCGGCGCTGCCGGCGGTTGTGTGCCTCCGCCCGCTGGCTACGCCAGGCGCGTGCGCGAGATCTGCGACCGGCATGGCGTGCTGATGATTGCCGATGAGGTGATGTGCGGCGCGGGGCGGACGGGCACATGGCGGGCGCTGGAGCAGGATGGCACCGAGCCCGACATCATGCCCATGGCCAAGGGCCTTGCCGCAGGCTACCTGCCCCTGGGTGCAACGGTGTATACCGACAAGGTCTCGGATGCGCTGATGGCAGCGCATGGCACAGTGATGACGGGCCACACCTTCACCGGTCACACCGCCTGCTGTGCGGCGGGCGTGGCCGTGCAGAAAATCGTGGCGCGCGAGAAGCTGGTGGAGCGCGTTGCCGCCAATGAAGCGAAGCTGAAGGGCATGATCGCCGATGCGCTGTCCGGTGTTGAGGCCGTGGGCGACATCCGTGGCCGCGGCTATTTCATCGCAACGGAACTTGTGGCCGACCGGACGGCGAAGACGCCCTTCGATGCCGCGCACAAGCTCAACGTCAAGATCCGGCAACAGGCCCTGGCCAACGGACTCATCTGTTATCCTGTCGGCGGCAATGTCGATGGAGTGAACGGCGACGTCGTGATTCTGGCACCGCCCTACAACGCCAGCGACAGTGAGTTGGCCGAAATTGTGGACAAGATGGCGATGAGCATCCGGCAGGTGCTCAAGCGCGAGGGATTTGCCTAATGAAACTGGTCACTTGCGAATACGGCAACTGATTGCTTGCAGGCGTGGGCAAATCACGGCAAATTCCGGGCGGCGGCGACGATAACTTCCGATGCATGGGGCGAAAATGCAGAGGCGATGGCGCTTGATTTCAGGACCCGTAGTTTCTCTCACCATGGCACTCGTGGCCGTGGGGCTGAGCGGCTGCACCTCCGGTAACTCGGTCAGCTACCTTCTGCAACAGGAGAAGGCGCACTTCCGCAATTCCATGGCCAAGCAGATCGGGGCCTCGCCGCAGGAAATGCAGCGCGCCTTCGACACCACGCCGGATGCAGAACGGCGCCACGCCGAAGAACTGACAAACATGTGGGTGAAGAAGCTGGGCCGCTCCAGCGATACGGCCATGCAGAAGCACCTTCAAGGGGTCGTGGACCGTCTGGTGGCACCGCTCAACACCCAAGGCACGGACTACAAGGTAGTACTGGTGAAGGACCAGCAGATCAACGCCTTCACGCCGGGCGGCGGCATCATCGTGGTGCAGGAAGGCCTGCTCATGTATTGCGATACGGAAGCGCAGACCGCAGCGGTCCTGGCCCATGAAATCGCCCATGTGTTGCGCCACCATCCGATCCGCCAGCGGCAGATTGGCATTGTCCGCAAGGCAGGCCGCAGCCTCACCAAGGCAATCACGCCCGAGTCCATGGAACAAAGCCTCGGCAACCTGCTGCGCATCAGCGGCGGCGCCACCGTGAATGCCGCCATCCGCGCGCAGGAACGCGAGGCCGACAGCATCGCCATCGATATCCTTGTCGCTGCCGGATATGATCCGCAGGAAATGGTGGCCGTGCAACGCATCTTCCGGCAGTACGCGCCGCAGGGTTCGCGGCTGGCCAACATGATCTATGGCAGTCATCCCCTCTCCAAGGATCGCGAGGAAGCGGCGATCAAGAAGATCGAGGCCAGTTATCCTGGCATCGGCGGCGACGTGACGACGGCGAAGTTCGAGAAGCTGATCGCCGCCTATCACGAACGGCGCATGAAGAAGCTCACCTCAAAGATGTAGTTCAGGGGACGGGTGCCCACTGCACCTGGTCAATCCTTGTGGCACCCGCTGCCAGCATGATCACGCGGTCCATCCCCAGGGCCACACCTGCGGCAGGCGGCATCAGTGCGAGTGCCGCCAGCAACTCCTCATCAATCGGATAGCGCTCGCCATAGATGCGCTCCTTGATGTCCATCTCTTCCACGAAGCGGCGGCGCTGTTCCACGGGGTCGGTGAGTTCGCCGAAGCCGTTCGCCAGTTCAACGCCGCAGGCATAGATTTCAAATCGTTCCGCCACCCGCGCATCATGGCCGCAGGTGCGGGCCAGTGCGGCCTCGCAAGCGGGATATTCGTAGAGCACGGTCACATGATGGTTGCCGAGGTGCGGCTCCACCTTCTCCACCAGGATGCGGCTGAAAATGTCGGACCAGCTCTCTCCCTCGGCGAAGGCCACGGGTGAGACACGCGCCAGCGCATCCCTGTCCGGTCTGCCATCGGCATCAAGGGTCGCCAGCAGATCCACGCCGGCATGGTGCAGGAAGGCGTCGTTCACCGTCAGCCATTCTGCTTCCGTGTGGACTTCACATGCCCGGTCCCGCCAGTGCCAGAGGCTGTGGCCTGAGGTTTCCGCGGCAAGGCGCAGCAGCGCCAGCGTGTCGCCGATGACGGCGCGATACTCGGCGTTGGCGCGATACCATTCCAGCATGGTGAATTCAGGCGCATGGGTGGCGGTGCGCTCACGGTTGCGATAGACATGGCCCATCGAAAAGATGCGCGTCTCGCCAGCCGCCAGCAGCTTCTTGCAGGCAAATTCCGGCGAGGTGTGGAGATAACGGCGGTGGTGGCTGCCATCGTTGGCGATCAGGTCTGTGGCGAAGGCATGGAGGTGGGCCTCATTGCCGGGGGACACAGCCAGCGCGGGCACATCCACCTCAAGGAATCGGCGGCGGGCGAACCAGGTCCGGGTGGCGGCGAGGATGCGGTTCCGCGCCAGCAGGAAGGGCCGCCGGTCCTGATGGCGGTCCGGCGTGAACCAGGGCGATGCTGCGGGCTGATCCTGTGGCAAAATGGTAATATCCTTGTCCTGAGGCCCGGGGGTTGGCTTTCAGCATGCCCCCTGCTAAGAGCCGCCCAACTTTCATACACAATCGCAAATCAAGAGAGAATAACCGTGGTCAAAGTCATCGCCAGCGGCGTGCGCAAAGGTAACGTGATCGAGCACGAGGACGGCAAGCTCTATGTCGTTCTCAAGGCCGAAAGCATGCACCCGGGCAAGGGCACGCCCACCACCACCATCGACATGCGCCGCATCTCGGACGGCGTGAAGACCGTGGTGCGCTACAAGACCACGGACCCGCTGGAACGCGCCTTCGTCGAAACCATCACCCACACCTATCTCTACCAGGATGGCGACAACTACGTGTTCATGAACCCGTCCAACTATGAGCAGATCAACGTGCCGGCGGACATGCTGGGCGACTCCGCGCCCTTCCTGCAGGAAGGCATGGAATGCCAGGTGGCGCTGTTCAACGATGCGCCCATCTCCATCGAAATCCAGCAGCGCGTGACGCTGGAGATCACCGACACGGAACCGGCAATCAAGAACCAGACGGCCTCCTCGTCGTTCAAGCCGGCCGTTCTCTCCAATGGCGTGCGCACCATGGTGCCGCCGCACATCACGTCGGGCACGCGCATCGTCGTGGATACGTCGGACGGCTCATACGTGGAACGCGCCAAGGACTGAGGCAGGTCACTTCCTGCTGAAGACGCCCACCAGTTCGACGTGGGCCGTCCATTTGAACTGATCGACAGCCGTCACGGAACGCAGGGAGAAACCTCCCTGCGTTAATGTTTTGGCGTCACGCGCAAAGGTCTGGGCATCGCACGAGACATAGGTGACGTGGCCGACGGACGACGCCGCGAGGGTGCGGCACTGGGCTTCTGCGCCTGCCCGCGGCGGGTCGAGCACAGCCCAGGGGTACTCGCGCAATTCCACAGTGGTGAGCGGCGCGTTGAAGAGATTGCGCGTGCCGGCGGTGACTGGCTTCAGTCCCTTCGTCATGCGTGTGGCCTTCACCAGTGCATCGATGGCGGCACGGTCGGAGTCGAAGGCGGCCACGGGCATGGACTCGGCAAGGCGCAATGCGAATGTGCCCATGCCGGCGAAAAGATCGACCACGTTCCGCGCCCGCTTGGGCCGCGAGTCCAGGACAAGCCGCGCCAGTTCCGCCTCGCCCTTCTCCGTCGCCTGCAGGAAGGGCTGCACAGGCAGCGGCACCATGGCATTGCCGACGGCGACCACGGGTGGTGCGGCCATGGCAAAGACCTCGCCATTGACCGAGAGACGCAAAAGGTTGCGCGCATTGAACAGCGCGGAGAGTGCGGCACTGCGTTTGTCGGTGGCCTTGCGCTCGGCCTTCACGGCCACGTCGATGCCGTTGGCGGCGGCGGTCAGCGCCACATCGCAAGGGCCCAGCAGCTTGCCGAATTCCGCCGCGAGGGCGGGACTGTCGCGCAATGCCGGCACCAGCACCGGGCATTGGTTCAGGGGCGCGAGGTCGTGGGACTTCTGCTCCATGAAACCCGCGCACCACACGCCATCGATTTCGCGCACGTGCAGGCTGATGCGGCGACGGCCTTGGCCATGGGCATCGAGCAGAGGTGGCAGATCCACCGCGAGGTTCTGGCTTGCGAATTGCTGGCGCACCATTTCCAGCTTCCAGGCGCGGTAGGCATCCTCCTGCCAGTGCTGGAACTTGCAGCCGCCGCAGGTTGCGTAGTGCGGGCAGAACGGTTCGACGCGGTCTGGTGACGGGGTGATCACGCGCAGAAGACGTGAGCCCGCCAGGTCAACCGTTTCGCCCGCCAGCACTTTCGGCACGTGGCGCACGCCATCGGCCGTTTCCACAATGCCGTCGCCACGCTGGCCGAGACGGCTCACCACATGCTGCGTCATGACGGATACAACACCACCAGCGCCTCGCCTTCGGCGAGGCCGATTGCGGCCCGCCCGCCAAGGCATTCGTTGGAGAGGGTGAGGGTGGAACCGCGCGGCACGGCGCGCTCCTTCAGCGGCCAGCGCACGCCGGTCATGGTGAGGCCCTTGATCTCGGTGAGGGGAATCACCGACAGGCGCGTGCCTGCCGCGAGATCGACAAAGAGCAGCAGTTGCAGAAGCGCGTGTGCCTCTTCGTTGCCGCTGGTCAGCACGGCCTGGATGCCGCGCCTGGCCAACGCCATCAGCAACATGGCATGAGCGAGAACGTGATCGAACTGGCCGCCAAATCCGCCCACGAGAACGAGGTCGGTTGCTCCCTGCTTCAACGCCTCGCTGATGGCGATTTCACCGTCGGTTGAATCCTTGGCGGCGGGGAAGACGTGGCGCGGCACATGGGCGAACATGCGTTCGAGATCGCTGCCGGCGGAGTCGAAATCACCGACCCACAGTTCCGGCGAAAGGCCAAGTGCCGGGGCGTGGGCGATGCCGCTGTCGGCGGCAATCACGCGACTGCCCGCCACCTGCTTGCGCAGGCGGTCGGTCGGCGTCACATCGCCGCCCAGGAGAATTGTAAACTTGCTCATGTCTTCATGCGTTCCTTGCAGGCGTGCCTCTATCAGGTCCGGCTTGCCAGCGCGAGGGCTGTGCCCTAAACCTCGTCCCGCTCTCAACGGGGTGCTTGGTCCGCAAGGCCAGGCTGAGAGGCGGCCCGCCGCCAACCCGCTGAACCTGATCTGGATCATGCCAGCGTAGGGATTGCGAGCGGGTTGGCATCATGCCCCCTCCTCCAAGTCTCGATCTCTGGCGAATGGAGGACACATGAAGAAGATCATCCTTTCACTCGCCGCGTCGCTTCTCCTTGCAGCACCTGCATGGGCAAAGGACACGCTCACCATCTACACCTACGAGAGCTTCGTCTCCGAATGGGGACCGGGCACGGCCATCAAGGCCAACTTCGAAAAGACCTGCGACTGCTCGGTGGAATGGGTAGCGCTGGCCGATGGCGTGGCCATGCTCAACCGCCTGAAGCTGGAGGGCAAGGACACCAGGGCCGATGTGGTGCTGGGCCTCGATACAAACCTCACCGACGAGGCGCGGGGCCTGGGGCTGTTCGCTCCCCATGGCGTTGCCAATGTGCAGACCAATGTTCCGGGCGGCTGGACGGATGCAGATTTTCTGCCGTTCGACTACGGGCACTTCGCCATCGTCTACGACAGCGAAAAGATGAAATTGCCGCCCACCTCGCTTGACGAACTCGTCAACGGCGATCCGGCGCAGAAGATCGTGCTGGAAGACCCGCGGTCGTCCACGCCCGGCCTCGGCTTTCTGTTGTGGATGAAGTCGGTCTACGGCGACAAGGCGGCGGAGGCTTGGAAGAAGCTGAAGCCCCGTATCCTCACCACCACGCCCGGCTGGTCGGAGGCTTACGGGCTTTTCACCAAGGGCGAGGCGCCGATGGTGTTCTCCTACGTGACGTCGCCTGCCTATCATATCGAAGTTGAAAAGACGGAACGCTACAAGGCGGCGGCCTTCAAGGAGGGCCACTACCTGCAGGTGGAGGTGGCGGGGGCCATTGCATCCTCGCCGGAACTGCCGCTGGCGCGGAGGTTCCTCGCCTTCATGCTGACGCCTGCCTTCCAGAACGAAATTCCCGCCACCAACTGGATGCTGCCCGCAGGCACTACCGACAAGCCGCTCCCTGCGGCCTTCGGCAAGATCATCGCGCCGGAGAAGACGCTGCAATTCACACCCGCCGAGGTGAACGCCAACCGCCGCACGTGGATCGACGAGTGGCTGAACGCGATCAGCGGATAGCATGACGCCATCGCCCCGCCTTGCATGGTTCGCTCCTGCCGTGGTGATCGCCGCGGCAGCGGCGGGTTTTGTGCCGCTGCTTTCATTCGCGCTGATGCAGGGCGGGCAGTTCGCGCTCGACGCCTATGTCTGGCGCATTCTCGGATTCACCTTGCTGCAGGCGGGTCTGTCAACGCTGCTCTCGCTGTTGTTGGCGCTGCCGGCGGCGCGCGCGCTGGCTTTCCGGAATTTTCCGGGGCGTATCCTGATCCTCGCACTCCTTGCCGTGCCGCAGGCACTGCCGTCGATCGTCGTGGTGCTGGCGCTGGTGGAACTCTACGGCACCTCCGGCCGGCTGGGCGGCTGGTTCAACCTCTATGGACTCGGCGGCATTCTGCTGGCGCATGTGTTCTTCAACCTGCCGCTGGCCCTGCGCTTCTGCCTTGAGGCGCTGGAGGGCGTGACGCCGGAGAACCTGCGGCTGGCGGACCAGTTGGGATTCACCTCAGCCGCGCGCTGGCGTCATGTGGAGTGGCCGGCGCTGCGGCCCCTGTTGCCCCGCCTCGCGGCGCTGATCTTTCTGCTCTGCGCGGCGAGCTTCGTCGTGGTGCTGACCTTCGGCGGTCCGGCGGCCACAACCCTGGAAGTCGCCATCTACCAATCGCTGCGCATGGATTTCGATGTGTCACGGGCCGTGACGCTTGCGCTCGTGCAAGTCGTGCTCTGCCTGGTGCTTGTGCTGCTGGCAGGGCAACTTGCGTCACCTGTTCCCGCCGAGGCGCGGCTGCGCACCGTTGCGCCGCCGCGCGCGCGCATGGGTGTGGTGGGCATGGCGAGCGTCGTGCTGGCCGTGCTGCTGGTGCTGCCGCCGCTCGCCGCACTGACGGAGTCGGGCATCACCGCCTTCCACCTGCGGGCCACGCTGGTGCAGGCCTTTGGCACCAGTGTTCTGGTGGCCACGCTCAGTGCTGCGCTCAGTCTCGCACTGGCGTGGGCGATTGCCTTGTTGCAGGTGCGCCGGGCCGCGTGGCGCGGGTTCCTCAGTGCCGTGAGCCTGATCGGCCTTATCCTGCCGCCTGCGGTGCTGGCGACGGGATGGTTCCTGCTGCTGCGCGGACTCATCACTGGTCCTGCTTCAAGCATCATCTTGATATCGTGCCTCAACGCCTTGATGGCATTACCTTTTTGTGTGACGCTGCTGACAGGCGCCATCTCCGCGCAGATGTTGCCATTGGACCGGCTTTGCGCGCAGGTCGGCCTCTCCGGCTGGCAACGCTTCCGCCTGATTGACGGGCCAGACCTGATGCGGCCCCTGGCACAGGCCTTCCTCATGGCCTTCGTGCTGTCCTTCGGCGACCTCACGGCCATTCTGCTTCTGGGATCGCAGGGCGTGATCACGCTGCCCTCGCTCATTGCCTCCGAGATGGGGCAGTATCGGGCCGCGTCGGCACAAGGCACGGCTTTGCTGCTGGCGGCACTCTGCATGGCGGGCGCCCTGGTTGCCAACCGGTTGGGACGAAGGACATGATGATCCGCATCGACAAGAGCCTCTACCGCCACGGCAGCTTTGCGCTGGCGATCGACCTGCGCATCCCGCGCGGTGCTCTCGCGGCGGTCCTGGGGCCGAGCGGGTCGGGCAAGTCCACGCTGCTGAATGTGATCGCAGGATTCGAGCCGTTGGCCACGGGCAGCGTGTTCCTTGACGGCAGGGACATGACGCTCTCCCCTCCGGCGGAGCGGCCTGTCACCGCCGTGTTCCAGGATCACAACACCTTCGCGCATCTGGACGCGTGGCAGAACGTGGCGCTTGGACTCTCGCCCGTGCTGTCGCTGGACAGCGGGCAGCGCGCCGCCGTGGACCGGGCGCTTGATCTCGTTGGCCTTGCCAGCATGGCGAAGCGCCTGCCGGGCGACATGTCGGGAGGTGAACGCCAGCGCATCGCCATTGCCCGCGTGCTGGTGCGCAAGCGCCCGATCCTGCTGCTGGACGAGGCGTTTGCGGCGCTTGGCCCCGGCCTTCGCCGCGAAATGCTGCGGCTTGTGAAGGCCCTGCACCGGAGCGAGGGGCTGACCACGCTCATGGTGACGCATCAGCCTGAAGACGCGCGGCACATGGCGGACAGCGTCGTCTTCGTGGATGCGGGCGTGGCCCGTGCGCCGGTCGACACGGCGAAATTCTTTGCCTCGCACGATGCTCAGGTGAAAACCTATCTCGGTGCGTGGACGTGACGTTACCAGCCTGAGCCGCCGCCACCGCCGCCGCCACCACCGGAGAATCCTCCGCCGCTTGATCCCGAAGAGGACCCCGGCGCCACGGACGCCGACGAGATCGAAGAGGCCAGGCCGGAACTCAAATCACGGCTGAAGCCGCCGCTGCTCCAGTTGCTGCCGTGATACCAGGAGGGGCTGGCGCCCACCGCAGCGCCTGCCGCCGCGGCCGCCGCCAGAACCGCCGCGAACTTGGCGTTCCATTCGTTCTCGCAATCCAGTGCCATGGCGTAGGGCAAGTAGCGCTCGAACAATTCCGGCGTCTTTTCGGGCGGGTTGAGAATCTTCAGGCGTTCCTCCTCCGCTGTCGTCATGTACATGCGGAAGCCTTCGATCTGATCGAGCACGGCGCGGCCCCTGGGCGTGGGGGCTTTCAGCAGCCAGTAGAAAATCAGGTTGAACAGCGCGAGGCAGACCGCGCCGATGATGAAGAAGATTACGGGCCAGGACGTGCCCATGCCTGCGAAGGCGGCCGTCGGCACGGCCACGCCGCCCACCACGAAGGGCAGCAGGAAGATTGCGCCCATCACGGCCTTCAGCTTGGAGAAGAATCCCTTGCCGCCGAACCCGGACAGCATGGACCACCCCACAGTGATCACCACACCCCACCAGATCGCTGAGAAGATGGCCGCAAAGGCCACAACAGCGCCTTCGCCGGACGGCATCATGAAACCGGAAATCATCAAGCCGACGCCAGAAAGCACAGCGCCGATCATGAACCAGCGGAAATTCCGGAGGAACATGGTGCCGTCATACTCGTCGTTGAGGGCACCCTGGATGGCGCTGCGGGCGGTATTGACGGCGATGTGATTGCCGCGCTTGAGGTTGAGCGTGCCCGAAGGCAGCGCCTGCAACAGGTGCTTCTCCGTCACGGTCAAGGGCTCATTGCCACCACCGCCGCGGGTGATGCTGTAGTCGCCGTCGTCGTCGGTGATGACGAGGCGCTTCTTCACGGCCAGGCCGACGAGTGCCGACGCAAAGCCCTCGTTGTCGAAGCGCTGTTTCCAGATGTAGCGGGTGCCGGCGGGTCCGAGGCCTTGCGGAGGAAAGAAGAGCGGAACGATGGTTCCACCCGGCGGATCGCGCCCGACCTTGTTCCAGGCATAGAAGTAATAGGCACCGACGCCGAGGACGGTCAGACCCAGCAGGAAGTAGCCGAGATTGTCCATGATCCACCACCAGCGCTTCTGCGACGCGGTGGGGGGGGCAACGATGCCTTTCTGCCAGGACACAGCGGCGGTGAAGCCTTCCTTCGGCTCAAGACGCCGGGTGGTTTCCGCCACGAAGACATTGCCGCCGGAATTGGTGACGCGCGCATCCTTGCCGTTGTCGCCATAGCCGCCGGTATAGAGCGCATACTGCCCCGTTTGCGCGCCCGCGGGAAGGCGGATCAGGACCTGCGCGTGTTCGATGGGAAACGTCCAGCCGTTGCCGGTGACGTTCCAGTAAAGTTCGTCAAACTTGTCGAAGAAACCGATCTGCCGCGTGGTGTGATAGGTGATCTTGTAGGTGTGCTGGCCGTCGTCGAGGAAGACGTCCTTGTTGCCGATCTTGATGGAAACCCCGTTCGAGACATAACTCGTGCTCCACGTCTCGCCATTGCCATCGCGGGAGATGCCGGTAACAGAGAAGCCCACTTCGACGCGCTGTCCGTAGCGGTCGGTGTAGGTCGTGGGGAAATCGCGGATGATGCCGTGGCGGATCTGGTTGCCTTCCACCTGCACGGCAATTGTTTCCCGCACATCGAGAGAGCCGTCGGCATTCACCGTCACATCGGAGACGAAATTCCGGATCGCTTCCTCGGCCGTGGCGGAAGACGCCAGGCCGAGGACGGCAATCAGCAGCGCTCCGAGCCACCTCAGCATGGCGGTCAGCGCGTCTTGAAATCGACCTTCGGCGTCTCGCGCTGGGCCGGATCGCCGATCTCGAAGAACTCCGCCTTGGCGAAGTGGAAGACGTTGGCAATGATGTTGGACGGGAATGACTCGATCATGGTGTTGAGGTTCCGCACCGCGCCATTGTAGTAGCGGCGCGACATCTGAATTTCATCCTCGACGCCCGACAGCTTGTCCTGCAAGTCGCGGAAATTCGCGTCCGCTTTCAGTTCCGGATAGGCCTCGGCAATGGCGAAGAGGCGGCCCAGGGCGGCCGACATGGCCTGCCCCACCGCCGACTGGTCGGCCACGCTGCCGCCTGCGATCGACTTGGCGCGCAGTTCGGCGAGATCGCGGAAGATCTTGTCCTCATGGCTGGCGTAACCTTTCACCGTTTCCACGAGGTTGGGGATGAGATCGGCGCGGCGCTTCAACTGCACATCGATGCCGCTCCAGCCTTCGGCTACGAGGTTCTTGTTCGAGACGAGCGCGTTGTATCCGTAGACAAGATAACCGGCGGCAACCACAAGCAGCGCCAGAACAATGTAACCAAACGTCATGAAAGAGCCTCCCGCAAAGCAGGTGGTATTATGGGCTTGTCCAGCTTGCAGGCAAGAGGCGCATTTGAGGCTTTCATTTGCCGCTTGACTTGAGCAAAAGGGAGGTCTTCCGGCACAGCCGGAAGCGGGAGTGATTCATGAACCACGTCTATTTTGTGCCGCCCCGTTTCAAGGGGCCGCCGGGGCAGGAAGACATGCCGTACCTGCTCACCGCAGGTCCGGTCACGACTTCGCGCGCGGCCAAGATCGCGATGCTCGCAGACCATGGCCCGGACGACGGCGAATTCCGCGGCCTCATCTCTGACATCCGGCGCGACCTGAAGCGGCTCTCGGGCGCAGGTTCTTCGCATGAAGTCCTGCTCGTGCCTGGCCCCGGCCTCCTCGCGGTGGAGGCGGCGCTCACCTCCCTTGCACCGGCCAAGCGCAAAAAGACCCTCGTCATCTCCAATGGCCGCGATGCGGATGCGGCGACCGCCATTCTGGTCAAGATGGATCGGCCGGTGGTGAAGCTGGACAAGGCTGAAAATGCCACGCCAACGGTTGCGGAGGTTGCGGCACTTCTCGATGCGGATCACGACATCAGCCATGTCTGGATGAGCCATTGCGACAGCACGTCGGGACTGGTCAATCCGGTGGGTGATATCGGCAAGCTCGTGAAGGAGCGCAACAAGACCTTCATGGTGGATGCATCGCTGAGCTTCGGCGCCATGCCGCTCGATGTGATCGGCGACCAGCTGGACGTGATGGTGGCCGTTCCCGAAACGTGTCTCGAAAGCGTGCCGGGGTTCGCCATTGTCGCGGTGCGGCGCGATCTGCTCCTCTCCGCCGCCGGCAAGTGTCCCTCGCAGGCGATGGACCTGCACGCGCTGTGGGAGACGCAGGAAGGTGCAGGGCATTTCCGCATGACGCCCCCGACACAGGCCTTCGCCGCATTCCGGCAGGCCTTGCGGGAATTGGAAACGGAGGGCGGCATCGGCATGCGGCGCGCGCGTTACCAGCGCAATGCCCAGGAACTGATCACGCGCATGCGGGCCATGGGTTTCACCCCGCTCCTGGCGGAAGGCGATGCAGGTCCGCTGGTGCAATGCTTCCTCGCACCCCGCGACAAGAAATTCGACTTCGCGCTGTTCCAGGAGGGCCTGCGCCAACGCGGCTACCTGATCGCGCCGGGACAGCTCGGCAAGCGCGCCAGTTTCCGCGTGGGCGGCATGGGACAGGTGGACCACAAGGTCATCAAGGGATTTGCCGGCGCCGTGGAAGCCGTACTGAAGGACCTCGACGTGCAGGAATTCACGCCGCAGGACGCTTGACCCCGCCCATGAACCGCAGCCTCAGTGAGATCGAAGCCCATGCCCGCGCCGCCCTTGCGCGCCACGGCCATGGCGACGTTGCAGACTTCGCAGGCCCCGCCTGCGCCTTTCTGGAAGGCGTTGGCTATGCCGGCCTGAAACTGCTGGCTGAAGCGCTGAATGACAGCGTGACAACGGCCACGCTGGAAAAGGACCTGATGGGCCTCGACCTGCATTCCGTGTCCTGCGTCTTCAGTGGCGCTGATGTGGAACGTCTGCAGCGGGAACATGGCCGTCTGTTCCTCCGCAACGTGCGCCACGGGCTCTATCTTCTGCCCGGCAGCGTGCAGGGCAATTATGCCATCGGCTGCCCGGTTGATCCCGGCTTTGCGCTGGGAGGCGAGCGCACGAAAAATCCGTACACGGAGAAACTCGGCCTCGCGGCGCAGAACGGCGTCGCGGTGGATGATTCACTCTGGCAATCCCTCGCTTGACGATACGCAGGACACATCATGGCAGGCCCCCTTTCCGGCATTCGCGTTCTTGACCTCACCCGGGTGCTGGCCGGGCCATGGGCCACGCAGATGCTCGCCGATTTCGGTGCCGAGGTGGTGAAGATCGAGAAGCCCGGCGAGGGCGATGACACGCGGGGTTGGGGCCCGCCCTTTCTCACCAATCCGGATGGATCTCGCGGGGATGCCGCCTATTTCCAGTCCGCCAACCGCGGCAAGTGGTCAGTCTGCATCGACATGGCACAGGCCGAGGGCCAGAAGCTCATTCGCGCGCTGGCGGCGCAGGCGGACGTGGTGATCGAAAACTTCAAGGTGGGCGGGCTCAAGAAATACGGGCTCGACTACGAGAGCCTGAAGGCGGTCAATCCGCGCCTCATCTATTGTTCGATCACGGGTTTTGGCCAGAACGGGCCCTATGCGCAGCGTGCAGGCTATGACTTCATGATCCAGGGCATCGGCGGCATCATGTCGGTGACGGGCCAGCCGGATGGCGCCTCCGGTGCCGAACCCATGAAAGTGGGCGTGGCCTTCGCGGATATCTTCACCGGCCTTCATGCCGTCATCGGTATCGAGGCCGCCCTGTTCCACCGCGAACGCAGCGGCGAAGGGCAGTATCTCGATCTTGCGCTGCTCGACTCGCAGGTGGCGGTGCTGGCAAACCAGGCTCTGAATTATCTGGTGGGCGGCAAGGCCCCCACGCGGCTGGGCAATGCCCACCCCAACATCGTGCCCTACCAGACCTTCGAGACGGCCAACGGCTACATCATCATGGCGGTTGGCACGGATCGTCAGTATGCGGAATACTGCACCATCATCGGTGCGCCGCATCTCGCGGAGGACGAGCGCTTCAAGACCAACCGTGGCCGGGTCGAACACCGCGCCGCGCTCATCCCCCTGCTTCGCCCCTTCATGCTGGCGCGCACGACGGGAGAATGGGTGGAAGCCTTCGAAGCCGCCGCCGTGCCCTGCGGCCCCATCAACAGCATCGATCAGGTCTTCGCCAATCCGCAGGTGATCGCCCGCGGATTGCAAGTGGGCCTCACGCGCGACGACGGCGTGCAGGTGCCGGGTGTGGCCAACCCCATCGTATTTTCAGAAACACCCGTCTCCTACGACAAACCTCCGCCACGGCTGGGTGACGGCACGGAAAAGGTGCTGCGCGAACGGCTCGGCCTCGATGCCGCAGCCATCACCGAACTGCGCGGCAAGGGCGTCGTCGGGTGAGCGCTAAGCCTGTCCCGTGAGGAACGGGTTGCTGGTGCGTTCGTCGCCGATGCGGCTGGCGGGGCCGTGACCGGGTAGGAAGACCACGTCGTCGCCCAGCGGCAGCACCTTCTCGCGGATGGACGACAGCAGCGTCTCGTGGCTGCCGCCCGGCAGGTCGGTGCGGCCGATGGAGCCCTGGAACAGCACGTCACCCATGAGAGCGAAATGGTTGGCGGCGTTGAAGAACACCACCGACCCCGGCGAGTGGCCCGGCGCATGCACAATTGCGAAGGAGAAGCCCGCTGCTTCCACCGTGTCGCCATCCTTCAGCCAGCGGTCCGGCGTCACCTCGCGGGCGTTCGCCATGCCATAGCGCGCGCCCGATTGGGGCAGATTGTCGAGCAGGAACTTGTCGCCCTCATGGGGGCCTTCGATCCTGACCTTGAGCTTCTCGCGCAATTCCGCCGCACCACCGGCGTGATCGATGTGGCCATGGGTGAGCAGGATCTTCTCGATGGTGAGGCCCATCTTGGCGATGGCCTCCATGATCATGTCGACATCGCCGCCGGGATCGACGACCGCGCCCCGCTTTGAATCGTTGTCATAGATGATGGAACAGTTCTGCTGGAAGCCCGTGACCGGCACGACGGCGACGCGGAAGGGTGTTGGTGTGTTCTGCTGTGACATGGCAAAGGCGCATAGCCGCCCTCCCCTGCAAGCGCAACTGGAGCGGTCGCCCTTGCCACCCGCAACGGCCACAGCTACCACCCATGGATGATTTTCACCGATACGCGCATCGTTACAGGAACACTGGTCGCCGCCCTTGCGACGGTGGGCGTGTGCGATGTGGCCTTCGGCCTGACACTGCAATTGCAGCCGCTGATCATGGATGCGCGCGGCATTCCCGCCTGGCTGATCGGCGTCAACACCGCGGCCGGCGCCATCGGCGTGCTGACGGCAGGCCCGGTTCTTCCGCGCCTTATTGCGGCATGGGGGGCGCGGCGCGTGGCCTTCATCTCCATCCTGGTGATTGTCGGGTGTCTCGCGGCCATGGCGCTGCTGCCGCCACCCTGGTGGTGGTTCGGCTTCCGCTTCTTCCTCGGTGCCTCCATCGGGTCGCTGTTCACCGTGAGCGAGACCTGGGTGCTGACAGTGGCGACCGACGCCAACCGGGGGCGGCTGATGGGCATTTATACCTCCATGCTTTCGGTCACGTTCGCGGTAGGTCCAACGATCCTGCCCTTCACCGGAATCGAAGGCCTGCTGCCGTGGCTGATCTGTATCACCTTCGTGGCGGCCGGGCTTGTGCCGCTGGCGCTTGTTTCGATTCAGGATGCGAGTGGCGAGGGTGAACATGGCAGCATCATGAATGTGCTGCGGCGCGCTCCCGTGCTGTTTGCCTGCATTGCCGCCGCCACGATTTTCGACAGCGTCATCATCTCGTTCTTCTCCATCTTTGCGCAACGGAACGGCATCCCCCTCGCCTCGGCCAGCAGCATGCTGGCGGCGGGCATTGTTTCAGGCGTGGTGTTCTTCTACCCGCTCGGCATGTGGGCCGACCGCTGGAGCAAGAACGGCGTGGTGCTGCTCTGCGCGCTGACAACCGTGCTGTCCTGCCTGCTGCTGCCCGTCGCCATCACCTCGCCGTTCATCTGGCCGCTGGTGGTGGTGATCTTCAACGGAGCCTTCGGTGTCTATGTCGTGGCGCTCGCCATCATCGGCGATGTGTTCAAGGGCAAGGACATGGTGGCGGCCTCGGCCACCGTCGCGGCCATGTGGGGCTGGGCGGCATCATCGGCCCTCCCATCGCTGGCACCGTGATCGACAATTTCAGCATCAATGCCTTCCCGCTTGTGCTCGCTGGATTCTACGCCTTGCTGCTGCTGGGCCTTCTGGCGCAGGGCGGCCGCGTGGCAAGAACGGCCTGACACCATGAACGGCCAGCGCCTCATCAATCTCATTGCCGCGATTTCGGCAGTCACGGTCTTCGGCTTCACGCTGGGGCTGATGTTCCCGCTGCTGGCGCTCATCATGGAATCGCGCGGACTCAGCCCGGACGTGATCGGCTACAATGCCGCCATGCAGCCGCTCGGTATTACGCTTTCGCTGTTCTTCATCCCGGTGGCGGTGCATTACTTCGGAACGAAACGTACCGTCATCGGCGCGGCGGTCATGACGGCCGTCGTGATCTGCATGTATCCCTTCGCGCCGATCTTCTGGGCCTGGTTCGGCCTGCGCATCCTGCACGGATTCTTCGTGTCCACATTGTTCGCCATCAGCGAGGCGTGGATCGTGAAGTTTGCGGAAGGGCCGTGGCGGTCGCGCATCGTGGCGCTCTACACCAGCGTCATGGCGCTCAGCTTCGGCGGCGGACCGTCGCTCATCTCCATCACCGGCATCGAGGGGGCGCTGCCGTTCCTCATCGGCGCCCTTGTGCTGGTTTCCGCCACCATTCCCATCCTGTTCGTGAAGGACGAAGAGGTGGACGAGGAGGACGAGCGGGCGCTCAGTGTCATCGGCTTCGTGCGCAAGGCACCGATCCTTATTCTTGCCGTCGGCGCCTTTGCGGTGGCGGATGCGGCGTTCCTCAGCTTCCTGCCCGTGTTCGGGGTGAAGAAGGGCATGACGCAGGAAACCGCGGCGCTGGCACTCACCTTCTTCATCCTCGGCAATACCGTGTTGCAGTTCCCCATCGGCTGGCTTGCGGACCACATGAACAAGCGTGTGGTGATCGCCGTCTGCGCCGCCGTAACGGCGCTTTGCACCGCCCTCTTTCCTGCCACCTTCGGCACTGTGCCATTCTGGATTTTGCTGCTGGTGGGCGGCGCAGCTTCGGCCGGCATGTACACGGTGGCACTCGCTGAACTGGGAGACCGGTTCTCCGGTCACGAACTCACCACCGGAACCGCCTGTTTCTCAACCATGTGGGGCGTAGGAGCACTTCTCGGGGCGCTCGGAACGGGTGTGGTGTTCAACCGCTTCGGGCCGGACGGCATGCCCTATGGCCTCGCGTTGGTGCTGGCCGCGTTCTTTTGCATCATGCTTCTGAACTTGCGGAGCCCGCCCAAGGCCGCGTAAGTGGGCCCATGAGCGCCACCGAACTTGTCACCATCCGCGATTTTCTCCGCCATGCCGTCAGCAGTTTCCGGGCGGCCGGCCTGGTGCATGGCCACGGCACCAGCAGCGTCATCGACGAAGCGGCTTTCATCATCCTGGAAACGCTGCACCTGCCGGTGGACAACATCAATCCCTGGCTCGATGCGCGTCTGACCAAGGCGGAACGCACAGCCCTCGCCCGCATCATCGCCACGCGCGTGAAGACGCGGAAGCCCGCCGCCTATCTGCTCAAGAAGACCTACATGCACGGCGTTCCCTTCTTCGTGGACGAGCGGGTGATCGTGCCGCGCTCCTACATCGGCGAACTGCTGATGAACGGGACGCTGGGGCCGGACGGCATCGGCCTCTACGAGACGCCGGCAGCGATCGGCAGCGTGCTCGACCTCTGCACGGGTTCGGGTTGCCTCGCGGTACTGGCGGCGATGACCTTCGAGGATGCCACCATCGATGCCGTTGACCTGTCGAAGGATGCGCTGGCGGTGGCCAAGGTGAATGTGAAGGACCACGATCTCGTGGACCGCATCAGCCTGCACCGGGGCGACCTGTTCGCGCCGCTGAATGACCGCCGCTATGACCTCATCATCACCAACCCGCCCTACGTGGCGCGGGCCGAGGTGAAGGCCTTTCCGGCGGAATACAAGCACGAGCCGGTGATGGCCCATCTTGGCGGCGATGACGGCTTCGACCTTGTGCGCCGCATTCTGGCCGATGCGCCGAAGCATCTCACGGCAGATGGTGTGCTGGTGTGCGAGATCGGCACGGGCCGCGACCTTCTCGAAGCAGACTTCCCGCAATTGCCCTTCATCTGGGTAGACAGCGAGGAGAGCGAGGGCGAAGTCTTCGCGCTGCGGGCGCGTGACCTCGCCTGAACCTACTTCACAAGGCCTGAAACGCTCTTGAAATTGTCCCACATGCGCCGCGTGGCCTTCTGCATGCCGGGCATCAGCGGATAACTTTCGTGCAGCAGGCGCTGATAGGCGCCGGGGCCGTTGAGCTTCTCCAGCATTTCGATATAGCCGGGCAGCGATGACCATCCCGCCACGGTCTGCGGGCTGAACTCGCAATGGAACTGGGTGGAGAGGGCGTGATCGCCGATGGCCAGCGCCTGCACGCCGGTGCGGGCGGATTGCGCCAGCACGCGGCCGCTCTGGGGCACACGCTTCACTTCGGCATGGTGCCACTGCATCACCTTCTGGGTCTCGGGCATGCCGGACATGAGAGGTGATGACTTGCCGTCCTCCGTCAACGCCACGTCGAAAACGCCGACTTCGCCTTCATCCGCCGGGGCCACTTCGCCGCCCAACCCGGTGGCCAGCAACTGGTGGCCGAGGCATACGCCGAAATACGGCTTGGCGCGGTCCCACACCCATTCGCGGATCGCTTCCTTCTCGGCCTTGAGGTAGGGGTAGTCCTCCTCCTGCCAGGTGTCCTGCGCGCCCCCCAGCACGAACATGAAATCAAATCCGGCAAGCGGCGGGATCTCCTGTCCTTCAAACATGCGGACAGGAACGGGTACGAGGCCGTCCTCGGCGAACCAGTCGAGGAAGCGGCCGGGGTGGTCGTGATTCATGTGTTGCAGGATGAGGGCTTTTTTCATGGTCTCTCAGCGGACATGGGGCATGACAAGTGTTCTGGCACGGCAGGCGCGCTGTTCGTTGGTGCCACAGGCGGCAAAATTGCCACGCCTGTCCAGGCACACGCGAAGTTCCGACAGGCGCGCCTCGTCACGGGCGTTGCCGCATTGCACCGACAGCATGGATGCCGTCAGGTCGCGGTTGGTCTTGACGAAATCGGTGACGAGTTGGTCCGGCGTGGTGGTCACATCTGCGGTGGGTGAAAGATAGCGCGCCGGAATGCGGATCTTCTCGAACAGCAGGCGCACGGCGCGGAAGTAATCCGCTTGGCTCACACCCGCACAGGTGCCGTGCTTCTTCCATTCGTGGATGATCAGCTTTCGCGACGGCATGATCTTCATCATGCTGTCGATGGTGCCCTCCTCCACCCAGCCTTCGCGAGTCTCGCAGTTTTCGGGCCAGCCCTTGGTGTATTGCGGCCACAGGCCGTGGACCACGAAGGCGAAGCGGCGGCCTGGCGCACACTGGCTGTTGTCGTTCTCGCCGGCGGGGCTGGCGCAATAGGTGGGCGACCACGACAGCGAGAGCACGAAATAATCAAAGACGCCGCTCTGGGGCCCGCGCGCTCCGGCGGGACAGGCGAACATCAGGAGCATCAGGAGAGCGGTGAAGAAACGCATGTCTATTCCAGTTGCAGGTTCACGGCCTGGGGGCCACGGCCCTTGGCATCGTCCTGGGTGATGAAGGTGAGGCGCATGCCGTCTTCCAGCCAGGGTACGCCGGCACGCTGCACGGTGGAAACATGGACGAAAATGTCACGGCCGCCATCATCCGGCGAAATGAAGCCGAATCCCTTTTCCCGGTTGAAGAATTTCACAATGCCAGCGCGGCGCATGCAGCGGCTCCCCAAACCCTTATGGGGAAAGGCGCTTTGCCGTGCAAGGCGGTTGACAATCGGGGCTCTCGCCCGCCAATCGGAGGATATGAAAACGTTCGTATCAGCCCTGCTCCTCATCGCGCTCGGCACTCCCGCCCTTGGCGCTTCCGGCGAAAGTTCCGCCGTGGTGCCCTATCCGGTGAAGGGCCGCACGGCGCGGGAAATCTATGACGACATCAAGCTCAATGCGCCGCGCATCGCCCCAAATGCCACCTTTGCCTTCACCGCCATGGCCACCAAGACTGTGAAGGCCCACAAGGTGGATGGCGCGGGCTGTCACTACAAGGGCTTCACCACCTCGGTCATCTACAACTTCTTCATTCCGCAATTGGCCGGGGGCAGCACTCTGAAGGCGGGCGTGGCAAAGAAGTGGACCGACTTCACAGCCTATCTGCAAACCCACGAGGAAGGCCACCGGGACATCTGGCGGGCGTGCTTCAAGCAGTATGATGCCCAGGCCGTGAAACTCACCGGGTCCGACTGCAAGGACCTCGACGTGCAACGCGAGGCCCTGTTCACCGGCATCAAGCAAGCCTGCGTGCAGAAGGATGAAGATTACGACGTCATCTTCCGCAAGGCCGTGGTGAACCACCCCTTCATGCGCGAGGCGCTGAAGCCTGGCGGTGACAACGGGCGGAAGGACTAGGCACGCGCGCCCAGCACACGGCCCGCCACGGCATCCAGTTTCTTCACGAGGTTCGCATCGCGCTTTTCCGGCGCGGTCATGATGGCGAAATCGAGGGCGCGGTCGGAGCCGAGGGGGCACGGCGGATGTTCACGCGGGAAGTCCGCCGCAAGACGCAACACGAAGCGCTTCGCCAGCGCGCTGTTGCCCTTCATCGTCTGCACCACCTGCGCCACGTCGACGGCATCGTGGGTGGGGTGCCAGGCATCGAAATCCGTCACCATGGCGATCGTGGCGTAGCAAAGCTCGGCTTCGCGGGCGAGCTTGGCTTCGGGCATGTTGGTCATGCCGATCACGGAAGCACCCCAGGCGCGGTGCAGGTTCGATTCCGCCAGCGTGGAAAACTGCGGTCCTTCCATGACCACATAGGTGCCGTTGGTGGCATGTGGAATATTTTCTGATTTCAATGACTTGATCGCCAATGCTGCCAAACCGGGCGAAACCGGATGGGCGAAGGGCACATGCGCGACACAGCCCGTTCCGAAGAAGGAACTGGCGCGCAGATGGGTGCGGTCGATGAACTGGTCGACGACGACAAAGGTGCCGGGCGTGAGTTCTTCCTTCAGTGACCCCACGGCGGAGAGCGAGATCACATCCGTCACACCGGCGCGCTTCAGCACGTCGATGTTGGCGCGGTAGTTGATGCTGGAGGGGGAGTAGACATGGCCCCGTCCGTGACGCGGCAGGAAAACCACCGGGAGGCCGCTGATTTCGCCGCAGCGCAATTGGTCTGACGGTTCGCCCCACGGGCTCGTCACCGTCTCCCAGCGGGCATTGTCCATGGGCACGTCATAGACGCCAGAGCCACCAATGATGCCGAGGACGGATTGAGACATGGGGGGCTCCGGGTTTGTGGGTGGCGGACGCTAGATGAAAATGAAAAGGGGCTGCCGAAGCAACCCCTATTCTCTATTTGCGATTTGCTGCCCGCCCTGCTCAGTGCGCGTCGGCCCAGATCTTCTTCTTGACCAGATAGAGCATGGCCGTGAGGGCGGCGAGATAGAGGAGGACCATGAAGCCGGTTTGCTTGCGGTCTTCCATCTTGGGTTCGGCGGTCCACGTCAAGAACGCCGAGACGTCCCTGGCCATGGCGTCGACCGTGTTGGGGGCGCCGTCATCGAACGTCACCTGGCCGTCTGCCAGCGGAGGCGGCATGCCGATCCAGTGGCCCGCGCCGAAGTACGGGTTGTAGTATTTGCCTTCCGGCTGCTCGGCGGCGAGTTCACCTTCCGGTGTCTCGTAGCCCGTGAGCACGGAGTAGACATACTGCGGACCACCGATGCCGTTCCACAGCTGGTTGAACGTGCCAAACCAGCCGGGACGCGACTTGGTGAGGAGCGACAGGTCGGGCGGAGCCGCGCCACCGTTGGCCGACTTCGCCGCTTCCGCATTGGGGAACGGCGATGGGAAGGCATCGGACGGCAGGCCGGGGCGGTCGAACATTTCGCCGCTGGCGTCAGGGCCATCCTTCACGGTGTACGTCGCCGCGAGCGCCTTCACCTGCTCTTCGTTGAAGATGCCGCCTTCAGAGAGATTGCGGAACTTCACGAAGCGCGCGGAATGGCAGTTGGCGCAGACTTCCTTGTAGACCTTGTAGCCGCGCTGCAGCTGCTGGCGGTCAAAGGTGCCGAAGGGACCTTCGAAGGAGAAGCTGATCCCCTTCGCCGTCTTCTGGCCTTCAGCGGCGATGGCGGAGCCGCTGGCGAGCAGCAATCCGGCAAGGGCGAGTGATGCAAGTTTCTTCATGTCTCTTCTCCGGATCACTCAGCAGGCGCCAGCTTGGACTTCGACTTCGACAGCACATCATCGGAGATGGAAGCCGGCAGCGGCTTGGGGCTTTCAAGAAGTCCGAGCAGCGGCAGGATGATGATGAAGTGGGCGAAGTAGTAGGCCGTCAGGATGCGGGCCCACATCACGTAGATGCCGTCGGCGGGCTTCGAGCCGAGATAACCCAGCGCGACGCAGACGATGGCGAAGATCCAGAAGAAGCCCTTGAAGATCGGGCGGTACGAGCCCGAGCGCACGCGCGAGGTGTCGAGCCACGGCAGCAGGAACAGGATCAGGATCGAGCCGAACATGGCGATGACACCGCCAAGTTTGGACGGGATGGCGCGCAGGATCGCGTAGAACGGCAGGTAATACCATTCCGGCACGATATGCGCGGGCGTCACCAGCGGATTGGCGGGCTCGTAGTTGATGGCGTGGCCGAGGTAGTTCGGGCCGTAGAAAAGCCAGGCCGCGAAGAACATCAGGAACACGGCAATCGCGAAGGCATCCTTCATCGTGTAGTAGGGATGGAAGGGCAGCGTGTCCTGTCCGCTCTTCACTTCAACGCCGGTGGGGTTGGCATTGCCCGGCACGTGCAGCGCCCAGATATGCAGGCCGACAACGGCAGCGAGCACGAAGGGCAGCAGGTAGTGCAGTGAGAAGAAGCGGTTCAGCGTCGGGTTATCAATTGAATATCCGCCCCACAGCCAGGTCGTGATCGAGTCGCCGAACAGCGGAATGGCCGAGAACAAGTTGGTGATGACCTTGGCACCCCAGAAGCTCATCTGGCCCCAGGGCAGCACGTAGCCCATGAAGGCTGTTGCCATCATGATCAGGTAGATGACAACGCCGATCATCCAGAGCACTTCACGCGGCGCCTTGTAGGAGCCGTAGTACATGCCGCGGAACATGTGGATGTAGACGGCAATGAAGAACATGGAAGCGCCGTTGGCGTGCATGTAGCGCAAGAGCCAGCCGTAGTTCACGTCGCGCATGATGTGCTCGACGGAGTCGAAGGCCATGGAGGTGTGCGGCGTGTAGTGCATCACCAGCACGATGCCGCTGATGATCTGCACGACCAGCATGACGGCAAGGATGCCGCCGAAGGTCCACCAGTAATTCAGGTTCTTGGGCGTCGGGAAGTCCAGTGCCTGGGCCTTCACGAGCGCGTAGATCGGCAAGCGATCGTTCATCCACTTTCCGAAAGCGGTGGTGGGGGTATAGGTTGAATGTCCGGCCATTGTTGTGGTTCCTCAGCCGATCTTGATCTTGGTGTCGGATACGTATGAATAGACCGGCACGTGGAGGTTCTCCGGTGCGGGGCCTTTGCGGATGCGGCCGGCAGTGTCGTAGTGCGAGCCGTGGCAGGGGCAGAACCAGCCGCCCAGCTTCTGCGAACCTTCGACGACGGCGAATTCCTTGGCGGGGTTGTCACCCTGCGGCACGCAGCCGAGGTGGGTGCAAACGCCCATCATGACGAGGAACTGCTCGTGGCCCTTGAGCACACGGTTCTCGTCGGTGGCGGGATCGCCGTCCTTGCCGTTGTCGTTGCGGGCGACCGGGTCCTTCAGGTCTTCCATCTTCACGGCCTTGGCCGCTTCGATTTCCTTGGGGCCGCGGTGGCGGACGATGACGGGGTTGCCGCGCCACTTGATGGTCACTTCCTGGCCTTCCGCCAGCGGTGCCAGGTCGAACTCGATGGAGGCAAGGGCCTTCACCGAAGCGTCCGGGTTCATCTGGTGGATGAAGGGCCAGGCGACCAGCGCCGTGCCGACTGCGCCCAGGGCGCCCGTTGCAATATAAAGAAAGTCACGCCGTGTGACGTCCGCATGTTCTGCTGTGGCCACGTCCCTGTTCCCTCGTGTTACAAGACAAGCCGCGCGGGAGGCCCCCCGAACGGTTTCAAATCGGGGGCGTTTTGACATTGGTCATGCGGGAAGTCCAGCCAAAGGTTGTCGCAGTGAACAGGCTGCTCCCCTGCTCTGCCGGAATGGTCTAAGCTCGTGGAACATGATCGAAATCGCGCTTTTCCAGCCGGATATCGCCGGCAATGCGGGCACCATCGCCCGGTTGGCCGCATGCTTCGGGCTGTCTGTCACCATCATTGAACCTGCAGGCTTCGCCTGGAGCGATTCTGCCCTGCGGCGGGCGGGGATGGACTATCTCGACACCGTAGCCCTGCGCCGGGCGGCATCCTGGCAGGATTTCCGGGAGGGGCTGGCGGGCAAGCGCCTCGTGCTGCTCACCACCCGTTCATCCCTTGGTTACCTGGATTTCCGCTTTGCGGCAGGCGACGTGCTGCTGCTGGGTCGGGAAAGCGCCGGCGTTCCGGACGAGGTTCACGCCGCGGCGGATGCGCGCATCACAATCCCCATGAAGGCGGGCCTGCGCTCACTCAACGTGGCGCTGGCCTGCGCCATGGTCACGGGCGAGGCCTTGCGGCAGCTTCAGCCCGGCCTCACTTCGACAGCCGTGTCGCCATGAGGGCATTGGCAATGTCGCGGAAGGCCGTGTTGAGAGCGGTCGCGTCATTCGCGGTGAAGGCCTTGGAGGGATCACTCGCGCAATTCGCCAGAAGTGTTTTCGCGCTGGCGTCCGTCACCATGAAGGACACGGTATAGACCGTGATCCCGTCCTTCTTCGCATTTTCGCAGACGTCGGCGGTGTTCTTGTTGGCGAGGGTGACATCCGAGCCATCATGCCGGATATAGTCGACATTGAGCGGCGACAGGGTGTTGGCACCGTCGGTCATCAGGACGAGCGCCTTCGTACCCCCGTTGTCCTTCATCCAGGACTTGGTCTTGGCGCCGACGATGGGCTCCGATGAATCGAGCATATTCCATCCCCACAGCACTCCCGGCTCGACATAGGTGTTGCCGACGCCCACCATTGCATCAATGGCGGTGTTGAGGTCCGTCTTGTTGTCGGTAAGGGGCGTCAGTTCGCTGGCGCAGGATACGTTGTAGCCCCAATAGTCCTTGATGATTCCGGTGTACTTGTTGGCGAGGCCGTTGATCTTGATGTCGTTCGGCGCTGTGCGCGACCCGACGCAACCTTTCCAGTTGTAGTTGATCGTGTAGGTACCGTTGCAAGTCGTGACCGGAGTTCCATAGTTCCAGTCACAGACCTCCGTTGTGTAAGTGTTGGGAACGCCATCGTTGTAACCCGTGTAGGTCTCCATGTGGCAGTTCGTCTTGGTGGCATCCGGATAGCTGCTGCTGCAATTGGGTGCCGTTGCCGAAGTATCGGCGGGCACGTCGATCCAGCTCTTGCTGCGGTTGGCGAGGCCGACGTTGACGTAGTTGGAGAACGGAACAATGCCGATCTTCACATAGGCTCCGGAGGTCGAGCCTGCGTCCAGAACAGAATCGACAAGGGATTTTGCAGCGGTCTTGAGGGCCGGCAGACGCCCCTGGTAATTCATGGACTCGGTGTTGTCCAAGGCCAGCACCACCTCAAGGCCGTTGCCGCCTGTCTTCACTTCGGCCGTTGCGCTGATGTCGAGTTCCGTGATGCCGGCAAGGAACATGAAGTTGGTCTTCAATTTACCGTCGATGGTCACGGTGAAGGTGCGCTTGGACTTGTCCAGCTTCTGTTTCATCGACTTCACCGATGAGAGCGCATTTTCCGCGTCGTTTGCGTCGAGAAAATCGCGCACCAGGGTGTTCAGCTCCGCATCACTGGTCTTTTTCGAAGACGCACCGGCGATTGCCGCAGCATCGGCGGCGGCTTGCAGCACCGTACGCGTCTGGTTCACGCGCACCATGTCAACAGCGGCACCTGCTCCCAGCAGCAGCGGCACGGCTGCCAGCGAGAACATGATGGCCGTGTTGCCGGTCCGATCACGGAAGAAGCGCCCCAGAACGCTTTTCATGTTGATACTACTCCTCAACGATTTCGCCGTCAGGTTGCGCACTAACCTATAAGGTTGGGTTGTTTGCCGTGGTTGACGAGATCGTAACGGCGCAACCACCGTTTTGGCCTGACACGTTGTTCGGTCCATGCAAGCACATGTATTCGCGCGGTTTTGCCGCGCCCTGCAGGCGACCGTGGCAAAGCGCGCAAGAATGCCTTAACCACGGCCCCGAAAACAAATCTGAACATTTCAGAAAGGCCGGGCATGAAAGAGGTGGCGCAAGCGTGGTTCGAGGGATTGCAGGACCGCATCACTGCCGACCTTGAGCGGCTGGAGGACGAGGCCGAAGGCCCTGCTCCCGGCGGGCGTTTCGTGCGTACGTCATGGCTGCGGGGCGAGAACCAGGGCGGCGGCACCATGGCGCTGTTGCACGGGCGGCTTTTCGAGAAGGCCGGGGTGCATGTCTCCACCGTCCACGGCGAATTCTCACCCGAGTTCCGCAAGCAGATCCCCGGTGCGGATGTGGATCCTCGTTTCTGGGCGTCAGGCATTTCCCTCATTATTCATCCGCGCAATCCGAATATTCCCGCCGTTCACATGAACACCCGCCACGTGGTGACGACGAAGGCGTGGTTTGGCGGCGGTGCCGATCTCACGCCTGTATTGATGCGCAGGCGAACGCAGGACGATCCGGATTCAGTCGCTTTCCATGCAGCCATGAAAGCCCCCTGCACGGCCCATGCCATCGCCGACTATGAGCGCTACAAGGCGTGGTGCGACGAGTATTTTTACCTGCCTCACCGCAAGGAACCGCGCGGCATCGGCGGCATATTTTTCGACTACCTTGATGCGGGCGATGCTGCCTTCGCCTTCGTGAAGGACGTGGGCGAGGCCTTCCGCTCGGTCTACCCCGCGCTCGTGCGCCGAAACATGCAGACGCCGTGGACGGCGGAAGACCGTGAAGAACAGTTGATCCGCCGCGGGCGCTACGTGGAGTTCAACCTGCTCTACGACCGTGGCACGATTTTCGGCCTCAAGACCGGCGGCAATGTTGACAGCATCCTCTCGTCAATGCCACCTGAAGTGAAATGGCCCTGACACGGAAACTGGGGGAAACGGACATGGACCTACGCAACGGCTTCGACATCAAGCGCTACATCCGCACCATTCCCGATTATCCCAAGCCGGGGATCATGTTCCGCGACATCACCACGCTGCTCTCAAACCTGCATGGGTTCCGGGCAGCGGTGGATGAACTGGCATGGCCGTTTCTGAAGGCGGAGATCGACTACGTCGCGGGGATCGAGGCGCGGGGCTTCATTCTCGGCGGCGCGGTGGCGCACACGCTGGGGCGCGGCTTCATTCCCATCCGCAAGAAGGGCAAGCTCCCCTCCAAAGTGATCGGGCAGGAATACGCGCTGGAATATGGCGTGGATACGATCGAGATGCACGCCGACGCGATTGCCGAAGGCGACCGCGTGCTGCTGGTGGATGATCTCATCGCCACGGGTGGAACGGCGGGTGCTGCCATCGACCTCATCCGCAAATCAGGCGGACAGGTGGTCTCCGCCGCCTTCGTGATCGATCTGCCCGAGCTGGGAGGCGCCACGAAACTGCGGGACAAGGGCGTGAAAGTGCACACGCTGGTCGGGTTCGAAGGGCACTAAGCCTGGTTCCCCGCGACCACCGTCCCAAATGCCGCGATCACCTGGTCGATTTCCGCATCCGTGTGTGCGGCCGAGACGGAGCAGCGCAACAGGCAGATGCGGTTGGGCGTGCCGGGCGGGAGCGCGATGTTGACGTAGACGCCCGCATTGAGCAGCGCATTCCACATCATGATGGTGGAGGGCTCGTCCTTGCACTTCACTGCGATCACCGGGCTCACCTCTTCGCAGCCCATTTCAAGGCCGAGCGAACGGAAACCGTTGAACAGGCGCTCCGAGTTGCGGCGCAACGCATCGCGGCGTTCGGGTTCGCGGGCGAGTGTCTTCACCGCGGCAATCGAGGTGGCAATGGTGGCGGGCGATGAGGACGCCGTGAACATGTAGGGCCGCATGGCATAGCGCAGCGTTTCGAACAGCGGATGATCGCCCGCGCCAAAGCCGCCGATGGAGCCGATGCTCTTGGAGAAGGTACCCACAACGAAATCCGCTTCCGCCTCGAGGCCTGCTTCATCGGCAAGGCCACGTCCGTGGGGCCCGAGCACGCCGAAGGAATGGGCCTCGTCCACAAGAAGCTGGAAATTGTGTTTCTTCTTCAGTTCCACGAAATCCTTCAAGGGCGCGCGGTCGCCCAGCATCGAGTAGATGCCTTCCAGAACAACCAGCTTGCCGCCCTCTTCGCCTTCCGAACGGGAGAGACGCTTGTCGAGGTCGGCGGCATCGTTGTGGCGGAAGCGCACGAGCTTGGCACCGGAGAGCGTGCAGCCGTCATAGATGGAGGAGTGCGAGTCGGCGTCGAGGTAGACCGTGTCGCGGGCGCCAGCGAGTCCGGAAATCATGCCGAGGTTCGCCTGGTAGCCCGTGGTGAAGACGATGCAGTGCTTGCGGTTCAGGAACTTCGCCAGTTCCCGCTCCAGTTCCTTGTGCATGGCGTAGGAGCCGTTGGCGATGCGCGAGCCTGTGGTGCCCGTGCCGAAATCGTCCAATGCCTTCTTGCCCGCGGCGATGGCCGAGGGTTCGAAGGTGATGCCCATGTAGTTGTTGGTGCCCGCGAGGATCGTCTCGCGGCCCTGGATCAGGGCGCACGTGGGCGAGAGCAGCTTGTCGTTGGTGATGCCCACGGCATTCACGCCCAGTTCCATCATGCGCTGGAAGCGCTCGGCGATGGGCCGGTGCTTGTCGAACAGATCAGTCATGCTCAGCCTTTCCTGATGCGTGCTTCGACGACTTTCACGAGGTCGCCGATGGTATGCGTCTCGGCGACAACGTTCATGGGGATCTCGATGTCGAAGGTGTCTTCCACCTCCATGATGAAATCGAGAACGCCGACGGAGTCGATGTTCAGTTCGCGCGGAATGTCGGTTGCCGCGGAAAGTGCGATGCCCTTGGGATTGTGCGGGGCCAGCAGGCGGCAGATTTCATCGATGATGGGCTTGTCGGTGGTCATGATGTGGCGCTTCTATCGGTGAGCGGGAGTTGCGGCAACAGGCGTTGCGCCATGGCCCAGGCGAGCGTGCGGCGCATGCCCTGTTCGAGCGGGACGGGATTTTCGCGCGGCCATCCCGGGGGGCGGGAGACCCAGTCGCCATGGTAGAGTTCGCGCATCTTGCCTGCCGAGATCATGCCCGGTGTTCTGGTGAGAACGGACAATCCGTCGGCGGCGTGACCTACAGTCATCGCAAGGAGGCGTGGGAGGAAGATCACCTGCCCCGGCCTGCCGCTCACAGCTCGCAATGTCTGGGCGACCTCGGGCCAAGTGTAGGCCCCGTGACCATCGTCGACTTCGCGCACGTCTTCCACCGGACTTGCAAGGGCGGCGACGCAGATGCGCGCCAGGTCTTCGGCATGGATGAGCGAGAAGCGCGCCGCGGCTGATCCGGGCAGCATGGCCGTGCGGGAGGTGAGCGCCTTGAGCAAGGGAATGGTCGCCGTGTCACCTTCGCCGTAGACGGCGGGCGGGCGGATGATGAGTGTCGATATTCCGCGTGCCGCTGCCTTCACCGCCGACTCGCCTTCGGCCTTGCTGCGGCCATAGGGCGAAATCCCCGGCTCGCGCGCGGCGAGGGACGAGAGATGCACGACGCGCATCACCCCTGCCTTGTCGGCGGCGCGGAGCAGCGCCCTGGTGCCCTCGGCGTTGACGCGCATCATCTGCGCCGGCGTGCCGCTGATGGCGCCTGCAATGTGCAGCACGCGGTCCACGCCTTCGCACAGGCGGGCCAGCGCATCAGGATCGGCAAGATCACCCGCAACGGATGTGATGCTGGCGTGTTGCGGCAGGTTTGCGGGTGTGCGGGCCAGGGCGCGAACCGGGTGGCCGGAAACTGCAAGCTGGTTCAGCACATGGCGGCCAACAAATCCTGTTCCACCCGTGACGGCAATGACCATGCTTGTGATCAGGCCCGGCCTTGGTCGGGCGCAATCTCGGCAATTTCCCCGGCGAGATAACGGTCGCGGGCACCGGCGCGGGAGAGCTTGCCCGAGGAGGTAAAGGGCAGGCTGCGCGGCGGCGCGAGGATGATCGTACAATCCACGCCCGCGGCCTGCATCACCTTCATGTGCACGGACTTGCGCAGCTCTTCCTGTTGCAGGGGATCGGAGAGCTTGCATTCCACCAGCACGACCACTTCGTCGTCACCGTCAGAACCTTCGATGGCAAAGGCCGCCACATCGCCAGACTTGAGCGGTGCAATCGTTTCCGCCGCCCACTCGATGTCCTGCGGCCAGATGTTGCGGCCATTGTGCAGGATGAGGTCCTTGGCGCGGCCGGTGATGACGATCTCGCCATTCAGCAGGTAGCCCATGTCGCCGGTGTCGAGGAAGCCATCGCTGCCCAACGCCTGCGCCGTTGCTTCCTCGGCCTTGTAGTAGCCCGCCATGATGGACGGGCCCTTGACGTAGATGCGGCCCACGTCGCGTTCGTCCAGCACGCCGCCATTGTCGCCGCGCACTTCGATCACATGTTCCGGCAGTGCTGCGCCGCAGATCACGAAGCTGCGGGTGCGCTCCGTGCCTGCCTTGGCGGGAATGGCGCGCTTTCTCGTCTTGAGGGCGCCGATGTCGATGGTGTCGATCTTGATCGGCGCATCGACGTCGCTGAAGGAAATGGCGAGGGTCGATTCCGCCATGCCGTAGCTCGGCACGAAGGCGCGCGGATTGAAGCCCGCAAGCGAGAGAGTCTTGGCGAAGTCCTGCAGCACTTCGGCGCGGACCATGTCGCCGCCGATACCCGCTGCGCGCCACTGCGACAGGTCCAGCGTAATGGCCTCGCCGTTGACGCGGCGGCAGGCGAGTTCGTATCCGAACGTGGGTGAATAAGAGACGGTCGAACGGTTCTCCGACATCAGCTTGAGCCACAGCGAAGGGCGGCGTGCGAAGGCTGTGGTGGGGAGATAATCCACTGTCACCTGTCCCAGCATCGGCGCCAGGCAGAAGCCGACCAGGCCCATGTCGTGATAGAGCGGCAGCCAGGAGAAGGCGCGGTCGCCTTCCCGCACCTTCAGGCCGTTGCGCAGGATGCCATCTGCATTCGCCATGATGGAGCGCTGCATGATGAGCACGCCTTTGGGCGACGAGGTGGAGCCCGACGAATACTGGATATAGGCCACGTCGTCCGGGCCAAAGCCTTCCAGACGCGTGAGCGACTCCGGGCAGGCATTCAGTTCGGCATGGGAGAAGACGACGCTCACGTTGGCGAGCGCGGCCCCTTCGCGGATGTGTTCCTTCACATCTTCCGAGGTGATGACGGCGGAGACATCCGCCGCGCGGAACATGCCGGCCACGCGTTCGATGTAGGCGTCTCGTCCGCCGATATACATGCTGTAGGGCACCGGGCACGGCACGAGGCCCGCATACTGGCAGCCGAAGAACACGGCCATGAACTCGCCACCCGTTTCCGCAACGACAGCCACGCGGTCGCCGCGCTTCAGGCCGAGCGACAGGAGTTTGCGGGCGGTGGAGAGCGCGCGGCGGCGCAGGTCGGCAAAGGGCAGCACCTCGGCGAGGGCTCCGCGGCCGCCATAGAAATTGAATCCGGTGACACCCTTCGCGGCGTAATCGAGCCCATCGGCAATCGTCTGGAATCCTCCCAGACGCTGGGGAAGCGCATCGCTGCGGCGCGGCGTCCGGTTCAAGACGGCCGGCTGCTCCTGTCTTTGCGTGTCAAAACTCATCGCGCTTGAATTCACCCACTCGTTGACGCGTTCCCTCCGCGCTACCTAACGCGAGCTGGTGGCGGGCGGAAATCAAAACAGGTTTCAGTTTGTAACAGTGGGAAACAGTTCAAATATGAAGGAATCCCAACAGGATAGCGGCGACCAACATGGCCAGCACGCCAAGTGCGGCGCCGGTGAACCAGACGTAGACCATCTCGCCGAGGTTGTATCCGGCGTCTGAGTCGCCTGATGGTATGGCCTGGGTGGCGGAGGCCTTCTCGCGGGCGATCACCCGGTGGGCGATATAGCGCAACACGGCCTGGGACATGTCGTTGAGGTCGTCGGTTTCATGCAGTACGTCGCGGCGGCCATCGCGTTCCTGCTGGAGGCGGTAGTGGCGCGTGTCGGGTTCGACCACGACAGAGGAAATGAGGTCGATCCACAGGCGCGGCGTGTCTCCGGGTTGCAGCATCAACTCATTGAAGCCTTCCGCCAGCGGATGGCCCTTGAGATGGGGCAGCAGGCTTTCGCGCAAGGCGGCAAGGCGCAGGCCACGGGCATCGCCCACGTTCTGGAGCGCGTCCAGCCGTGCGGCTTCGGCAAGGCGGGCCTTGCGCAATGCGTCCGTGAATGTGTCGTGTGTGGCCACGCGACCTTCCTTGTTCCGAAATGACACGCTCCCGCCGTTGCGGGCCGCATCAGGCGTTTCAGTGCAGGATCGGTGCCACGTTACCCGCAGCTTGCTGGAAGCGAGGCACTGCCGAACCAGAGTTCAAAACTGTTGGGCCGGCTTTTGGAGGTTGCGCCGGGGACGGCCGAGAAATCCTTCATCTGCACGGGAAGCCCGACACTGGTGAAGAGATTGGCGATCTCCGTGCCGCGCGCCAGGTCGGTCGCATGGAAGATGCGCAGTTCGTGGTTGCTGCCCGCCCAGGTGGCGCGGCCATAACCCGGAATGACGATGCCGGAACTGTCCGTATCCTTCATCTTGGAGACGAGCATGCGCACGCAACTGCGCTGCTTTTCGTCCGAGGTATGGACGAAGATGCGGCTCGGCATGCGCTCCAGCGCCTCGCGGAAGGTTACTTCCACCTTGGTGTTCTCGGCAGAGGCCTTGATCAGCGCCTGCTCCATCAGCGGCAGCAATTCCTTGTCGGCGGAGGAGTTGGCATAGGCCAGTTGCGCGGCTACGAATTCCACCGGCACCTTGTCGTTCTTCAGCAGGTATTCGAACATGGCCACGCCGTACTTGCGCTTCTCGGCATTGGGATCGCTCACGAGATCGATCATCGTCTTCAGGTCGTTCAGGTTCTGCTGCCAGCGGGTGTAGTAAAGCCCGGTGCCTGCCACGCTGAGCGGGATCATCACCGTGGCCATGAGCTGGACAAGGGTTTCGCGGAACGGTTTCGAGACGGACATGATGATCCTTGGAGCAAAGCCGCTCACAACACGCTGAACATGGCGGCTTTGCGGCGCTTTAGCCGGATCGGCGATTCGGTTCTATGGCCGGCGGCGCGGCGCAAACGGCCGCGCCACCAGCGCCGCACCCGGCTTGTCGCGGAGACCTTCAACGCCAATCGGCATGGCGGGGGTGCGCGCCGTGGCGCTGCTGCTGCCGAAGAGCCGGTCCCACACCGACAGCAGCGCGGCATAATTCGAATCCGTGTCACGCCGCACCGCATGATGGTGGACCCAGTGGATCGACGGCGTGACGATGATCCGTGACAGCGGATATTCAAGCCAGAACGGGAGCTTCAGGTTGGAGTGGTGGAAGATCGCGTTCAGCGCCACCAGCAATTCAAACCACACCACGCTTGTGAACGGGATGTCGAGCACGACGATCACGCCTGCGCGCACAAGTGACGACAGCACCACTTCACCGAAGTGAAAGCGCAGCGCCGAACTTGCATCCAGAGTCTCATCGAGATGATGCACCTCGTGGAAACGCCAGAGCAGCGGCAGTTGATGGTTGAGCCGGTGCCACCAATAGATCCAGCAATCAAGCAGCAGCAAATCGGCAAGGATGAGCCATCCCCCGCTCCACCCTTCCGGCCGCCAGTGCAGCGCATGACCAGCGGCAAACTGCGTGAGCGGCAGGACGATGAGCGGCGAGAGCAGCGCGTTCACTCCGGCCAGACCGAGATTCTTCACCACCCGCCAAACGCCACCCACCCAGCGCGCCACGGGGAAGAGCCGTTCCAGGATGAGGAAGACGGCGAGTGCAGCAAGAATGATTCCGCCCTTGCTGGTGACGATGGCGATGATCTGGTCCATTGCTCCAGACTAATCCATGGCGTTCGAAGCGTATAACCAAAATCTAGTGCGGCTCGCGCAGCATCGGGAACAGGGGCGGTGAATCGCCCGAGCGGATTTCGCCCAGCGTCCGGAATCCGAAACGCTCATAAAGCGTGCGGTTCAGGGGGCTGGTGAATTCAAGATATACACACTGGTGGCTGCGGTCACAGACAGCCAGGCCTTGCTGCATCAGCAGCGTCCCGTATCCCCGGCCGCGAAAAAGTGGATCAACGCCGATCAGCGGAAGATACCAATGCGGCTCCGACGGGTGAAAGGCGGCCATTTGTTCAAACAGTGACAGCACTTCGCCGAGGCGCGGCTCGGACATGTGCCTCGCGAACAATTCACCGATCGCTTCGTCATCGGGATGTACGCCCGGCGGCAGCCACTGCGCGACACCATGGAAATCGCCAATGACGTGAGCGCAATCATGATCAAACGACTTTCCGCCGAAGAGGTTCACGAGTGGAAGGAAGACGGTCAGAAACTGAAGCTGATCGGACCACGCCCACCTGGCTGCCGGGTCTGAAATGAAGGCCATCATCATGGCCAATTCAAACCGCTCCCGCTCCTGGCGGGTCGCCGAGCGTATGCCGGGTACGGCTTGGGTTGTGGCCGAGGAACCACTGGCATCAGCGCGGTGCGGTGGGCTCGTTGCAGAGGTGTCGGTCATGGCGCCCTCTTGTGACTGACTCAACAGCATGGAATCCATATCAACTCGCAAACTGGCCTACCAGTGATGAATCACAGGAACGGCCCGGCACGGCACAAGTTGGTTGCAGAAGGGCTTAAATCGCTGATGTTGCACGGATTTGATGGCGTAGGCCTGAACGCCATCGTGCACGCGGCGGGTGTGCCGAAGGAGATCGTTCTACTGCTATTTCAAGAGCAAGGAAAAGTTCGCCAGCGCGGTTCCCGACGCCTGCGAACGCCGTTAGCAACATGGCGCCATTCTCAAAGACAGTTCACGCAGTCCCATGCAGCGCCTTCGAGATTTTCTTGATGTCACTGGACGCAGATGTTCACCACCTGGGAAGCGGAAATCGCGGCATTGCTTGATGAAGCAAAAGCGGCGGGCGAAGTGGCCTAGGACCGCGACACGAAGGACGCGGCGGCGTTTCTCACCGACTGCTTCGAAGGCATGTTGGTGCGGTTGAAAGTGCACCACAATCACAACGCGCTGCGCCGGTTCAACGCATTCGCTCTCGAACCACTCACGATCAGGCAGAGTGTGACCGAATTCGCCTGACCTAAGCCTTCGCTTTCAACACGCGGGCGGCGAATTCGGCGAAGCCGGTGCCGCCTTCGCCGTCGGTCACGTAGGCCGGGAGATGCTTCATCAGGTGGGCGAGCGGGCGAATGTTCGCGACGCCCACGCCGAAGGGGAATCCGGCATACATCGGTGCGTCGTTGGGGCTGTCACCACAATAGGCCACAGCGGCCTTCGCCTGCTCATGCGAAAGGTTGAACTTGTCGGCCAAGAGCCTGAGGGACATTGATAATTTGTCGTGAGCGCCGAACCATGCGTTGACATGGATGGAACTGACCTTGGCCTCTGCCCCGGCGGCGTGAAAGCGTTCGGCAATGGCCTGCGCCGTCGCCAGCGGCAGGGCCGGCACGTCCTCGCAGAAGTCGATGGCCACATCGATTTCGCGATAGGCCTGGTCCGAGGCGATGGCCGTGCCGGGGAATTCCTTCAGCACCGCATGGGCAATGTCCCAGAGCTTCGCGGTGTTGGCACTGCGCACATCGGGTGTCTGGGCATAGACGCGCTCCATGCGCCGGGCCTTGTCGTCGTAGGCGAAATAGAAGGCGCCGTTTTCGCCCACCACGGCATCGACCGGCCACATGCGGGCGATGTGATCGCACCAGCCTGCGGGGCGGCCGGTGATGGGGATGACCTTCAACCCGGCGCGCCGCAGGTCTTCCAGCGCGGCATAGGCTGGCGCCGGCAGGCGGCCATGCAGGGTCAATGTGTCATCGATATCCGTGAGCACGGCTTTGAGACCGCGCAGGCTGGCGGCCGGAATGTCTGAGAGCGGTTTCATGTGTGTGTGAGCAATCGTCCAGGAGAGAATGGTGCAAGGAGCGGGTGGCGGCCCTGCCCCATGATCTCCGCCGCGCCGAATGAGCCAAGGGCTGGCGCCAGCGTGATGCCGGAATGGGTGAGGCAGAGGTAGAGACCTTCGATCGCCGGAATGGCGCCGATGGCGGAGACACCGTCGCGCGGCGTTGGACGGTAGCCAACGGTGAACTGTTCCAGTTGCAGCGTGTCGCCGTGCTGCAAAAAGGCTTTCAGCTTGGTGAAGAGTTCATCTGCGGCGGCCTGCGGATTGTCACCGGGATCAGTACCGCCAAAGTCCGTGCCCGCCACAAGCCGGCCATCGGCAGTCTGGCGGACGTGAAGCTCCGGCGCCATGACGAGGCCACGCAGGAGTTCGGGCGCTGGTGCCGAGTGCACGAGCAGGCCCGGCGGTTCATCCATCGCAAGGTCCTGTCCCACATGCTTCAACAATTTGCGGCAGGAGGCACCGGCGGCGAGCACGACGATGTCGGCGTCGAGGTCGCCCTCCTCCGTCATCACACCCACGATGCGGCCCTTCCTTTCGATGAGCCAGCGCGCGGTGGTGCCCTGAAGAACCTTTGCACCCTTGGCCTGCGCGGCGGCCAGCAACCGTTCCACGGCATGGACCGGTTCGACGACGCCTTCGCCCGCGACATGAACGGCAAGGTCGGGCGGCGATGCCAGCGCTGGTTCGATGCGGCGGACTTCGGCGCCATCAATGACGCGCACGCCGTAGCCTTGCGCGTTGCGCTCGGCGGCGTAGGCGAGAAGGTCCTTTTCCGGCAAGTCCCACAGCAAGCCGCCGCACCAGTTCAACACCAGACCGGGCACGCGGGCATCGAGGTTGTGCCACTGCTTCATGGATTCGTGGCGGAGGCGGAAGTAGTCGGGCGCATTGCCCCAACTGGCGTTGATCCAGGCCCAGGAATTGGGTGTGGCGACACCACCCACTGTGCGATCGGACTCGAGAAGGCGCACATCGGCGCCTGCTTCCGCCAGGTGAAAGGCCAGCGATGCCCCTAGGATTCCGCCGCCGACAATGAGAACGCTTTGAACCATGGGCGCCTTCATAGCGGGCGCGGCGCTGAATTGCCATGGCGCTGCGGTGCAAGGCTCCGATGCGCGGCGGCGCGAGCCTTCGGCGTCAGAAGAGATCGTCGTACTTGTCGATCGAGGCGGCATCGACGGTGATGAGTTCAGCCACCTTGGCCACGCCACCCTTGTCCACCACCAGTTCACCCAGCCTGCCTGCGCGAAGCGGTGCATCGGCGAGGATCGCTTCCTCGTTGCGGAGGATCGAGAGCGCGATGCGCGCCGCGGCATAACCCACGTCCACCGGACTCCAGGTGATGAAGGTGGGCACCTCGCCATTGCGCACGAGGCCCGCAAGCCGCGACGGCAGGCCGACACCTGTCAGCTTGATGCTTTGCGTCCGGCCCAGATCCTGCACCGCGCGGGCCGCACCCATCAGTGCCGGGGCATCGGGCGCAATGATGCCACGCAGGTTGGGATAGGCCTGCACAATGGCGAGCGCCTCCGCGTAGGCCACATGCACGTTGCTCTGGCCGAAGACGGTGGTGATAAGGATCAGGTTCTCGTAGTCGGGCTTCAGCCATTCATGTTGCAAGGCCTTGAGGAAGGCCTGATGGTCGGCGCGCTGCGGGGCGGTGGAGAGAAGAGCCACTTCGCCCTTTTTTCCAAGGGCCGTGTTCATGGCTTGCAGCAAAGCCGGTGCTGCATCCGCCACGTCAGGCGTGCGGAGATGAAGGTGGCGGGCCCCCGGCGGCAGCGGCGTATCGAACGAGATCACGCGCAGGCCGGCGGCGATGGCCTTCTCGCAGGCGGCAATCACCACGTCTGAGGGAATGGGCGAAATGAGGATCGCATCATAGCGTTGTGCAACAATGTCATCGACAAGGGCGGCTTGCCGTGTGGCATCCTCTTCCGGTGGTGCCATGAAGCTGAGTTGGGCGCCCGCCACCTCGGCAGCGGCCTGCAATGCCCCTTCACGACAGCCGACAAAATAGTCATCGCCAGCGCGGGGCGCGATCAGGGCAAGGCGGAGAGGCACCACGGCATCCTGCGCCAAAGCACGGGATGCGAGACCAAGAGCAGCGGTGGACAGGAGAAACCGTCGGGTGAGCATGTGAACCATTCTAGCCGCGCACCCCTGCCGATGAAAATCCTCTTGTGGGAGGATGGTAGCGGGAGAGGGAGTTGAACCCCCGACCCCAGGATTATGATTCCCGTGCTCTAACCAACTGAGCTACCCCGCCATCGGTGAGGCGATATAGGGGGGCGCACCCGCCCCCGTCAAGCAGGTGATTGCGGCTGCGGCTTTGTTTCCTCGCCGTCGTCTTCGTCCTCGCCCTTGTCGCCCAGAATGAAGGTGCGCCACAGCGAAATCGCCGCGAAATACAAGGATGCAAGACCGAAAAGCCAGACCTCGATGGTCTCGACGATGCCGTCGTTTTCCGGGAACTTCTTGGAGATGATGAGGCTCAGCGTCATGGCCGCCCAGAGCACGGTCATGGGGATGGTCCATGAGCGCCAGTGGCTCACCCGCAGGGGGTGCACGAACTTGACGGGAATGAAGGTGAGCACGGCGAGGACCACCACCGTGATGAGGTTTGTGACCGCTCCCGTGCCCAGCAGATAGAAGTAGAGCACCACCACGTTCCAGATCGCCGGGAAGCCGACGAAATAGTAGTCGGATGATTTCATCCCGACATTGGCGAAGGTGTAGCACGACACCGCCATGATGATGACGGCGGCGATGAGGCTCCAGGTGCTGCCGGAAAAGATGAATTCCAGCGGCACCATGTTGAACCAGTAGATCATCAGGGCAGGCACGGCGACATAAGTGAAGTAGTCGATCACCAGGTCGAGGGAGGCACCGTCGAAATTGGGTGTGTATTCCGTGACGCGGGCCTTGCGCGCGAGTGAGCCATCCACGCCATCCACGAACAGCGCCACGCCAAGCCAGATGAAGGCGGTGAAGGCGTCGTTCTTCAGGACGGCGACGAGGGCGAGAAAGCCGGCGACGATGCCAAAGGTCGTAAAGGCGTGGACCGACCAGGCGATGCCCTTCTTGATGTCTTTCTCGAGCTGCGCATTGCGGTGGAGTTTGGCCACGGTGGTGTGGTTCCTTTTTCCGCGACTATAGGGAAGCCCGCCCTGCCCCGCAACGCTCCTTGGGTTTTCAGTTAAGGGCCGAAATCAGCTCTGACGGCGGAATTCAAGCAGCGTGAAGAAACCCAGCGGCTTGATCGGCTGGAGGCTCACGAGGCGCAGCTTGTCGCTGACGAGAACGGTATCGATGGGAAACTCGGGCCGCCAGCCCAACCGCGGTGCCTGCTTGGCGAGGCCGCGCTCGATCACGCCGGTGATGCCTTGCGTGGAGAAGTGGCTTGCCACAAGCACCGTGCCGCCGGGCTTCACCACGCGGGCCATCTCGTGCATCACGCGCGCGGGATCGGGCACCACGGTGATCACATACATGGCGGCCGCCACATCGAAGCTCGCATCCTCCAGGGTAAGCGCGGTGGCATCCATTTCGAGAAGGGATTCGATGTTGGAGAGACTTTCCTCGCCCACGCGCTGCCGCGCCTTGGCCAGCATGTCGGCCGAAACATCAATGCCCGTGACCGAAAGATGTGGCGCGTAATGTGGCAGCGCGAGGCCCGTGCCCACGCCCACTTCGAGCAGGCGGCCCTTGAACTGGTTGGCGCGGGCCACCGTTTGCTGCACCCCCGCCTCAACGAGCTTGCCGAAGGTCTGGTCGTAAAATGGGGCCCAGCGGCGGTAGGCCTTCTGCACGTCGGTGGCGTTGAGGGCTTCGATCTTCGGTGATTGGCGCATGGGATTCCCTCTGGCGTTCGTGATGACCGCGGAAGGTGCAGGGCACTTGTGTCAATTCGGTGAAATGAATCCACCGCCCAGCAGACGCGCGCTGGAACCAAGTCCATCGTAGAGCACACAAGCCTGCCCGGGAGACACGCCGTACTCCCCTGCGAGGATCGAGACGCTGGCGCCTGTGCCGACGCGGCGCACGGTGGCCTCCACCGGCGGACGGCTGGAGCGGATTTTGGCAAAGACAGGTAGCGGATCATCCGCCAGCGGCGCATCGCCCAGCCAATTGACGTCGGCGAGCGCGATGTCGTGGCGCTTCAGCGCCTCGCGCGGACCAACAATCACCTGCTTCTTCCCGGCATCGAGCCTGACCACGAAGAGCGGCTCGCCGCTGGCAATGCCAAGGCCGCGGCGCTGGCCGATGGTGAAATGGATGATGCCGGCATGACGGCCGAGCACATGTCCATCCACATGCACGATGTCGCCCGCTTCCGCAGCATCCGGCCGCAGCTTGAGGATGAGGTCGGCATAGTTGCCGTCCGGCACGAAGCAGATGTCCTGGCTGTCGGGTTTTTCGGCGACCACCAGTCCCAGCTCCGCCGCAAGCGCGCGCGTCTCGCTCTTGGGCAAGCGGCCGAGCGGAAAGCGCAGGAAGTCGGCCTGGGCCTGCGTTGTTGCGAAGAGGAAGTAGCTCTGGTCGCGCGCCATGTCCTGCGGCGTCACCAGATCGCGGCGGCCATCGGCGCGGGTGCGGCTCTCGATATAATGGCCTGTGGCCAACGCACTTGCATCGAGATCGCGGGCGTAGCCCAGAAGATCGGCGAACTTGACGGTCTGGTTGCAGCGGACACAGGGAATGGGTGTCGCGCCCTGTACATAAGACGAGACGAAATCGTCGATCACGGATTCGCGGAAGCGCGATTCGAAATCGAGCACGTAGTGGGGAATGCCGAGGGCGGCCGCGACGCGGCGTGCATCGTGAATGTCCTGCCCGGCGCAGCAGGCGCCCTTCCGCCGGATCGCCTCGCCATGGTCGTAAAGCTGCAGGGTGATGCCCACGACGTCATATCCCGCCGCCTTCAACAGGGCTGCTGCCACGGACGAATCGACGCCGCCCGACATGGCGCACACCACCCGGTGCCGCGCCGGGTCGCCAGGCAGCGCCATGGCCCCGTGGACGAGGGCCAGAACCTCAGGTGAAAGCGACAGCGTCATGGCGCCTACATGGCGGCGGCGTGCGACAAAGGCAACAGGGGCGTTCAGGCGCAATTCGCCTCCATTTCAACTCCAGGAGGCAGAAATGATGTCCGTCTGTTCCAAAATGCTCCATTCCATCCACCTGAATTTGGACTTTCTTCATAAGCGTTTAGGCCAAAATTAAGTTGCCCCACGTAGGGTGACTGTCAGTTGGGCCAGTGAAGCGCCAGTTGCGCAGGCCCGGTGTGTGTGAGTGAGTTTGCGTATGAACGGTCAGTTGCGTCCCCGCGTCAATTACGTCATCGGCCCCGATGGGAGCCCGCTGACAATCGCCGACCTGCCCCCGCCTGGCAGCCATCGCTGGGTGATCCGGCGAAAAGCTGAAGTCGTGGCAGCGGTGCGCGGCGGTCTCCTCTCTCTCGAGGAAGCCTGCGAGCGCTACACGCTGACAACGGAAGAATATCTTTCGTGGCAACGCGCCCTCGACAAGAACGGCCTTGCAGGCCTGCGCACCACGCGCATCCAGCAATACCGCTCCTGAGTCCGGCCTCCGGCAGAAATCAGAAACCGCCCCTGCGCAAGCCGGGGCGGTTTTTCGTTGGCCCTGCGGGCGGCCTTGACGCCTGTCATGGACGCACCGCGCCGGGCCGACTACATTTCACCGGATGCAAGTGCAGGATGAGCGAGCGCAAACATTTCAAGCCGAAGGCCTGACCTCGGCTGACGCCGCTCGCCGCCTGCAGGCCGAAGGGCCAAATGAACTGCCACGTCCCGAAAGGCGCACGGCGTTCCGCGTGATCGTGGACGTGCTCCGGGAACCCATGCTGGCGCTGCTGCTTGCAGGTGGTGTCATCTATCTTCTCATTGGTGACCTAGCCGAAGCCCTGATCCTTCTGGCCTTCGCCAGCCTGTCCATCTTCATCACGGTCATTCAGGAAACGCGCACGGAACGGGTGCTGGAGGCATTGCGCGACCTCACGAGTCCGCGCGCGCTGGTGGTCCGCGATGGAACCATGGTGCGTATCGCCGGGCGTGATGTGGTACGTGGCGATCTGCTGCTTGTCGGCGAAGGCGACCGCATTGCCGCTGACGCAACACTTGTGACCGCCAGCGAGCTGCATGTGGATGAGAGCCTGCTCACAGGTGAATCCATCCCCGTGCAAAAGCAGACAGCGGCGGCCGGTGGCCGTGACGGTCTGATTTTTGCGGGCGCCCTTGTGGTACGCGGCAGCGGACGCGCCATCGTTGCGGCGACAGGCGCGAACAGCGAGATCGGCAAGATTGGCCAAGCCTTGCGCAGCATCGACATGGAGCCGCCCCATCTGCAGATGCAGACGCGGCGCATGGTGAAATTATTCGCCGTCGCGGGAATATCAGTCAGCATTCTGCTCGTGCTGCTGCATGGCGTGTTGCGGGGAAATTGGCTGGACGCGGCGCTTTCAGGGATCGCCGTGGGCATGTCCATGCTGCCGGAAGAGTTTCCCGTGGTGCTCACTGTATTCATGGCCATGGGGGCGTGGCGCCTGTCGCGCTCGCAGGTGCTGACGCGCCGCGCCGCCGCCATTGAAACGCTGGGCTCTGCCACGGTGCTGTGCACCGACAAGACGGGCACGCTGACCGAGAACCGCATGCAGGTCACGCAGGTGTGGCAGGTGCGCGGCGGGATGACCGAAGTGGACGCCGCTCCCCCTCCACACGCCATGCCCTTGCTTGGAGCGGGTGCGCTCGCGTCCGCGCCAGAAGCCTTCGATCCCATGGATCATGCCTTTGCAATGCGCGCGCCCTTTGCGCGGGATGGATTGTCACTGAAGCGCAACTACGGACTGAAACCGGAGTTGCTCGCCGTCACGCAAGTTTGGAACGATTCCGCAGGGCACCTTGTCGTGGCGGCGAAGGGCGCACCGGAAGCCATTGCGCGATTGTGCAAACTCGGTCCCCGGCAACGCGAGGCCATGGCGCGCGCCGCTGATGCCATGGCAGGTCAAGGCCTGCGCGTTCTGGGCGTGGCTCGCGCCCATCACCGCGGTTCCCTGCCCGCCACGCCGCGGGGTTTTCGCTTTGACTTTGAAGGTTTGGCGGGGCTCTCCGATCCGCTCCGCGCCAGCGTGCCGGATGCCATGCGGCAATGCCGCTCTGCGGGCATCCGCGTCATCATGATCACGGGCGACTATCCCGTCACTGCACGGGCCATCGCGGACAAGGCGGGATTTCCAGCTGGAACTGTGGCCACTGGCGCGGACGTGGAAACCTGTTCCGATGAGGACATGCGGGCCCTCGTCTCATCCACGTCCATTTTCGCGCGCGTGTTGCCGCATCAGAAATTGCGCATTGTCCGCACGCTGAAATCGCTGGGCGACATTGTGGCCATGACGGGCGACGGCGTGAATGACGCGCCTTCCCTTAAAGCGGCTCACATCGGCATCGCCATGGGCGGACGCGGCACGGACGTGGCGCGGGAGGCCTCTGCCATCGTGTTGCTGGACGATGACTTCGGCTCCATCGTGAAGGCTGTCTCGCTCGGCCGGCGCATCTATGACAATCTGCGCAAGGCCATGGGCTTCATTCTTTCCGTGCATATTCCCATCGCGGGACTGGCGCTTACACCCCTGCTCTTCGGCCTGCCGGTGCTGTTCACGCCCATCCACATCGCCTTCCTCGAAATGGTGATCGACCCCGTCTGTTCGCTCGCCTTCGAAGCGGAAGGCGAGGAGCGCGACACCATGAACCGGCCGCCCCGAACGCTCTCAGAACCGCTGTTTGATGCGGCGCTCCTGGCGTGGAGCGCCGTTCAGGGTGGACTGACGCTGGCCTTGGTGGCAGCCGTCTATGCCTATGCCCATTGGGCTGGGATGACAGCAGACGCGGTGCGCACCCTGACCTTCATGACGCTGGTCTTCTCCGTCATTGCACTCATCTTCGTCGACCGCAATTTTTCCGCCTCGCTGCTGGACACGTTCACTCGGGGCAACCGGGCGCTCACCGCCGTGCTAATGCTGGTGTTCACGGTGATGGCGGCCAGCCTGTTCTGGGCACCGGCGGCAACACTGTTCCGCTTCAGTCCCCTCACCTGGATGCACATGGGGCTTTCCGTGGCAGCCGCGGCGGGACTGCTGGTTGTGCTCGAAGGATTGAAGGCGCTCTGGTCGCCCTTCCGGCATGCGCGGCGCACTTCACAAGCGGCAGAAAGCTGACCATAGTACAGGCGGCATGCGCATCCTCGTCCTCATTGCCCACCCCCGTTCCTCACAGTCCATTGCCCAGCACGCGCTGAACGCGGCGGCGCAGGACATCGCTGGCGTGACGGTGCGCGACCTCTATGCCATCTATCCCGATTTCAACATCGACGTGGTGGCGGAACAGGCGGTGCTGCTGGCCCACGACCTCGTCGTGCTGCAACATCCGTTCTACTGGTATTCCGCGCCCGCCATCATCAAGGAATGGCTGGACATCGTGCTCGAGTCCGGTTGGGCCTATGGCACGGGCGGCGACAAGTTGTCGGGCAAATACATGATGACCGCCATCAGCACCGGCGGCCTTGAGACCTACTATCACCCGCAGGGCCGCAACCGCTTCACCATCGAGGAACTGCTCACGCCTTTCAACCAGACAGCATATCTCTGCGGCATGGCCTATCTCGCCCCCTTCGTCATTTATGGTGCGCGCAAGCAAAGCGCCGACACTCTGGCCCAAGCCGCTCAACGCTACCGCGCGACACTCGAAGGTCTGGCGCGGGGCGAAATTGATCCGGTGGAGCGTCTCGCGGCAGACTACGTGCTGCCACAGGGTTTCAAGCGGAGGCACGCGCTATGAGCCTCAACGATTTTCTTCTGGGTGCACTGATCTATCTCGCCGCGGCGGTGATCTCGGCTCCCATTGCCAAGCGGCTGGGCCTCGGCTCGGTGCTGGGCTTCCTCGCCGCCGGAGCCATCATCGGGCCTTCGGTGATCGGCCTCATCGGGCGCGAGGGCGAGTCCGTGAAGCACTTCGCGGAATTCGGCGTGATCGTCATGCTCTTCCTCGTGGGGCTGGAACTGGAACCGTCGCGGCTGTGGCAGTTGCGCAAGCAGATTTTCGGCCTGGGCCTTCTGCAAGTGATCGGCGTTGCCCTGGTGATCGGCGCGGCCTCGCTGTGGATCAGTGCAGGGTGGCGCGAGAGCGTCGCCATCGGCCTCATCCTGGCGCTGTCATCCACGGCGATCGTGCTGCAAACGATGGAGGAAAACGGGACATTGAAGACTCCGTGCGGGCAATCGGTGTTTTCGGTGCTGCTGTTCCAGGACATTTCGGTCATCCCCATGCTGGCACTTCTGCCGCTCATCGCTGTTGCCGCCGTGCACACGGATGGGGGTCACGGCGGCTCGTTGCTGGATGCCTATCCTGTCTGGGTCCAGGCGCTGCTCACTATCGGTGCGGTGGCGCTGGTGCTGGTGGCAGGGCGGTATCTCATGCGCCCCCTATTCCGCATCGTCGCCGACACGGGCACCCGCGAGATCTTCGTCGCCTTCGCCCTGCTGATTGTCGTGGGCATCACGCTGCTCATGGGACTTGTCGGGTTGTCGCCCGCGCTCGGCACGTTCCTCGCCGGCGTTGTGCTGGCCGACAGCGAATACCGCCACGAGCTTGAGATGGACCTGCAACCCTTCAAGGGATTGCTGCTGGCGATCTTCTTCATCGCTGTCGGGGCGGGCATTGATTTCTCGCTGATCGCATCGGCACCGATGTTGCTGGCCTGCAGCCTTGCGGCCTTCATCGCCCTGAAACTTGCCGCGCATTTCGGGCTGGCCCGCGGCTTCGGCATGAACGGCGCAGACAGTTCGCGCTTTTCCTTCGCCCTGGCGCAGGGCTCGGAATTCGGCTTCGTGCTGATTACCTTCTGTGTGGGCCTTGGCCTCGTCACGGCCACTTCGGCTGGCTTGCTCACGGCGGTGATCGCCTTGTCCATGGCCGCTTCACCGTTGCTGATGATGGTAGACAGCAAGGTGTTGCAGCCGCGGTTCGCGGATGGCGATTTCCTGCGCGATCCCGACACGATCAGTCATTCCGGCGTCGACGTGATCATCGCCGGTCACGGCCGCTTCGGCATGACCATCGGTCGCGTGCTCAATGCCCAAGGCAAGCGTACGGTGGTGCTGGACCTTGATTCCTCGCAGGTGGATGCCTTGCGCAAGTTCGGCTTCAAGGTGTTCTATGGCGATGCCCTGCGGCTGGACCTCCTGGAGTCGGCAGGTGCACGCGAAGCAAAGATGCTCGTCGTTGCCATCGACGACCGCGAGAAGGCGACGGAACTTGTCAAGCTGGCGCAGCAGAACTTTCCCCACCTCAAGCTGCTGGTGCGTGTGTTCGACCGCGCCCACGCCTATGAAGTGATGCGCACCGGTGTCGATACCGTCTATCGCGAAGTATTCGGTTCATCCATGGACCTTGCGCGAGACGCGCTCACGCACCTTGGCATGCACCCCAACGAGGCGCACCGCGCGATTACCCGGTTCCGGGCGCATGACGAGCGCTTCCTGCGGAAATCCGCTGCCCATGCGGACGATGAAAGCAAACTCATCGACATCGCCCGGCAGTCACGCGCCGAGATCACCCGCGTCTTCGCCGCCGACCGCGGCAATGACCCGACGCCGCCAGACCAATCCTGGCACGACGACGACGGCGTGCAACACTAGGCAGGTGGCGGCGTGGCACGGGCGACGATGATGATGCCGATCAGCGACACGGCGAGGCCTGCCGCCATGGCCCAGGACAAGGGTTCGCTGAACACGAGCCAGGCCCAGATCATCGTTACGGGCGGGCTGAGGTAGAGCACGGAAGAGACACGCGCCGGGGAGGATTTGCGGAGCGCCATGTAATAGAGACCCCACGACACGAAGGTCGCCACAAAGACCAGCCACAGAATGCCGCCCATGAAGTGCACGTCCATCACCGGGGCCACGCCGCCATCGCGCCAGGCGAAGACCGCGAAGACGGCAGCAGCAGAGAGGCACTGGATGCAGAGGCTCTGATAGACCGGCATGGTGTTGGTGGGGCCGCGCTTCTGCAGGAGCACGGCGAGCGCCAGCGCCAGCGTGCCGAGCGCCGGCAACGTGTAGGCCCAGAGCGGCACATCGCCGAGCCGGAGTGACCACCCCGAGGCCAGCAACACGCCTGCGAGGCCCACGAAGGTGCCGAACCATTGTCTTGCATTGAGGGCCTGCCCCAGCACGGGCCAGGAGAGGATGGCCACGGCCAGCGGCAGCATGTCGGTGATCAGGGCCACCAATCCGGTCGGCACGCCGAAGCCGATGGCGGCGGCGAAGCACCCGAGGTATCCCGCCATGGCCACTGCGCCGAAGACAATCTGCACCAGCACTTCGTTTCGCTTCAGCGGCGGGCCCATGGTGAGCGCCAGCGGCAGCAGTACGAGGCCGGAGACGAGGCTCCGCCACAGCAGGATGAGCGAGATCGGCGCATAGTCGCTGGCAAAGCGGATGCCGATGAAGCCCGCGCTCCACGAGCCGATGAGGGCCGCGTCAAGTGCAACAAGTCCTAGAATGGATTGTATCGTCCTTTGCCTGTTCATTACCGTCTCTTGCCGCTCCTTTTGGTCACACTTACTTGCGCGGTCGCGGCCTGCTGCGGCCATTTGCGTCGCCTTGAACGCCGCAAGCGCACCGCCACACCATGCCCTCATCGACGTGGCAGCACGTCCCACCCAGACCCGCAAGCCAATCCGCGTACTCGACTGTTCGGCCGGCGATCTCTCCGGAGACGGTGCAAGCACCCCCCCCGGGGGGCGCGGGGGGCCTTGTCCCCCCGCGGGCCCCCGTTTGGGGCCCCTTGCCCCCTGTTCCGGCGGCGGCCCGGGAAGACGGTGGCGCGAAAGATGGCAACAGCGGCTCGGCCACGCAGGGCGACGGCAACGGCTGCAGCGGCGGTGTTTGCTGACAACGGCAAATCCCGCTAACTGGTGGGTATGACAACGCCCCAATCCAACATCCATGATGCCCACATCGATCCGCGCAATCTCGACATTCTCATCTCGGTGAATGGCACGCTGTTCCCCAGGGCGCAGGCCATGGTGTCGGTTTTTGATTCCGGTTTCATCCTGGGCGACGGTGTGTGGGAAGGCTTGCGGCTGGTGAAGGGCGGGGTGCCGTTCCTGCGCGCCCACATCGAGCGACTGTACGAGGGCGCCAAATCGATCTTCATGGAGATTGGCGTGGCGCCTGAGGAATTGGTGAAGCGACTCTTCGCTTGCATCGATGCCAACAAGATGATGGACGGCGTGCACATCCGCCTCATGGTCACGCGCGGCGTGAAGGCCACGCCCTATCAGGACCCGCGGGTGACGATCTCGCCCGCTACCATCGTCATCATCCCCGAATACAAGGAACCGAACCCGAAGAAATTCGCGGAGGGCCTGGCGCTGCACACTGTCAACGTGCGGCGTGGCGCGCCGGACGTGCAGGACCAGAAGCTCAACTCGCATTCGAAGCTCAACTGCATCACGGCCTGTGTGCAGGCGGCGAATGCGGGTGCGGATGAAGCCCTGATGCTGGACCCGCTGGGCTTCGTCGCCACCTGCAACTCCACGCACTTCTTCATCGTGCGGCGCGGCGAGTTGTGGACCTCGACCGGGCAGTACTGCATTCCCGGCATCACGCGCGGCAACATGTTGCGCGTGGCAACGTCGCTCGGCATTCCGGCCCATGAAAAGCAGTTCTCGCTCTATGATGTCTATGGTGCCGACGAGGCCTTCGTCACGGGCACCTTCGCGGGGCTCATTCCCGTACGCGTGATTGATGGCCGCCCGGTGCGGCACCCGCTGTCGCCGGAACCCTGGAGCGGGGCCGGGCCGATTTCGCGCAGGCTGTCGGAAGGCTACAAGGCACTGTGCGTGGCGGAGAGCAGCCGGACGCTCTGATGCTCCTCTCCTTCATCATCGCCGCAACCCTCATCGAACTGACGCCCGGGCCCAACATGACGTGGCTTGCAGTGTTGGGTGCCAGCCGGGGGCGGACGACGGCGCTCGCCGCCGTTGCGGGCGTGTGCCTTGGCCTTGCCATTGCAGCCATAGTCGCAGGCTCGGGCCTCACCGCCATCCTCACGGAATTTCCGGTGCTGTTCCAGGTGCTGCGCTGGGGCGGCACGCTCTACCTCTTCTATCTCGCGTGGGATGCCTGGTGGGAGGGCGATGGTGAACTCAAACACACGAATGCCACGCGCGGCATTGCCTTCCGGCAGGGGCTCATCAGCAACATCCTCAATCCGAAGGCCTATCTCTTCTATGCGGCCATGCTGCCGCAGTTCATCTCCGGCCGCATGAGCATCGCGGCAGAGGTTGCGCTCCTGTCCGCCATCTATGTGACCGTTGCCACGGTCATTCATTCCGGCATCGCCGTGATGGCGGGGTCGGCGGCGACATTTCTTGAAACCTCTCCGCATGCCGTCACCATCCGGCGCGGCCTCGCCATTCTCATCGCCCTGGCGGCGGTGTGGTTCTTCATTTCCACGCAGGTGAAACGATGACGATCCTTGCCATGTGGTCCGGCCCCCGCAACATCTCCACAGCCATGATGTATTCCTTCGGAAACCGGGCGGACTGCGAAGCCTGGGACGAACCCTTCTACGGCTTCTCGCTCAGCACGCGGGGGAATGATCATCCCATGCGCGACGAGATCATCGCCTCCATGGAGACGGATTGGGACAGGCTTGTCGCGCGGTGTGTGACACCGCCGCGAAAGCCGCTCTTCTACCAGAAGCACATGACACATCACATGCTGCCGGGCTACGACCGCAGTTTCATCCTGAAGCTCACCAATGCTTTTCTCATCCGCGATCCGTCGCGGGTGCTGGCGAGCTATGCCAAGAAATGGGCCGAAGTGGACTTGCATTCCATTGGCTTCGTGGCGCAGGCGGAGATCTTCGACATGGTGGCGCAGAAACTGGGCCACGCGCCGCCGGTCGTGGATGCGGAAGACGTGCTTTCCCATCCGCGCGCCACGCTGACGAAACTGTGCGCGGCCTGCGGGATCCCGTTCGATGAAGCCATGCTGAAATGGCCGAAGGGACCCAAGCCCTTCGACGGTGTCTGGGCGCAACACTGGTACAATGCAGTGTGGCAATCGCAAGGCTTCGGCAAGTCCGAGGAAGAAAACATGCCCGCGCTCCCCGCCTCTCTCGCGCGCATCGCCGATGAGGCGCGGCCCTACTACGACTTGCTCCGCAGGCATGCCATCCGCTCGTAGCGAGCGACGGCCTCCGCTAAAACAAGATGGCCGGGTTTCCCCGGCCATTCCGTTTTCCCGCCGTACCTCGATTGGTCAGCGGGCGATGGCGTGGCCGATCATGGCGCCGGGCGGCGGGGCGAGGGGTGCGGGCTTCAGCGAGCCGCCTTCCTTCTCCACCAGCAGTTCGACCTTGCGCAGTTCGGACTCTTCGTCCTTCAGCTTGTCCTTCATGGCATCATGCTGGTCGCGGAGTTCCGCAACCGTGCGCAGGATGTTGTCGCGGCGTGACCGCACCGACTTCGCGGCCATGGAATAGTTGACGTTGTTGGGGTCCGAGATGCCCGTGCGCCCCTCTTCCGCTTTGACATGGGCATCGAGTTCATCATGCTTCCTCATGAGGTCCTGGATCATCAGATCCATGTCGGCCACCTGGCGGCGGACATCCTCGGTGCGGAAGCGGTGAAGCCTCAATAGGCTATCGCGTGAACGCATGTTTTCCTCACTCTACACAACACACTGACTGCCGCCCCGATGCGAATTCCCGCTCTTGACTCCCGTTGACTCTATTCAGGAGTCAGCGAATCAACTAGCTCTGTCCGGGTCAGTCCAATCGCGTTCATCATGAACAATCAGGTTTAAGACGGGGTAAACCGGAAAGCCATGTACGGGCACAGCGAACGATTTTTCGCGTTCTGCTTGCAGCATCCACATTTTGTGGGTGCGGGCCGTGGCACACAATCCCTTGTGTGGGGATTGCCTCAATCCGGCCACAGGGGCTTAGGTTTTGTTAACCTTTCTCAGCCTATCTTAACGTTCACAGTTAATGTTTCGTAGCGCGCCCAGCCGGGCTGCGCCGAGTTTGAATAGGGTTCCGTGGGAGAGCGGCGCCCGGAATCGAAGGGGATTCGCATGAGAGTGTTGCTGATCGAGGATGATACCGCGACGGCCCAGAGCATCGAGTTGATGCTCAAGTCCGAAGGTTTCAATGTTTACACCACCGACCTGGGTGAAGAAGGCGTCGATCTCGGCAAGCTCTACGACTACGACATCATCCTTCTCGACATCAACCTGCCGGACATGTCCGGCTATGAAGTGCTGAAGGCGCTGCGTGTTTCCAAGGTGGGAACGCCGATCCTCATCCTCTCCGGCCTCGCCGCCATCGAAGACAAGGTCAAGGGCCTGGGCTTCGGTGCTGACGACTACATGACCAAGCCGTTCCACAAGGACGAACTGGTGGCCCGTATCCACGCCGTTGTGCGCCGCTCCAAGGGCCATGCCCAGTCGGTCATCCACACGGGCGAACTCGTCGTCAACCTCGACACCAAGACGGTGGAAGTGGGCGGCCAGCGCGTGCACCTCACGGGCAAGGAATACCAGATGCTGGAGCTGCTCTCGCTCCGCAAGGGCACCACGCTCACCAAGGAAATGTTCCTCAACCACCTCTACGGCGGCATGGACGAGCCGGAACTGAAGATCATCGACGTGTTCATCTGCAAGCTGCGCAAGAAGCTGGCGGTCGCCGCACAGGGCAAGAACTTCATCGAGACCGTCTGGGGCCGCGGCTACGTGTTGCGCGACGGCGCGCCGCCCATGGGCGACGACATGGACCTGCGCGAAAGCGCGTAGGACTTCCCGGCCAGAACCAAAATGCCAAAGGCGCCTCGCGGGGCGCCTTTTGTCTTCTGTGGTGCAAGACGGCAAGCCGAACGGAACCATCGCGCCTGCCATCCGTTAGCGTCGCATGCGCATATTCACGCTGCAGTTTCTCGCCCTTGTCTTTTGCGCACTGTCGCTCATTCCTTCGGGGGCGCATCTGGCGGCAATGCCGAACAAGATGCGGCTCGATCAGGCCGGCTATTTCGTGGCGCAGGGCATCTATGCGGGCTGGTCCATCCTTGGGCTGTTGTGGTTCGCGGCGATGATCGTCCTGGCGCTGCTGGCCTTCCTGTCCCGTACCCAGCGCCGCCCCATGGCCTTTTCCCTCGCCGCGCTGGCGTGCTTTGCCTTCACCTTGATCGTATTCTTCACCTGGACTTTCCCCGCCAACCAGGCCACCGCCAACTGGACCATCGCGCCCGAGACCTGGGAGGCGCTGCGGCGGAGATGGGAGTACTCGCACGCCGCCAACGCTGTCATCGTGTTCCTGGCCTTTGTCTTGACGGCACTGGCAGTGCTCACGTGGCAGCGGCCCGCACCGCGCGGCCTGTGATCACCTGCCGCTTGCACCGCGCGGCGCTGCGCCGCAGAATGGCCCGATCCGATGAATGGAAGGACTAACGCATCATGGCGCTGGAAGCACTTGAGGCCCAGATCAACCTGCTGCTCACCGCGGTGGAGGAAAATCCCGAAGACATGCATGAACTGCATGAACTGATCCGCCAGAAACTCTCGCAGATCCGCGCCCTCGGACTGCCGCTGCCCAATGACCTGGTGGAACTGGAACGCAGGCTCGGCCAGGACGAGGCGGCGGGCTGAGGGAGCCCATCTCTCGGGCGGCCCTGCCCCAAAAGAAAGGCACCCTGCAAAGGGTGCCTTCTGTAATGTTGAGGGTGGGCCCAATCAGACGAACACGAAGTCGGCCTGGATCGCATCCCACGTCACGCCGCGCACGATGATGCTGGCGCCCGCGCTGCCCCAGTCGATCACGGCGTTGCCGTAGGCGTTGGTGATGCCGGTCACGTCGCCCGCGGTGAGGCCGGCGAATTGCATCACGTCCACGCCCGTCTGGAAATCATAGATGTAGTCGGCGCCCGTTTCACCCGCCGTGAACTGGAAGGTGTCGCCGCCCGCCTCGCCGTACATCACGTCGTTGCCATTGCCGCCAGAGATCACGTCGTCGCCCGCACCGGCGCGGATGGTGTCGTTGCCGTCGCCGCCGGTGATGAGATCGGCATCGCCTTCGCCGTAAATCTTGTCGTTGCCGGCGTCGCCATGGATGGTGTCGATGCCGGTGCCGCCGTGAAGAATGTCCTCACCATCGCCGCCGTTCAGCTCATCGACGCCGTCATCGCCATAGAGGGTGTCGTTGCCGATGCCACCGTTCAGGATGTCGTCATTGGCGCCGCCGCGGAGGTAGTCCATGCCGCCGTTGCCGTTCAGCGTGTCGGCTCCTGCGTCACCATAGACGGTGTCGCGGCCGCTGCCGCCGGTCAACGTGTCATCGCCATTTCCCGCGCGTAAGTTGGTGGTGCCGGCGCTGCCCGTTACGCTGTCGTTGCCATCGCCGCCCCAGAACTGGTTGATGGTGCCTGCGCCGCCGGAGGTGAAGGTGTCATTGCCGTTCATGCCCGAAGCCCAGTTGGTGGTTCCAACCGTATTGGCACCGATGAACGTATCGTTGTGGGCCGAAAGGCGGAATTTCTCGATGGACGTGTAGGTATCGTTCAGCGCCCAGCCGGTGTTGGATGCGCCCGAGGCCACTGTCCGGTTGATGGTGACGGCAGCGGTTGCATCCTCGTAGCTCACTTCGTCAGATCCCGCGCCGCCGCTGTAGCTGTCAGCGCCGCCGGCATCGAGCACGATGTCATTGCCGGCGGAACCGATGAACGTGTCATTGAAGGCCGTCAGCTTGAAGCGCTCCACGTTGGCAAACGTGTCGTGATAGGCAGCCTGGGTGTTCGACAGGCCTGTCGCGTCCGACAGGTTCAGGGTGAGTGCGTTGATGGAGGTCGAGTAGTCAACCGTGTCGATTCCGCCGCCGCCATCATAGGCGTTCACGTCCGCCACGCGGCCGCCCGCGCCGCTCGTGGAGAGGGTGTCGGCGCCTGCTCCGCCCGTGACGGCAGCAGCGCTGACAGCCATGTTGGCGGTGGCCTGGGTGTAGGGGGCGGCGTTGCCGCCCCAGTTGGCGACGGCGTTGATCGCAGCCTTCATGGCGGTGATGGTGCCGGAGGTCGTGGCGCCCGTGTAGGCAACGTTGTTGAAGGCACCGACCGACATGGCCGTCACGTCATTCACCAGCGGCGACGGCAGGACGGACTGCTGGGCGTTGACCGCGCTCGCACCCCAGTTCGCGCCATTCGTATGCACGGCATAGAGGAAATTCGGGGTCGCTTCGGCGCCGGTATAGGCGATGATCTGGTCTCCGGCGGTGGCCAGGCTGAAGCTGCCGGTCATGACAAACTGGGCCGGGCTGGCGGCATAATTGATCACCGTGCCGGGCGCGATGTCGGCGGGCGCCGTCCAGGTGAGGATGCCCTCGCCGGCGGCGAGGAACGCCGTTCCGTTCCAGCCGTTGTCGGTGAACTTGATCTGCGTGCCGGCCTGGATCCACACCATCGAGACGAAGGCAAAGTTGTCCGGATCCGATGAGTTGTAGCCGAGGATGGAGATGTCGCCAGCTTGCAGGTTTGTAGCCATTTTGTACCCTTCAGGAGCAACAGCCCCTTGTTAACAGTTCGTTAACAAATACAACTACAGAAGGTACTTCAATGTCAACTTACACTTGTTTTTGCCATTCATATAAATTGCTTCGGTAGTGTTCAGGTTTTTTGCCGGTTGAAATGGAACGGGATTTTCCAATCATCGGCCAGCCTCAGGGTAGAAAATAATTCTCGTAAAAGTTGTTTCTCCGGATTTCCGCGCGGAGTGCAACTCTGGAGGATGAGCCGACGAATCAGTTCCTTTTCAGGTCTTTTTCAGGATCGTCACACTGACGATGCTCCGCGTCCGAAAGCCGAGCGACTCGTAAAGCGCGATCGCCGTCGTGTTGTTGGCGAAGGCGTGCAGGAAGGGCGTTTCACCCCGCGCCAGAATTTGCCTCGCGACGATGTGCGAGAGCATGCGGGCGTAGCCTTTGCCGCGATGATCGGGGTGGGTGCAGACGCCGCTCACTTCGCTGTAGCCGTCGAGGCGGATGCGCTCACCCGCCATCGCCACCAGCCTGCCCTGCTCCCGCACGCCGTAAAAGGTCCCCAGCACATGAGTGCGCGGCAGGAAGGGCCCTGGTTTCGTGAGCTGCGCCAAGTCCAGCATCTCGGCTGCGTCGGCATCGCCCAGTTCAACTGCACCGGAAATGATCGGCGCCGGGACGTGTTTCTCCAGCACCATCTGCACCCCTTCCGTAAGGAGCACGGCTCCCGTTCCCTCCGGCACCACATGCGGGCCTGGCTGCAGGAGCACGATCTGACCACCGGGAAGAATGAGTGAAACGAGATCGCGGCGGGCCTCGGGTATATCCTCCTCCATGGCGGCGAACAGACCGACGTCGTCGGCATACCGCATCGCCTTTCCGTGCCTTCGGGCGAGAGAGGCCTGACGGCCGATGAGCGCGTGCCAGACCGCGCGGTCGAGGCGATCATGGGTCATGTCTTCCTCCCAGCTGTAAAACGCTGTGCGAGTGTTTGCTGATCGAGTGCTGTCTCGAAGGCGGCGAGTTGCTGCAGCAGGTTGCCGTTTGCCTGGTGGGCCATCGCCTGCAGGCTGCGGCCGATGACGGGCGCCACATCTGCCATCACCCTCCCGATCTTCTGGCGGCCCCTGGCGGTGAGCACCACGCTGCGGCCGCGCTGGTCGCCCTCCGTCACAGTCACCCTGGCCAGCCCTGCCCTTGCGAGAAGGCCTACCATGCGGGTGGCGGCGGGTTGCGAAACGCCCAGGCCCCCCGCGAGGGCGGAGATGCCCACCGGGCTACGGGCGTGCAGCATGGCCAGCATCGGCAGTTGCGAGGCAGGAATGTTCACGTCCAGCGCCGTCAGGATGTCCTGCACATCTGCCTGCAGGCGCTCGCCCAAGCGGCGCAGGCGCGTACCCAGCGCCACGAAACCCAGTTCGGAGACAAAGTCGTGCATCGGCATATTCCTTCGCATAACGCGTTATATAACATGATATGTTTACGGGCAAGCCGGAACCGTGTTGCCCTTGGCGCAATAAAAAAGGCACTCCCGGAGGAGTGCCTTTGAGTTACGCTCGCTTGCTCTGTTTCCGGGCGTTACCCGAAGATGAAGTCGTCCGCGCTGAGCTGGTTGACGTGCACGCCTGCGAGCGTGAGCGTGCCGTGGCCCGCCACGGTGATCACCACGCCTGCGGCGCTGTCGGCGATGCTCCAGTCGGTGTCGGCCAGGCTGCTTACGTCCATGTCCTTGAGCCAGATGCGATCGGTGCGGCCGGTGCCGGCCCAGAAGTCGGTGATGACATCGTTGCCGGTGTTGCCTTCGAACACGAACACGTCGGCTTCGGTGCCGCCTGTCATGGTGTCGTTGCCTTCGCCGCCATAGAGATAGTCAATGCCCGCCATGCCGTTCAGCATGTCGTCGCCCGCACCGCCTGTCAGGCGGTTGGCGCCGGCGTCGCCGGTGATCGAGTCGTTGAACTCGGAGCCGACGATGTTCTCGACATTGACGAGCACGTCGCGCGACGCCTCGCCATATTGGTTCTTGCCCGTGGTGAGGTTGATGACAACGCGGTCCCACGAGTCTTCGTAGGTCACGGTGTCAATGCCGTCGCCGCCATCAACATAATCGTAACCGCCACCGGTGGCGATGTAATCGTTGCCGCCCATGCCGTAGATCTTGTCTTCACCGGACATGCCGGTGATGCGGTTTGCGCCGTTGTCGCCCGTCAGCACGTCATCGAAGGCTGAGCCCGAGAGGTTTTCGATGCCGGAGAGCGTATCGCCCTGGGCATCACCATTCAGGCCCGTGTTGGTGAGCAGGCTCACCGTCACGCCCACGTCCGACTTGCGGTAGTCGGCGGTATCAACGCCGTCGCCGCCAATGATCACATCCGCACCGGCACCGCCGGTGATGCGGTCGTTGCCCGTGCCGCCATCGACGGTATCGTTGCCTTCGCCACCGATCAGCACGTCGTTGTCGGCGCCGCCATAGAGCTTGTCGTTGCCGATGCCGCCGTCGAGCGTATCCGCGCCCGCGCCACCATTCAGGGTGTCGTCGCCGGCATCGCCCGTCAGCTTGTCCACGCCGTCATCGCCGTTCAGCACGTCGTTGCCGTCAGAACCGGCGAGCACGTCGTCACCTGCGCCGCCCCAGAGCGTGTCGTTGCCGGCACCGCCGTTCAGGCTGTCGAGGCCGTCACCGCCGAGGAGAGTGTCGTTGCCGTTGCCGGCCTGCAGCGTGTCGTTGCCTGCGCCACCGTCGAGCAGATCATCGCCATCGCCGGTGTCGAGCTTGTCGTCGCCTGCGCCGCCGAAGAGTGAGTCAAGGCCGATGCCGCCGGAGAGGATGTCGTCGCCGTCGCCGCCGTTCAGCACGTCGTTGCCGTCGCCGCCCTTGAGCGTATCATTGCCGAGGCCACCGTCGAGCGTGTCGTTGCCCGCGCTGCCGTCCAGCATGTCGTCACCAATGCCGCCGTCGAGCGTGTCGTCGCCAGCATTGCCGTTCAGCGTATCGTTTCCGGCGTCGCCCTTGAGCGAGTCATTGCCGTCACCGCCGTTGAGCGTGTCGCTGTCATCGCCACCCGACAGTGCGTCGGCACCGATGCCGCCGTTGAGAATGTCGGCGCCAGCGCCGCCCTTCAGTGTGTCATCGCCTGCATCGCCGTTCAGCGTGTCGTTTCCGGCGTCGCCATTCAGCGTGTCATTTCCGTCACCGCCCGAAAGCGTATCCGTTCCGTCACCGCCTGAGAGCGTGTCGGTTCCCGCGCCGCCGTCGAGCAGATCGTTGCCTGCACCACCGATGAGCGTGTCATCGCCGTTTTCGCCGTAGAGCTTGTCGTCGCCACCGCGGCCATCGAGCAGGTCGTTGCCATCGCGGCCCCAGAAGCTGTTGGCGCCATCGGTGCCCCAGAACTTGTCGTTGTTGGTTCCGCCGATGAGATTCTCGATGGAGACGAACTTGTCGTTCCAGTTGTTGGTGCCGGTGGCCAGGTCGATTTCCTGGGCATAACCCTGCACTTCCGTGCCGTCGGCCTTGAAGGTGTCGATGCCGTCGCCGCCATCATATTCGTCGTGATTTGTCGACCATTCGGCGAGGAACGTATCATCGCCCGCATCGCCAAAAAGCTTGTCGTCGCCGAGGCCGCCCGTCAGGACGTCGTTGCCGGCGCCGCCGAAGATCGTGTCGGTGTTGTCGCCGCCGTCAATGGTGTCGTTGCCCGTGCCGCCGTCGATGGTGTCGTTGCCGCCATCGCCGAAGAGCGAGTCGTTGCCGCCGTTGCCGTTGATCTTGTCGTTGCCGCCGCCACCATAGACAGTGTCGTTGCCTTCCGACTGGTTGGCCACCGCATCGCCCACGTTGAACAGCGAGTTGCCGCTGCTCTTGGTATCGACCAGGGTGCCGTTCACCGTCAGCTTGTGGGTGCTGAGGTTGGAACTGAGGGCGTAATAATCGGAATGGGCCGGAACCACGATCGTCATCGAAACCGCGGTGGGGCCGTTGGTTGCCGTTTGCAGGACGACCGTGACAGCCGAATCCGTGCTGTTGCGGATGCGCCAGGCGGAACTGAGGCCTGAGATTCCCATGGAAGCGAGTTGCAAGCCTGTGGGGCTGGAGACAGTGCCCGTGTAGGCTGCGATCGCCTTGCCTTCGTTGGCAATCGCATCGTTCACCGTGTAGACGCCGTCGCCGTTGAGGTTGTCGTCGCCTGCACCGCCGTTCAACACGTCGTTGCCGCCGAAACCCCAGAGCGTATCTTGGAATGCACTGCCTGTAATTGTATCGCCGGATGCCGTGCCGCGCACTGTGCCGCCGAGAATGGGTGCCGTTAACGTTGCCATAGAGACCTCACCTAAGTTGAGGTCTGTGTACATGAGGGCACTTCATCCCGGCCTTAATCGGCTCGGTAAAGTTTTCTGTAATCAGAAGTTGGTGGAGTCGTGGTAAACGGCGGATTCACTCAACCTGTAAAGGTACCGGTCACCCGGCGCTTACAACCACAGTGTCTTCACCCTGCAAGACCATGTCGATGGCGAGGTTGGCCGATTGGGCGATCACGCGGGTGTAATAGGGCTGAACCAGGCGGGCATCGATGGCTTCGAGCGGCGTCACGCCCAGAAGAACGTCGGCCATGGCCTGCGGAACCTTGGCGCGTTCGCCCTTGGCGGAGACCTTGAAGCGGCGGCCATCGACAGAGACAGTCACCAATCCGCCGCGCGGAATGCCCGCCATGCCGAGCAGCAGCATGTTGAGCAACAGCTTCACTTCGGCCTTCGGGCGGTTTTCGCGCGGGGCCTGCCAATCCAGCTTGATCTTCTCGTCGCCGACGAAGGCGCGGGCGGTTTCACCGGCCTCGCCCAGGTCGATGTGGGCACCGGCAGAGCCTGAGGCGCCGAAGGCGATGCGGCAGAACTTCAGCTTCGCCGTCGCCGTCTTGGCGGAAGAGCGCACCATGTCGAGGGCCGTTGCCTTCATGGCCGCATCGGTGTCGGGGTCGTCCATCAGTTCGAGGCCGTTGGCGATGGCGCCCACCGGAGAGATGATGTCGTGGCACACGCGCGAGCACAGCAGCGAGGCCAGATCGATGTCGGAAAGGCGGGAAATATCGGCGGTCATGGAGGCCCCTGGGATGTCGTTGCCGGACTGATTCGGCTCCAACCTATAACAAATCCGGCAAAGGTTTGCCGCATTGACGCGCGCCCGTGTGAAGCCCATAGAGCGGTCCACAAAACCGATTGCCCCTTGCCCATGCCCTCCCTTCTTCCTTCTCTCGACATGCTGGTGCTTCTGCGGCTGGCCCGTGACGCCGCGCGTGAAATCATGTCGATCTATGCCAGCGATTTCGCGGTGCGGGACAAGGCCGACCTGTCGCCCGTCACCGAGGCCGATGAAAAGGCAGAGCGGGTGATTCTCGCGGGGTTGCACGAAACCTTTCCCGATGTGCCCGTGGTGGCGGAAGAACAGGCTGCCGCCGGCGTGGTGCCGGTGACGGCGGAAGACTTCTTCCTCGTTGATCCACTGGACGGCACCAAGGAATTCCTCTCGCGCAACGGCGAATTCACCGTGAACATCGCGCGCATCCGTGACGGACGGCCCGCCATGGGCGTGGTTTTTGCGCCCGCCACGCGCGCCCTCTATTGGGGCGAGAATGGTGTTGCGGCCCATGCGGAGTTTGACCTCGACAGCGCGCTGGAAGAGACCGAGTGGAAAGCCTGCCGCGTGCGACCTGCCCCTGCCGCGGGGTTGGTGGTGATCGCCAGCCGCTCGCACCGTGATGCCGAGACGGATGCATTCCTCTCGAAGATCAAGGTGGCGAAGCTGATATCAGCCGGTTCGTCGCTCAAGTTCTGCAAGGTCGCCTGTGGCTCGGCCGATCTTTACCCGCGCTTTGGCCGCACAATGGAATGGGATACCGCCGCCGGACAGGCCGTGCTGGAAGCGGCGGGCGGCAAGGTGGTGGATACGTCGGGGGCGCCGCTCCTTTATGGCAAACGCCAGCGCGGCTTCGACAATCCCGGCTTCATCGCCTCCGCCTGACGCCCAATTTTCCGCAATCCGTCATTTCAGCTTTGTTAACCAAGCGGAAACGGCCTTGCCGTTAAGACTCCAAAAGGACCGAATTCGGCCTCACCTCCGCCAAGGCAGGGGTGTTGAAGGCCAGCCAGAACTTTTGGGGAATTGTCATGAACCTCACCCGCCGCCGCTTTGCCGCCCTCGCCGCCGCCACGTTGGTCACACCCGTCGTGGCCCCGGCCGTCCAGGCCCAGACCACCAACATTGTGTCGCGGCCCCGCCAGCACGAGACCTACACGACGGAAGAGCTTGTCACCCGTGGCCATCAGTTCTTTGGCAAGACAAGCCGTGGCGTGGGCCAGGCCATCGAGTTCGTGTTCCAGAACCAGGGTGAGCCGTCGGCCTATATTGTCGGTGAAGAAGCGGCTGGCGCCTTTGTCGGCGGCCTGCGCTATGGCGAAGGCACCATCTATTACAAGAACGGCACCGAGCAGAAAATCTTCTGGCAGGGTCCGTCGCTGGGCTTTGATTTCGGCGGCAACGGCTCGCGCACCATGACGCTGGTCTACAACTCGTCCTCGCCGGACGACCTTTACGAGCGCTTCGGCGGCGTGGAAGGTGCGGCCTACCTGATCGGCGGGCTGGGTGTGAACTTCCAGCAGAAGGACAACATCATCCTGGCGCCGATCCGCACGGGCGTGGGGGCGCGGCTGGGCGCCAATGTGGGCTATCTCAAGTATTCGCCCAAGCCCCGCTGGAACCCCTTCTGAGGGCGTATATCCCTGTCGCCAAGGCGGCCAAGACCGGGTAAACACCGCACTCGTCTCGTCTGAGTAGCGGATCGCCGTATGTCGCAAACTGAATCGCTGTTGCTGGTCGCCCTTGGCTTTGCCATTGCCTTGGTGCTGGCGATGATCTTCGGCTTCGGCATCTGGTCCGCTGCCAACCGCTGGGCCCATTACAAGCGCAAGCGCGAAGTGCCCACCACCATTCTCGACATGCAGGCCGAGCGCGAGGGATTGCGCGCCCAGAACGCCATGACGGCGCGCCGCCTGGAATTCCTGATGGAGGAAGCGCGTGCGCAGGCGTCGGAAAAGACCGCGCAGGTGAACCGCCAGCGCAACCGTGCCATCGTGATGTCGAAGGATCTCATCGCCAAGGATGCAGAGATTGCTTCCCTGCGCGCCCTTGCATCGGAACTGACGGCGGAGACCAACAAGCGCGCGCGCATCATCGCCAAGCTCACGGGCCACGAGGCCGTCAAATTGCGCAGCTTCGACATGCCGGTGCCGGCAGGGGCGAAGCCCGCGTCATTGCCGCGTTCGGAAACGCCGGTGCCCGTCGCCACGGAACTGCCCGCGGATGCCGCACCGCTCGACCGCATCAAGGCCAAGATCGCCGAACTCAACGCGCTCTCCGCCCAGATCGCGGATCAGCAGAGCGCGGAAGGACGCGCCGTTGAAGAAACACTGGCGGCGCGCGAACGGGGACCGGAGCCCGAGCCGTTGGCGCTGGCCGCCATGCGCGAAGACGCAGCCGAAGCCATCGCCGAAATCACGCCGCCGCCGGAAGAACTTTCCGCTGTCGCAGTTGCTGAAGGTGACGTCACTGCGGCGAAGGGGAGCGAGACACCCGCTCCGCCGCCAGCGCCGGAACGGCGCATGACGCTCGCCGAGAAATTCCGCGCGTTGAAGGACGGCGTGCGGGGTTAGCCATTCACTCCGGGGTTCACGGCCTTTCGGCGCCGAAGTCGATAGGCGCGCTGTAATTGGCCTTGAGAAACTCCAGGAAGTTGTCGCGGAACTGGCGGGAGTGTGCGTGGGCCAGGCGGTCCGCAAGGCTCACGTCACGGGCGCGGATGGCCTCGATCATCTCTTCATGTTCGTCGGTCAGCAGCCTGCCGTCGCGGGTGCGCTCGATGTAGTCGAAGTGCAGGTGCAGCAGGCGGCGCCCTTCATCGAGCAGGCGTTCGTAGAACGCCGCCATGTAGGCGTTCTTCCCCGCCCGGGCGATGGCCATGTGGAAATTCTTGTTGGTCTCCGACATGGCGAGGTGATCCTTGCTGGCCACGGCGGCAATGAACGCCTTCTGCTCGGTTTCAATGGCGCGGAGGTCGGCGTCGGTGCGCAGTTCCGCCGCGAGCCTGGTGTTGACGCGCTGGGCGACGTCGAGGGCGTCCACGTAACTGGGAAAGCGCGCAATATCGACGGGTGCGACGATGGTGGTGCGGTTCTGCAGCGTGACGACAAGGCCATCTCCTGCCAGCCGGATCAGCGCCTCGCGGATGGGCGAGCGCGAGAAGCCGAAGCGGCGTGACAGGCTCATCTCGTCGAGCAGTTCCCCCGGCGCCAGGGCCAACGAAAGAATGTCACGGCGCAGCACGTCGTAAACGCCGGTCCAACCTGCGGTTCGCCCCGCCCGGGCAACCGTCCGGGCGGCCTGGGCCGGTGCCACCGTTGCGCGCTGCCGGACCGGCTTTCGTCCTGCTTTTGCCACGCCTGTTCCTGTTGCCATCGCCCGGCCCTGCCATTGTTCGAAAGCCATGCTACCACAACTCCCTTGACTCTGTCGACTATTTGTCGACATATTGTCGACAAATAGGAGTTCATCATGAAGCTGCAACTGTCCGGGGTCCTGCCCGCCCTCATCACGCCTTTCACCAGCGGAGGCGGCATTGATTTCAAGGCGTTTGAGAAACACATGGAGCACCTGCGCGCCGCTGGTGTGAGCGGCTGGGTTCCGAACGGTTCGACGGGCGAATATTTCTCGCAGTCCACGGAAGAGCGCCGTGACGTTCTGCAATTCGTGAAGGACCAGGCCAAGCCCGGTGAACTGCTGATCGCCGGCAGCAATGCACCGGCCACCCGCGAAGTCATCCAGCAGACGGAAATGGCGAAGAAGATCGGCTACGACACCGTGCTCCTCGCGCCTCCCTTCTACACAAGGCCCACCCAGCAGGAACTGATCAGGCACTATGAGGCCGTGCTGAAGGCGGTCGACGTCAACATCATCCTCTACAGCTATCCTGCGAAGGATGGTTCCGACATCAGCTTCGACCTGATGGACCATTTTGCCGACAATCCGCGGGTCATCGGCATCAAGGAAAGCTCGGGCTCGCTGCAGCGGGCGATCGACATTGCCAGCCGGTACGAGGGCAAGATCCAGCTTGTCTCGGGCTCGGACGACATTGCGCTCGACTTCATGTTCTGGGGCGCGGACAGCTGGATCTGCGGACCATCGAACTGCATGGCCAAGGCCTGCTGCGACCTCGACCGCACGTTCCGGTCCGGCGACCTGGCGAAGGCCAAGTCCCTGATGAAGACACTCTATCGCGCCATGAACATTCTCGAATCCGGGAAGTTCGTGCAGAAGATCAAATACGGCTGCGAATTGCAGGGCCTGCCCGTCGGAGAATGCCGCGCCCCGCTCGGCCCCCTCACCGATGACGAGAAGTCCGAATTCCGCGCCGCCATGGAACCCATTCTGAACTGGGAATGATATGATGGACACGGTTGTCATCGGCGGCGGCATCATCGGCACCACGTTGGCCTACACGTTGCAGAAACGCGGGCGAAAGGTGGTGTTGCTGGAGCGGGATACGCCCGGCATGGGCGCGTCCTTCGGCAACATGGCGTCTATCGCCGTGACCGAATTCATGCCCGCCTCGCGACCTTCCGTGTGGAAGCAGATTCCCGGCTGGATGCTCGACCCCGAAGGCCCCGTGACGGTGCGCCCCGCTTACATGCCGAAACTGCTGCCGTGGTTCCTCCGCTTCATCGCCGCGTCGCGTCCGGGCAAACTGCGTGACCTTGAGGCGCAAGGTGCCGCCCTTTGCGCCCGCGTCTACGACGATTTGCTGCCGCTGCTGCGCGAGACGGGCCTTGAGGGCGAACTCACCGACGAGGGTTGCCTCTCGCTCTACACCGACGAAGACGAATTTCGCGCCGACAAGGATCACATCGATATCCTTGAGCGCTTCCACTTCCCTCACGAGGTGCTGGGGCGGCAGGCGATCAAGGCACTGGAGCCGGAACTCTCGGACAAGATCGGCATGGCCGTGCTGTTCCCGCAGAACCGCTCCATGCGCGATCCGTATCGCCTTGTGCTCCGTCTCGCTGATGCCTTCACCGGACTGGGTGGCAAGATCATGCAGGGCGAAACGGTTGGCTTCACACGGGGCGAGGCCATCTCCGAGGTCTGCCTCAAAGATGGCCGCCGCCTGGCCTGCGATACGGCCGTGGTGTGCGCCGGAGCCTACACGGCGGCGTTGGCGAAAATTCTCGGCGAACCCATCCCGCTGGAAACCGAGCGCGGCTACCACACGCAGATCATGTCGCCCGGCATCACGATGAAGCACTCGATCATCTGGCCTGCGCGCGCCTTCATGGTGACACCCACGGCAGGCGGCATTCGCGTGGGCGGCACGGTGGAAATGGCGGGGCTACATGCTGCGCCCGACTACCGGCGCTCGAAGATCACCGTGAAGCGCGCCCGCGAGGCGCTGCCCAATCTCCGCTGCGAGAACTTCACGGAATGGATGGGGCACCGGCCAGCGTTTCCCGACACGATCCCGGTCATGTCGGCCTCGGCGAAGACACGCGGCGTGTTCTATGCCACCGGTCACGGCCATCTCGGCCTCACCTATGCGGCCACCACAGCGCGGCTGATGGCGGACCTGATCACCGGCGCGAAGCCACCCATCGACATGACGCCCTATCGCGTCAACCGCTTCTGAGGTTCATCCATGTGGAAGCACAGCCTCGATATCCTTCAGGTCCATTGCCAGGGCGAGATCGGCAAGGTGATCGTGGGTGGCGCGCCGCCTATTCCAGGGGCCACGCTGCTGGAGCAGATGAACCACATCAACACCGTGGATGACAGCCTGCGCCGCTTCGTCACCTTTGAGCCGCGCGCCCATGTGGCCATGTCGATGAACCTGCTGGTGCCGCCGTTACATCCGGACGCCGATGCAGGTTTCATCGTGCTGCAGGCGGACCGCGCGCACCCCATGTCGGGCAGCAACTGCATCTGCGTGGTGACAGCGCTTCTGGAGACGGGGCGCGTGAAGATGCGCGAACCCGAAACAGTGGTGCGCATCGACACGCCCGCCGGATTGATCACGGCACGCGCCCGCTGCAAGGACGGCCGCTGCCTTTCCGTCAGCCTCGACAATGTGCCGTGCTTCGTGGAAGCGCAGGACCAGATGATCCGCACGCCGCGCTGGGGCACCATCATTGCCGACATTGCCTTTGGCGGCGTGTTCTATGCCCTCGTGGATGCCAAGCAGGTGGGCCTCGAAATCACGCCCGCCAACGCGCGCGATCTTGCCGAGGCGGGAATCGAACTGAAGGCGCACATCGCAAAACAGGTCAGCGTCGCACACCCCGCCATCCCCGCACTCAACGACGTGGCCTATGTGATGTTTCGACAGGGGGAGGCGGATGGAGCGCTCCGCACCTGCACCACGCTGAAGCCGGGCCGGGTGGATCGCAGCCCCTGCGGCACCGGCAGTTCCGCCAACCTCGCGGTGGCCCATGCCCGCGGCGAAATCAGGATCGGCGACAAGCGCACCTCGCGCTCCATCATCGGCGGCGAATTCGTGGCCGAGGCGATCGGCGAGACCACAGTGGGAAACCGCAAGGCGGTGTTGCCACGCATCACGGGGCAAGCCTGGATCTATGGCCGCGAAGAATTGCGCATGGATGCCGGAGACCCCTTCCCGCGCGGCTTCGCACTCTCCGACAGTTGGGGGTCGCAAGTGGGAGAACTGGGCTGAGATGACTCTCGCCGGGCAGAACATTCTGGTGACGGGTGGCTCGCGCGGCATCGGTGCGGCGATTGTGGAGGCGGTTGCCCGCGAGGGCGCCAGCCCCATCATTCACTACGGCCGTGACCTCGATGCCGCAGAGGCTCTGCTGAAGCGCGTCGGCCAAGGCTGGTGCATCGGCGCGGATTTCACTTCGCCTGCCGCACCGGGACGCTTGTTTGAAGACGCCGTTCAGCGCGCGGGCCGAATCCACGGTGTCGTCAACAATGCGGGCATCCGCAGCGTGGTCGAGATCACCGCAAGCGATGCAGAGTGGCACGCGGGCTGGGCGCGGGATGTGCAGGTGAACCTGCTGGCCGCCGCCGATATCGCGCGCGCCGCCGTGCTGCATTTCCGTCAGCATGGCGGCGGCCGCATCATCCACATGGCGAGCCGCGCCGGGCAGCGGGGCTATTCGGCGGAGTGCATTCCGTATGGCGCCACCAAGGCTGCCCTTCTCAATCTTTCGAAATCGCTGGCGCGCAGCTTCGGGCGGGAAGGTGTTGTCTCGATCGCCATCGCGCCGGGCTGGGTGCGCACCGACATGGCCGAGGACTTCGTGGCGGCACACGGGCTTGCGGCAGCGGTGGCAGACATTCCGACGGGCAAGATGGCCGAGCCTGCCGAGGTGGCAGACCTGGTCGCCTTCGCCTTGCGCGCTTCGCAATCATCACTCAACGGTGCCACACTCGACTTGAATGGCGGCAGCTACATCAGATGAGGGACAACATGCGGTTTGAACAGAAGGTTGCCATCGTCACAGGCGGTGGCGGCGGCATCGGCAGCGCCATTGCCAAACGGCTGGCAGCGGAAGGGGCCATCGTCATCGTGACGGACTCCAACCTGGACGGTGCATCAGAGGTGGCACGTGCCATCGCCGCATCCGGTGGCAAGGCGGAGAGCCTGCAGGCCGACATTGCACAGGCGGAGGCGTGCCGCCGCCTCGCCGCTGAGGTGGTCAAGCGCCATGGCCGCGTCGACATTCTCATCAACAATGCAGGCGTCATGCGCCGTGGCAACATCATGGATATTTCGGAGGATGACTGGAACATCACCTTCGCGGTGAACATCGACGCCATGTTCCATCTCTGCCGTGCGGTCATTCCCGGCATGATCGCCCAAGGCGGTGGCGCCATCGTCAACACCGCTTCGCAGTGGGGCCTTCACCCTGCCCCCAACCACATTGCCTACAACGTGAGCAAGGCCGCAGTAGCATCGTTCACACAGAACCTCGGACGCGATTGTGCGCCTCACAAGATCCGCGTGAATGCCGTCTGCCCCGGAGAAATCCACACACCCATGCTGGAATCCGGCGTGAAGCGTTCGGGCCGCACCATGGCCGACCTCGACAAGCTCGTGCCATTCGGCCGGGTGGGAAAACCGGAAGAAGTCGCCGCCCTCGTCGCCTTCCTCGCCAGCGAAGAAGCGCCGTTCATGTGCGGATCACTGGTGGAAATCACAGGTGCACAAGCGGTGGCGTGATGTGAGTGGCGCTCCCTACGGGAATCGAACCCGTCTTTGCAACGTGAGAGGCTGCCGTCCTAACCGATAGACGAAGGGAGCTCTCAGGCCCTGCTCTTAGGCAAGGGTTTCCGGGAATGCAAGCTCAGGGTGACAGCGGTTCACGCAGCAGCAGCTTGCGCCTTGCCGCGTCGATGACGATCAGTTCGCTTGAGGTGGTGATGGCCAGCGTTCCGCCGTCCACGTCCACGGCCTTGATGTCACCCGCCTTGAGGCCGAGGCCCATGGAAAGGGTTTCCGGCGCAGGCACGGGTTTCGGCTGTGTGGCTTTCCAGATGATGCCGCCGATCAAGGCGATGAAGAGCAGCGCGAGCGCGATCCCCATGGCGTAGACCACGCGCAGCAGGCGCTTCTGCCCGGCCGTGGGCTCGAAGGTTTCGGTTGCCGTGTTGTCGTTGGTCATGTCGTCGTCCTCATTGCGCGCGCGCCGTGCTTATTGCCGGAGAGCGCCTGCCTGTCGAGGGGCGCGTCAGCCAGAGCATCACCAGAAGCGGCAGGCCCCATGCCACCCAGGCGTCGCAGGCGTAGAAGGTCTTGAAGCCGGCTCGCCACCCGAAAATCGCCCAGAGGGCGAGGCAGATGCGGAAGAACATGGCGCCGGAGGTGACGGCGGCCATCAGCAGCATGGCGCGGCGGTGGGCATCGGTGTTGCCGCGGCGGATCTGCCAGATGCCGGCGGCACAGAGCGCCATCCACACCAGGCCTTGCGTGGCGAAGCCCGCGGCGGAGACGGGCGTCACCGGTGCTTCCAGCGCCACGGGGATTGCCGTCACGCCCGCGACGACAACATCGAGGGCCGTGAGCCGCCCCATCCAGCTGTGCCAGCGCGTGCCGCGCAGCAGCAGGGTGGCAGGTACCAGCAACAGGGCAAGTCCGCCCGTGACCATGTGCACGGGAAAGACAAGCGGCAGCAGCTCCAGCTTCACCGCCAGCGCATCGGGAAAGGCGTCGTTGTTCCAGCTTTCCGAAATGGCCCGGAGTGCCGTATAGATGGCGAAGACCGCCAGGGGCATGGCAGCGGCACCCGCCGCCCAGCGCCATCCCTGTTTCGCCGCGGCGTCACGGAGGATTTCATGTTTCTCGACCGTCATCACGCTTTGTCTATCCTGATTGCGGGACTTGGCCTAGCGGCGTCGGCGTGTGCTGCCGCCGCCGTGGAGGTCTCGCCTTATTTCGGGCACTGGACGGTGAGCGAGGAAGCCCCGAAATTCAGCAAGAAGGGCATCCTCTACAAGTCGATCGACGTTGCTCCCTGCGGCAAGGATTTCTGCGGCGTGAGTGTGGCCGATGATGGCGCGTGTGGGCCGACGCTGTTCCGCTTCCTCACCGTTCATGCCGGAAACGAGGAACTCACTGGCCATGGCAAATGGGGCGAGGTGAAGAAGAAGCTGGTGATCGACTATGTGAAACCGAGCGACGGCGTTCCCTACGTGATGCTGGGACTGGGCGAGGATGATTTCGATTTCACCGGCCGCGAAGGCAGCATGCCCACCTTCTCCACCGAGTACCACGTCTCGGGCGCGGCACATTGCACGGCGAAGTGACGGAATTGTCTCCGGGCGGATCGGCAGACGTGCTCACGGCCACCGTGGAGCAGCCGGACCGGCTTGACCGCGTACTTGCCGGCGTCTTCCCCGGCCACAGCCGTGCGCGGTTCCAGAAGCTCATCGCGGAGGGTGCCGTCACTGTCGATGGAGCTGTAATTTCGGATGCGGCTCTGAAGTTGCGCGTGGGCCAGGTGGTGCAGGTGAAGGTTCCGCCGCCCGTTGCGGCCGAGCCTGCGGCCGAAGACATCGCCCTTGATGTGGCGTTCGAGGACAAGCACGTCATCGTCATCAACAAGCCGGTGGGGCTGGTGGTGCACCCTGCCCCCGGCCACGACGGCGGCACGCTGGTCAACGCGCTGCTGGCTCACTGCGGCAGCACGCTCTCCGGTATTGGCGGGGTGAAGCGACCGGGCATCGTGCACCGTCTGGACAAGGATACCTCTGGCCTCCTCATCGTCGCGAAGTCGGATGCCGCGCATCACTCCCTCTCGGAACAGTTCGCCGCCCATGGCCGGGACGGGCGATTGCAGCGGGAATATCTGGCCTTCGTCTGGGGCGTGCCGGAGCGGCCGGCGGGCACCATCGTCACCGGCATTGGCCGCCACCCGACGAACCGGCAGAAGCAGGCGGTCAGCAAGCGGCCGGATGCCCGGGAGGCGATCACCCACTACGAGGTGCTGGAACGCTATGGCACGGCCGCCAGCCTCCTCCGTTGCCGGCTGGAAACGGGGCGGACCCACCAGATCCGTGTGCACATGGCGCATATCGGCCATCCGTTGCTGGGGGATGGGGTCTATGGCGGGAGCCACAAGACGGCCCGGGCGAGACTTACGCCCGCTGCGCAGGAAGCCCTCAACGCCTTGATCGGACAGGCTTTACATGCCGCAGTGCTGGGTTTCGAGCACCCGGTTTCGGGCAAGCCGCTACGCTTCGAGGCGCCCCTCCCTACGGCCCTGTCACATTTACAACAGGAACTGCGGCTGCAATCCGGCGTTAGAAACGGTACGTAGAAACATTACAAATTGTTACTGATCCGGCGTCTTTTAAAACCGTGACGGCTTCCTATATGGGGGATTACGTCAGGTGTGTTGACACACCGGGGAAAGGGAACCAATGGCCAAATCCGCATCACTTCCCGTGATTGCCTCCGGCGAGGGCAGCCTCAGCCGCTACCTTCAGGAGATCCGCCAGTTTCCAATGCTGGCGCCTGAAGAAGAATACATGCTGGGCAAGCGCTACAAGGAACACGGCGACCGCGACGCCGCGCACAAACTCATCACCAGCCATCTCCGCCTCGTCGCCAAGATCGCGATGGGCTACCGGGGTTATGGCCTGCCCATCGGCGAAGTGATCTCCGAAGGCAACATCGGCCTCATGCAGGCGGTGAAGAAGTTTGAACCCGACAAGGGCTTCAAGCTCGCCACCTATGCGATGTGGTGGATCAAGGCCTCGATCCAGGAGTTCATCCTGCGCTCGTGGTCGCTGGTGAAGATGGGCACCACCGCCAACCAGAAAAAGCTGTTCTTCAACCTGCGCAAGATCAAGGGCCAGATCCAGGCACTCGAGGAAGGCGATCTCAAGCCTGAGCAGGTGAAATACATCGCGCATCGCCTTGGCGTGAATGAATCGGATGTCGTCTCCATGAACCGCCGCCTGTCGGGGGATACGTCGCTCAATGCGCCGTTGCGTTCCGATGGCGAAGGGGATGGAGAATGGCAGGACTGGCTGGTCGATGACTCGGAAAGCCAGGAAACCGTGCTCGTGCGCAACGAAGAGAGCGGCATGCGCAATGCCTATCTCAAGGAAGCGCTGTCGAAGCTCACCGACCGTGAACGCCGCGTCATCGAGGCGCGCAAGCTGCAGGACGATCCGGCAACGCTGGACGACCTCAGCCAGGAGTTCGGTGTGTCGCGCGAACGCATCCGCCAGATCGAAGTCCGGGCGTTTGAAAAGCTGCAGAAGGCCGTGAAGAACGCGGCCCAGAAGGCCCTGGCCCCGAAGGCTGCGGCTCTCGCAGCGCCCCTGTAACGCCGCGCGCCGGCGTCACACAATCAACCAATGGCCCGCCCCGCGCGGGCCATTTTGCTTTTTGGGAGGCGTGAATGGTATCCTCCCCGGCATGCATATCATCCGCCGCGCCGCCTTCACGACTGTCCCCTGGAAGAATGGCGGTGGGATCACGCATGAGGTGGCCAAGGTAGAGGGCAATGGGCGTCTGCTGTGGCGGCTCAGCCTTGCCGAGGTGGCAAGCGATGGGCCGTTTTCGCTGTTCGCTGGCCTTGCGCGCATTCTCACGGTGATCGACGGGCCGGGCATGGACCTGTTGTCAGCCGGAGGTGAGGTGGCCCATGCCGTGCCGCCGTTGCGGCCCGTTGCCTTTTCCGGTGATGAGCCCCTGTTCGGAAAACTGCGTGACGGTCCGTGCCTCGACTTCAACCTGATCTACGACCCGCAGCAGTGCCGCGCGGTTGTGGAGGTGATGTCCGCCGGCACGTTGATGGCGCCCAGCACCGATGCGGTGCGCAAAGGCCTGCTCTGTCTCGCGGGGAGCGTGCGGTGCGGGGAGCACACGATGGGCCGCCATGATTTTGCATTTGTGGGTGCGGGGGATGCGGTCGAAGTGCTGCCAAGTTCGCAGGCACTTGTCGTCACGCTTATGCCGGTGTGAGACCAACCGCCTTCTGTCACCCACAGAAGGAAAACGGCCCCAATCACGCTCTTGCCCAACAAAAAACCCCGCCATCGCTGGCGGGGTTTTGTTTTCTTTGGGTGTGAAACCGAAATCAGCCCTTGGCTTCTTCGGCGACGCGTTCGGCTTCCGCTTCCTCGAAGAGGGCGGCGGCGGCGGCGCGGACTTCATCGCGGTCGGCGGCGTTGCCGGTGAGCACTTCACCGCGCGCCTGGGCGGCGGCTTCGTCTTCCGAGCGGGCGACGTTGACGGTCACCTTCACGGTCACTTCCGGATGCAGCGACACCTCAACCGTGTGCAGGCCGATCGTCTTGATCGGGTGCACCAGTTCGACGTGGTTGCGGTGCACGGCAATGCCGGTCGCCGCAGCGGCGGCATCAGCGATGTCGCGCGGGGAGACGGAGCCATAGAGGTGGCCCGACTCGCCAGCCTGGCGGATGATCACGAAGGCCTTGCCGTCGAGCTTCTTGGCGTCGACTTCCGACTTGCCACGGGCTTCCACGTTGCGGGCTTCGAGTTCCGCACGGCGGGATTCGAACTTGGCCTTGTTGGCGTCGTTGGCGCGGAGCGCCTTGCCGCGGGGCAGCAGGAAGTTACGGGCGTAACCTTCCTTCACCTTCACGACTTCGCCCATGTGGCCAAGCTTGGAAACGCGTTCGAGGAGAATGACTTCCATGTTCTGCTCTCCTTAGCCGATCACATACGGCAAGAGGCCGAGGAAGCGGGCGCGCTTGATGGCGCGGGCCAGCTCACGCTGCTTCTTGGTGGATACGGCCGAGATACGGGCCGGTACGATCTTGCCGCGCTCGGAAATGTAGCGCTGCAGGAGACGCACGTCCTTGTAGTCGATCTTGGGCGCGTTGACGCCAGTGAAGGGGCACGACTTCCGGCGGCGGAAGAACGGGCGGCGGGCTTGCGGCTCGGCCATCAGTTGAACTCCTCTGTCTCTTCGCCATCTTCACGGCGGCGGTCTTCGCGGCGGCGCATCTGGGCGGACGGACCCGCTTCCAGTTCTTCCACAGCCACGGTCATGAAGCGGATCACGTCTTCGGAGATGGACATCTGGCGTTCCATTTCCTTCACGGCCGGAGCCGGAGAAGCGATGTTCATCAGCGTGAAGTGGGCCTTGCGGTTTTTCTTGATGCGGTAGGTGAGGGACTTCACGCCCCAGCTTTCCACCTTCTCGACCTTGCCACCACCGGCATTGATGATGCCCTTATACTGCTCCACCAGCGCTTCGACCTGCGCAGGTGTCGCGTCCTGGCGAACCAGGAACACATGTTCGTAGAGACCCATGGGTACCCTTTCGTATGTCATGTCCTCAAAAGCACCGGCGCAAAGCCTCCTTCAAACCTGGGAAAGGGTTGAAGACCGTTCTGAAGAGAGCGGAGACACGGGAAACCGGGGTCTTGCGAGCCCCTAACCTGCTGATTTCTCAGAAAGTCTTTCCGTTCAGCCACCAGCCTTGTGCTTCGGACACCCGGCTTATGGCGGATTGGGCGGGGGAAAGCAAGCGTGGCCCCACATGCTACACTTTGGCGTTTGACGCGCCCCGCCCCCGGCTCCTAACCCTAGCGCATGGGCATGACTCGCTTGTCAGGCATGGGCACGTTCCGCCGTTTGGCGCGCATTGTCACGGTTCTCGTGACCGTGGCCTATCTCTTGCCGGTGCTGCTGACCTTCATGCCCTCGCCCGCCTCGGCTGAAGAACAGGCGCTCTACGCCGACCTGATGCAGAGCCGCTGCGTGGACATGACGGGCGATGGAATTCCGGATACCGGCCTGCCGTCCCACAGTTCCCATGACTGCTGCATCGTCTGCGCCGCCCCGCAGCCACCGCTGCCGCGCCTCGCAGATACAGAGCCCCTGCGGTTTGAACCGGTGCGCAACCTGGCTGCTGCGCCAGAACCGGTTCTCCATTACGCGGCACCTCCATCCGATGAGGTGTTCCGGCCCCTTTCGCAACGCGGACCACCTGCCTGATCCTTTGAACTGAAAAGCCGTCGCCCGCTGATGCCGTTGCGCATGCGGGCGTCAATCGCATATCTTTTCCAGGATCATTTCCATGACTTCCATTTCTGTCGCGGCAGAGGGCGCCCATGCGTCCAGCCGTCTCTACCGTGCCGTCTGGCGATGGCATTTCTATGCCGGGCTTTTCGTCGTGCCGATCCTGCTCATGCTGGCGCTCACGGGCGCCTACATGATGCTCTACGCCAGGCTCAGCAATGAGATGGGCTGGGTGCCAAGCGTGCCGCCGAAGGCCATTTCGATGTCCGTCTCGGCCCAAGGCAAGTCCGCGCTGGCGGCGCTGCCCGGCGGCAAGATCAGCACCTACATCGCGCCCGAGTCGGCAAACCGTCCGGCGTTCTTCGAGGTCTCCAGGGACGGCACATATTATTCCGCGTCTGTCGATCCCTACACCGGCACGGTGCTGGACACGCATGCTTCGGCTGACACGAGCCGGGCACTGGCCGAAAAAATCCACGGCACCTTCCTGCTCGGCACCTTTGGTGACCGGCTGATCGAAGTCGCGGCCTCGCTCACCATCATCATGACGGTGACGGGTATCTTCCTGTGGTGGCCGCAGGGCGAAGGCTTCTTCGGTGCATTGCTCCCGCGCCTCGGTGCCTCCGGTCGCGGGCTGTGGCGCGAATTGCACAAGGCGGGCGGAATCTGGATCGCGCTGTTCCTGATCCTCTTCATCCTGTCCGGTCTGTCATGGACCGGCATCTGGGGCGACAGCTTCGTCAAGCCGTGGTCATCGTTTCCGGCCAGCAAGTGGGACGCCGTTCCCCTTTCGGATGCGAGCCATGCCAGCCTCAACCACGACATCATGCATGAAGTGCCGTGGACACTGGAGGCGACACCACTCCCCGCCTCGGGATCCAATGCGGGAACGCCTGCCGTCGCCGAACCTGTCGTCCTCGACACGGTGGTCCAGTGGGCGCTGGTGAACGGCTTCCGTGACCAGTTCAAGGTGGCCATTCCCGCCGATGAAAAAGGTGTCTTCACGGTCTCCTATGATGGCCGCAACGAAGACAGCGTGACACCTGCCAGCGACCGCTATGTGCACATCGACCAGTACTCCGGCAACATTCTCGCGGATGTGCGGCTGAAGGATTATCCCTTCGTCGGCAAGCTCATGGCCTGGGGCATTGCGCTCCACAAGGGCACGGCCGGCGTGTGGAACCTGGTGTTCAACCTTGCGTATCTTGCCCTTGTCATCTTCGTCTGCGTATCAGGCGTGGTGATGTGGTGGAAGCGCCGGCCCGTTGGCCAGCTTGGGTCGCCCAAGTATCCGCGCGGCTACAAGGTTCCTGCCGCCGTGCTCGGCCTCGGTGCGCTTCTTTCTGTCCTGTTCCCGCTTGGCGGCATCGCCATCGCGGCCTTCGCCATCATCGACTTCCTTCTGCCCCAGCGGCTGAAGCAGGCCGGTGCCAACTGATCCACATCCAACAAGGAGAAATGAAAATGAAACTCTTGAAAGAACTCACACTCGCCGGCGCACTCACTCTTGCGTCCTTCATCACGATGCCGGGCGCCTTTGCCCATGAGATCAAACTCGGCGATCTCGAAATCATCCACCCCTGGGCGCGGCAGTCGCCGATGGCGGCAGATGTGACGGCAGGCTTCATGGTGATCCGCAACACAGGCAAGACCGATGACAAGCTGATCGGCGTCACCGCGGAAATCGCCGACGTCGTCCAGATCCACGACATGAAGATGGAAAACGATGTGATGAAGATGTTTGAAATCCCGGGCGGCGTGGTCATTCCCGCCGGTCAATCAGTGGAGTTCAAGCCCAAGTCGAAGCACATCATGTTCATGAAGGTGAAGACGCAGCCCATGGCGGATTCGCAGTTCAAGGGCACGCTCGTCTTCGAGAAGGCGGGCAGCGTCGAGATTGAATATGAAGTGACCGATCCCAACGCAGGAATGAGCCAGTGAGGCGCGCACGCCTTGCCATCTGGGGAGTGGCGGCGATGTTCGCCGCCCTCCTCGGGTATCTCGTGTGGCAGCAGCAATCCGGGCCGACTGGCGTGGTGCCCGCGCTGCAGATCGGCGGGCCGTTCACTCTGGCCAGCAGCAAGGGTGGCACCGTCTCGTCGGAAAGCCTGAAGGGTGCGCCCTACGGCATGTTCTTCGGCTTCACCCATTGCCCCATGGTGTGCCCGACGACGCTCACCGAAATGCAGGCGGCCATGGCGGCGCTGGGCGATGACGCCAAGGACTTCCGGCTGTTCTTCGTCACCGTCGATCCGGAGCGCGACACGCGCGAATTTGTGGCGGACTATCTCTCCAACTTCGATCCGCGCATGGAGGGCCTCATCCCCACGGTTGCTGAACTGCCCGCGCTGGCGAAAGCCTTCCGCGTGTTTTATCAGAAGGTGCCTACGAGCGACGGCAGCTACACCATGGATCACACGGCCACGGTGTTCCTCTTCAACCGCGACGGAAACTTCGCCGGCACGCTGGCCTTCGACGAAGACCCGAAGACGCGCGCGACAAAGCTGCAGAGGCTGGTGAAGAAGTAGCGCCCTGCCCTACTCAAACCGTTCCGGCGCGTAGCCTTCGCGGACGAGGTTCTGGAACTTGGTGAGGGCGGCGTTGAATTGCAGTTCGACGACGCCCGTGGGGCCGTGGCGCTGCTTGCCGATGATGACTTCGGCGATGCCTTCACACTTGGCCATTTCGTCCTGCCAGGTGATGTGCTCGGGCGTGCCGGGGCGCGGCTCCTTGCGCAGCATGTAATATTCCTCGCGGTAGATGAACATGACGACGTCGGCGTCCTGTTCGATCGAGCCGGATTCACGCAAGTCGGCGAGTTGCGGGCGCTTGTCATCGCGGTTTTCCACCTGGCGCGAAAGCTGCGAGAGGGCGATCACCGGCACCGCCAGTTCCTTCGCCAGCGCCTTGAGGCCCACGGTGATTTCCGTCACTTCCTGCACGCGCCCTTCCGAGGCCTTCTTGGCGGAACCGGCGAGCAGCTGGAGATAGTCCACCACGATGAGGCCCAGTCCGCGCTGGCGCTTGAGGCGGCGGGCGCGGGCTGCAACCTGTGCAATGGTGAGGCCGCCGGTCGCGTCGATGTAGAGCGGCAGCTTCTGCAGTTCCTGGCTCACCTCCACGAGGCGGGCGAACTCGTCTTCGGTGATCTTGCCACGCCGGATCTTTTCGGAGCCGATGCCCGACTGCTCGGCGATGATGCGGGTCGCCAGCTGTTCCGCCGACATTTCCAGCGAGAAGAAGGCGACGACGCCCCCATCCAGCACCTTGTTGGTGCCGTCCGACTGATACTCGGCGCGGTAGTTCTTGGCGACGTTGTAGGCGAGGTTGGTACAGAGCGCCGTCTTGCCCATGGAGGGGCGGCCGGCGAGGATGATGAGGTCGGAGTTCTGCAGGCCACCCAGCTTTTCGTCGAGATCCTTGAGGCCCGTGGAAAGGCCGGAGAGATGCCCGTCGCGCTGGAAGGCGGCGTTGGCCATGTCGATGGCGTCGGTCAGGGCGCGGCCAAAGGGCATGAAGCCCTTGCCGTACTTGTCCACTTCCGCCAGCGCGTAGAGCGAAGACTCGGCGCGCTCGATCAGGGCGCGGGCGGAGTCTTCCACTGTCGCGTCGAAGGACTCGTTGACGATGTCGGTGCCGACCAAGATCAGCTTCCGGCGCTGTGCCAGCTCATGAATGGTGCGGCCATATTCTTCCGCGTTGATGATGGTTGTGGCAGAGGCAGCCAGGCGCGCCAGATAGGCAGGGCCGCCCACCTCCTTCATGGTGACGTCGTTCTCGAAGAAGGAGCGCAGCGTCACCGGGCTCGCCAGCTTGCCCACGCGAATGAGGCTCGCGGCAGCATCGAAGATGCGCGCATGCAGGGCCTCGAAAAAATGGTCCGGCTGCAAGAATTGCGTGACGCGGTCGCAGGCTTCATTGTTGATCAGGATCGCCCCCAGCAAGGCCATCTCGGCCTCCAGGTTGTGCGGGGGCTGGCGATATGAATCGGATGCAGGTGCAGCATCGGCGGGGCGGAGCGGCGTGACGGTGTTCATGGCTGTGTCTGGTGTAGCAAGGCCGCCCGATGCGGCGAGGGATTCGATTCAATTTTACGCGCTATCCACAGCCCGGGAAACAGAGGATTTTTCCTGATCAATAACAGTGTGTTGGCGAGGTTTGACAATGGAGAACCTGAGGCGCAACTCCAAATCGCCGGTGGAGGTGTGGGGTCAATACAATCCGCCGCCGCCGTCTGCTGGTTTGGGCACGGGGTCGCTGGTCTCGGTCCTGGGAGTTGGCGTGCCAACGGTACCGAACATGTTGGTGTTGAGGGCCGGGCCTTCGAAGATCTGCACGGCGAAGAGCTTGCCGTCCTTCTCCACCACACCCGTGGCAAGGCTCACGTAATCGCGGCTGCGCAGTGTGCGGGCGTGCGGGCCGCTGTTGACCCATTGCTGGAACAGCTTGCGGGCCTTGGCTTCGTCAGGCTCGCCCTTGCTGCGTTCGCGGGCGGCATTCTCGGCCATGCGCGGCAGCATCATCACGCCAGGATGCAGGGCGCGCATGCGCGATTCAAAACCAGCACCCGAGGACGACGTGTGGCCGACGAAATCATTCTGCATCATGTCGGCAGCATGGGCGCGCGCCGCGGCCACCAGCGTGCCTTCGGCCGCGCGGAGCGGCTTCAATCCCTTGCTTCTGCGGTAGGCATTGGCGGCCGAGAGCAGCACCTGCTCGAGATCGTCGCGATAGGTTGCGCCGCCGGGCAAGCCGGAATTGATGCGCGCCACATAGGCCGCATAGGTCTCGCGCGGTGCCGCCGGGGACACTGAAAATACAGCGGCCGCGGTCAAGGCCAGAGCCAATACGGCGCAGCGCCACAACTTCCTGCATCCATCTTCCCGTCTTGCGGTCATGCGAACAATCAAAAATGACAAGGATTTACTCACTTAAATCGGATAATCATAAGAGTCGAATCAGTCGCCCAAGGGGCAGGGCAACAGGAATGGCGGAAGTATCCGAGAAGGACTTGGCGGAATTGCGCCGCAAGATCAGTGTGCTGGAACAAGACGTACAGCATCTGGTCAGCCATGACCAATTGACCGGCCTTCTCATCCGCTCCGCCTTCCTCAAGCGCGTCGAACACTTTCTTGCAGAGGCGAAGTCTGCGCCGCTCCCCCAGCAGTGTGCCGTGATCGAAATCGGGGTCAGGGGCATTCCGCGCATCACCGGTGCCTTGGGACGGCATGTGGGCGATTATGTGATCTCGGCGCTGGCCGCGCGGCTTTCCAACGCCATTCCAAGCGACTGTCTGATCTGCCGCCTCGACTACTGGAGCTTCGCCATCTTCCTGCCGCGCATCACCGAGGCGCTGGAGGCTCTGGTCACGGCGAAGCGTCTCATCGAACTGCTGGATGAGCCCATCGACTGGGTGGAGCGCACGCTGACGATCGAGGCCGCAGCAGGCGTGGCGCTGGCGGGAAAGCTGGACGCGGATTCCATCATGCTGCTTCACCGGGCGGGCGTTGCCTACAAGGCGGCCACGGAGAGCGGCGGTCCCGGTTACGCCTTCTTCAATCCGGCGCTGGAACAGGCGGTGAAGCGCAGGCAGGATGTGCAGATGGCGCTGAACGAGGCGCTGGAAAACGGATACTTCTCGCTTGCCTTCCAACCTTATTTCCAGACCTCCGGCGGCGAACTGGCGGGCATGGAAGCGCTGATCCGGCTGAACCACCCGACGCTTGGTTTCGTCTCGCCGGCGGAGTTCATCCCCGTGGCCGAAGAGACGGGCATGATCCAGAAAATCGGCGCCTGGGTGCTGGTGGAGGCCTGCCGCGTTGCCTCCCACTGGCCACCGCATCTTCTTGTCTCGATCAATTTCTCGCCCGAACAGTTTCTCAGCGGGCATCTCCTCAGCGACGTGCACAACGCGCTCGAACTGTCATCCTTCCCTGCCTACCGCATGGAGGTGGAGATCACCGAGTCCACCATGCTGAGCGACACTGAGATCGTGATGTCGCAACTTTCGGCGCTCCGTGAAATGGGCTGCCACATCGTGATGGATGATTTCGGCACCGGCTATTCCAGCCTCAGCTACCTGTGGAAGTTCCCGTTCTCGAAGCTGAAGATCGACCGTTCCTTCATCCAGGCCATGGAAACGCGGCCACAGGTGAGAGGTCTTTTGCGCACCATCCTCGACCTCTCCCGCAATCTCGGCCTCAAGGTCACGGCGGAAGGAATCGAGACGGTGGAACAGGCGGAACTGCTGCGCAGCCAGCGCTGCGATTTCATCCAGGGCTATCTCTGCGGCAAACCTGTTCCCGAATCCGAAGTCGCCGCCGTGATCATGACGCGCTTCGCCGCCTCGCTCAAAAACATGAAGTCTCCCGAAGAAGACATACCGCCCGCCCCGATGCGGTTCGAGTTCTGACGCGCTTCCCTCAATCCTGGAAGGGGTCGCGCATCAGGATGGTATCGTCGCGTTCGGGTGAGGTGGACAGCAGCGCCACCGGGCATTCGATCAGTTCTTCGAGATAGCGCACATACTTCACGGCCTGCGCCGGGAGTTCGCTCCACGAGCGCGCACCGGCGGACGTTCCGCTCCAGCCTTCGAAACTTTCGTAGACGGGCTCCACGCGCTTCTGCGCTTCCTCGGCGGCGGGGAACATGTCGATCCGCTTGCCATCCAGCATGTAGCCCACGCCAACCTTGATCTCCTTGAGGCCATCGAGGATGTCGAGCTTGGTCAGCGCAATCCCCTGGATGCCGGAGGTCTTGATGGCCTGGCGCACCAGCACGGCGTCAAACCAGCCGCAGCGGCGCTTGCGCCCGGTCACGGTGCCGAACTCGTGGCCACGCTGGCCGATCAGTTCGCCGATCTCGTTGTCCTGCTCGGTGGGGAACGGACCGGAGCCGACGCGCGTGGTGTAGGCCTTGGCGATGCCGAGCGTATAGCTCACCGACGACGGGCCCATGCCCGTGCCACTCGCTGCCTGGGCCGCGACGGTGTTGGACGAGGTGACGAAGGGATAGGTACCGTGATCGATGTCGAGGAGGATGCCTTGCGCACCTTCGAAGAGGATGCGCTTCCCGGCGCGCTTGTGTTCGTCCAGCAAGGCCCACACGGCATCGGCGAAGGGCAGGATCTTCGGGGCTATTTCCTGGAGATCTTTCAACACATCGGCGGCCTGCAATTCGGGCTGGCCCATGCCGCGCCGCAATGCGTTGTGATGCGCCAGCAGGCGTTCGATCTTCATGCCGACGGTCGAGAGGTCGGCCAGGTCATTCACGCGGATGGCGCGGCGCCCCACCTTGTCTTCATAGGCGGGGCCGATGCCGCGGCCCGTGGTGCCGATCTTGCCGGCGCCCGCAGCGGCTTCGCGAAGCTGGTCCAGTTCCCGGTGCAGCGGCAGGATGAGGGTGGCGTTGCTGGCAATGCGCAGGTTCTCGCGGCTGATGGCAACGCCCTGCCCCTGCAGCTTGGCGATTTCCGCCACCAGTGCCCAGGGGTCGATCACCACGCCGTTGCCGATCACGGAGAGTTTGCCGGGGCGGAGAATGCCCGAAGGCAGCAGCGACAGCTTGTAGGTGACACCGTTGATGACCAGCGTATGGCCAGCATTGTGGCCACCCTGGAAGCGGGCCACCACGTCGGCCCTCTCGGAGAGCCAATCGACGATCTTGCCCTTGCCTTCATCGCCCCACTGGGCCCCGACCACGGCAACGTTTGCCATCACATTCTTCCTTCAAGACGCGAAAACGGCCCCGCAGACTCATCTGGTCCGGGGGGCCGTTGATGGCTCATACAGGATTTGCCGCCGCGTGCAACAGGGCCGGACACCCTGGAACACAGGGAAACCGTTTCCGGAGAACCTCCGGGACAGGGAAATATTGCCCAGCATTTTTGGCACTTAAGTTCACAAAAATCAGCCTTGTGAACGAGAGGTTGTGGCGAAGCAAAAACAAACGTGAGACAGTTTGTATTATGAAGCCGCTGGCCTCTCGTCCGGTGGTTTCCAGCCGGTCATCTGGCCGGTGAGGGGGAAGAATGACCGGGAAGTCCGAGGGGCACGCTGTATTTGCGTCCAATCTCCGTACGCTTTGTGCTGCGGAATCATCGATTGCCGACATTTGCCGCGATACGGGCATCAACCGGCAGCAGTTCAACAAATACCTCGCGGGCCGCGCCATTCCGAGCGCCACGGTGCTGCGCCGGATCTGCCAGCGCCTCGGTGTGTCGGAAGATGCCCTTCTGGCAGCCTCTTTCGCACCGGGATCAGCGCAGCCGGACGGCGATGGCACAACGGTGAATGCCCGGCTTGGCCATCTGGGCCGAGACCTCGAACGCATCTTCAACGTCTACATGCCGGACATCAAATCGGTCACGCGGCTGGAGAACACGGCCTTTACTGCGGGCCGCTATCACATCTACTTCCCGCTGTCGGACTTCGCCGGCTATCTGGTGCGGGCCTACATGGAGGTGTGGTGGCACAAGCACACGCTGATGTTCACGCGCCTCACGCGGCTGAAGCAGATCGGCAAGTCGGAAGTTTCGGTCCGCGGCCGCCATCTCGGTGTCGCCCTTGCATCCAAGGGCGAGATTTCGCTGATGGGGCGAAACCGCAGCGCACCCTTTCAGGTATCGGTGATCAATTTCAGTTCAGATGTTCTTTCCAAACGGTTTTTCGTCGGCCTCTCCATGACTCATGCAGCTGGAAGGCCGTTGGCCTGCCGTTGCGTGCTGGAACGCCTCCCGGAGGGTACATCCCGGCGTGAGAACCTGCACTCCTGCGGCGTGCTGCAAGTCAGGGACGAAGCTGTGCCGCAGTTCGTGCAACAGGTGATGCGGCCGGACTCACTCCGCGGGCCCACGCTTCAACTGCCCGACATTGATCACATCATCAATTCGGCGATGCTCGAACTGAAGTGAGGCAGGTCAGGAGCAGTCGCCTGATGCCACGTCTCCGAAGGCATTCACATAGAGGAGGTCGGTGATGATCTTCACCGTCGACAAGCCGGCCGCATGGGCAATGGCGCTCAATAGCGTTGCCTGATCGGCAATGAACGCCGCAGCGGCCTCTCGATCAAGTTGAAGGTCTTCAAAGCGGGCGGGATCGGCTTCGGGCTGGAAGGCCTCGCGCAACAGCGTCTGCGTATGATCATAGGATAGATTGCCGCCAGCTGTGCTGTCGTTCAAATTCGTCATCTGGTTCATCTTGGTTCCCCCTGTTGAACCAAGCTACTTCGTTGACCCCACGGCACAATTGCGATGTGTGGCGCACATGAAACCAGGACTCTTTCGCTTTCTGGCTTTACACGCTTTTGTTGTGCCGGACGAGGCGTCCAGACAGGTGGGGCGCGCGCCCGGCGGTGGGACACACGCCTGACTCGCAAGAAACAGGGCATGTGGTCTCCTGCCGCGACAATCGCCCGCAGCCGTTCAGCCTCCATTCATGGGCGAGAAGACAGGTTCGACGCACCTTGGAACACTCATACGGGAGGAAAAGCATGAATATTCATCGTCTGGTTCGCGCCGCAGTTGCGTCCGCAGCCCTCTTTGCCACGGCAGGCGTCGTGCAGGCGGCTGATACTGTCTCCTTCAGCATGAAGGCGTCGATGCCTTCGCTGCGCGATCCGGCCAACAAGGACAGCTTCACCGTCGGCCTTGCGGACCGTCAGGTGGAGACGAGCCTGAAGATCACCTGCCAGGCGGCGCAGGCGGGCATCATTTCGGGACAGGCGGAATCCTGTGCCGTCACCGGCAACGGAGCGCTCCTCAATCCGGCCAATGGCCAGAAGCTGCAGCGCACGCAATATTCCGGCGGCTGGGTGGTGAAGTCGGATGGCTTCACGGATGGCGCCAACCTCGCCACCAACTATCTCGCCGTCGGCAAGGTCGCCGCCTCCAACGGCCGCTTCGCCGGCTCCATGATGCTGAAGCCCGAAGTGGCGAGCACGGGTGCGAGCCTTCTTCGCGACACCATCCTCAAGCGCATGAAGACGACCGAGTCCGGCCTCATCGACGAGCGCGTCGATACGGTGCAGCTCAACAATTTCACCGTCCCCTCTGCGGGGCTTCCCTCCGACAAGGGCTGCGTGTGGAACGGCGACATGATCTACGCCTACCAGACCGAGTCATGGTTCATCGACGTCAAGGCGAAATGCGGCGGCAAGGAATATGCGCTGAAAGGCAACATGCCTTTCACCGCGACACCCAACGTGGGCAATCAGCATCAGTATGACCTGACGCTGACCCTGCCCAGCGTGGATGCCAGCAGCGACGATGCACTGTTCGCCGCGCCCGAGGGCGACGCGGATCTCTTCGCCACCGCCGACGGCATCTCAGGCCAGATCATCATGAAGGAAAGCGCCTTCGTTGACGTGGACGTCGATGGCGCAACGGACAAGGTGGCGAGCGAGATTGACGCCACGGGCACATTCTCCGGGCAGAACGTGCCGCTGGACGCCGTGCGCTCCTTCTCCACCATCGTCGCCGTGATGGCGCGCACCTTCTTCGGGGCGTGACCGCGGCATGACGGATGTGTTGTGGACCATCGGCATCGGCTTCGTGGCGGGTCTCATCGCCAAGTTCCTGATGCCGGGAAAGAATGAGCCGAAGGGTTTCGTGCTGACGGCGCTGCTCGGGATCGCGGGTGCGTTTGTCGGCACATTCTTGGGGCAGTTCGTGGGCTATCTCAGGCCCGGTGAACAGGGCAACTTCGTTGTCTCCATCATCGGTGCCATCGCCATCCTGTTCTTCTGGGGCTGGCTGGCGCAGCGGCAGCAAGCTTCATAAAAAATGCCCCGGCAAGCCGGGGCATCTTTGTCTTCGTGAGAGGCGGTATCAGCTCGGCATCTTGCCGGCGGGCGTCATCTTGTCGATCATGCCGGGAAGCACTTCGGCGAGCCGCTTCAGCAGTTCATCGCGCGTGAGGCCTGTCTGCTTGGCGAGGTCGTCGATCGTATCGCCGCCGACGCCCTTTTCGATCTCCGGTTCAGACACCGGTTCATTCTGGCCCGAGGAGACCCAGCTGTCGGCCTTTTGGCCGAGGCCCGCCTTCTTGAAGTTGTCGATGAGGCCGCCGAGGCCGCCCGCCGGGTGGTCGCCGCTGCCCTGGCCGCCCAGGTTCTTGACGAAATCGCCGATCTTGTCGCGGTTCTGCCAGCCTGCAACGACGGCAAGGCCGAGAAGCGCTTTCAGCATGGTGTTGGACTGGGCCATCATGATCTCCTTTGAAATGGTGGCAATTATATTGGAGAGCTTCTTGACGATTGCAAGGCATTGCGGCGACGCACGGCGGCGTATAGATTTCCCCCCGACCCCGCGGTGGGGATCGAGGAGGACGCAATGAGCATCATCTGGACTATCATCATCGGCGCAGTGGTTGGCGCCATTGCCAAGTTCATCATGCCCGGAAGCAATGAGCCCAAAGGCTTCATCCTGACGGCCATCCTCGGCATCGTCGGCGCCCTCGTCGCCACCTACGGCGGCCAGGCACTCGGCCTCTACGGTGAAAATCAGAGCGCCGGCTTCATCGGCTCGCTGATCGGCGCCATCATCGTGCTGGTCGTCTACGGCATGGTCTTCAAACCGAAGGCCTGAGTCCCGGCCCGGATCGGCCTGCGACAACAGATAATCTCCCGGCCCGGGACAACCCGGGCCGTTTTTTGTGACTCATGTCGTTTTTCTACTATCGGTCGTTTTTGACGGAAGGCATAAGGACGCCCATGGCCAACCTCATCATCACCTATTGGCGCGACATTCCCTCTGCCGTTTCGGTCAAGCTGGGCCGGAAGGAAGAGAAGCGCATGCTGGACAACCGCTTCATGGAAGCGATCGACATGGCGGCGATGCGCGATGGCGCCACCGCCACGGACGACTATCTCGCCCACTGGCGCCGCGGCGAGCCCATTGCCGTTTCCGATGACCTCGCGGCGGAGGCGGACAATGCCAAGGCCGATCTCGAATCCACCTACACCCAGGACCGTATCAAGCAACTCATCGGCAATGGAGGCCGAAACGCATCATGACCCACACCATCGTCGCATCGGCCACGCGCACGCACATCATCGGCTTCGACAAGCCTTTCACCATCATCGGTGAGCGCATCAATCCGACGGGCCGCAAGAAGCTCGCTGCCGAGATGCAGGCCGGCAACTTCGACACGGTGATGGCCGATGCGCTGGCCCAGATGGCGGCGGGTGCACACATCCTCGACATCAATGCGGGCGTCACCGCCGTGAACCCCAACGAGACCGAGCCGCCGCTGATGAAGCAGACGCTGGAAATCGTGATGTCCGTCACCGACCTGCCGCTCTGCATCGACTCGTCCGTCACCTCCGCCCTGAAGATGGGCCTTGAAACGGCGAAGGGACGTCCGCTGGTCAACTCCGTCACGGGTGAAGAAGAAAAGCTCGAAGCCATCCTGCCACTGGTCGCCAAGTACAATGTGCCGGTCGTCGCCATCTCCAATGACGAGACGGGCATTTCCGAAGATCCGGATGTGCGCTTTGAAGTGGCGAAGAAGATCGTGCAGCGCGCCGCCGATTTCGGCATCAAGCCGGAAGACATCGTCGTTGATCCGCTCGTCATGCCGATCGGTGCCATGGGCACGGCGGGCCAGCAGGTGTTCCGCCTGGTGCGGCGCCTGCGCGAAGAGCTGAAGGTGAACACCACGTGCGGCGCCTCCAACATTTCCTTCGGCATGCCGCACCGCCGCGCGCTGACGGGCTACTTCCTCGCCATGGCGGCAAGCCACGGCATGACCAGCGCCATCATGAACCCGATGCATGACGAAGACATGCATGCGATCTTCGGCGCCAATGTGCTGAACGGCACCGATGCACACTGCAAGTTCTGGAACAACAAGTTCCGTGATCTTGCCCCACCCCGCCCTGCCGCTGCCGCAGCACCCGGTGAGGTGGCGCAATCCGCCGACGACATCGCCGCCCGCCGCGCCGCCCGCGAAGCCCGCCGCCGGAGGTAGTGCCATGGGACAATGCCTGCCTGAATTTCACTGAGCATGATCGCGCAGTGACCACAATGTCACGGTGGCAGGTGCGTCAACCCATCTACAAGACGGCGATGAAACGCTGGAAGATCTATGAAAAACACATCGGCCCACTGATCAGCGCCTTGGGCCCTCTTGCGGACGTCTGACGGCCCGCTTGGCATATCCAAAGCGGCGGACCTGCTTGGTCTGCCGGATTTGTTCTGCTCTTATTTGGCCGCGAAGGCCTGCTTGATCAGGCGCTTCACCGTAGCATCCATGGCCTTGCTCTGGATGGCATCAACCACAAAGCCATTCACGTAGTCCTGGTCGGCCAGTTCGGCCATGAGGCTCTTGTCCTCGGGCGACACCTTGCTCATGTCGGGCGCGGCCGCGTTGATGGCGAGATTGGCGATTTGCGCCTGATAGGCCGGCACCTCGCTCAGGCGTTCGATGTTGGCCAATTGATCCAAGGAGTATTTCGGCGCCACCGTCGCCGCCACCTTGTCGATCAATCCCGGCACGGCCTTTGTAAAAGACGTGTTGACCGACTTCTTGACCTTTGCGGCGCGCGCGGCGCTGATCTCTCCGCTTTCTGCGGCGGCGTCGATGCCCTTGTCATTCATGTATTTCCAGATACGCTCTATATGGATGTTGACCAGCGCAAGCTTGGCCAGCGCAATATTCTTGGGCGCCGGGCCGGCCTCTGCTGACGGCGCCGCCATCAGCAGGCATGCACCCAAAATAATCTTGAAAGCGAGTCTCATGTCTACATTCCCCTTGAGGTTGCAGATAGTGACTGCTTCGCTTGTGATCCGCAAGCCATCCGGCTGTCGTGACGTTCACTTTTCCGGCTGGTCGCACACCGCAGGGCGGGTTGCGGGAGACCAGGTTTCCGCCCTCACCCCGCCTGCCCTTGTCTTCACCGGATGAGTGGGGCCGCCGACTTCCCCTTCCATCATCACGCCCACCCCGGGGAGCAGGTTCAGGTCGCAGTTGCCGATGCCGCCCGGGTTTTCCCAGGCGGTGGTGAGCCCGGCCACGGCAAAGGCGCCATGGCGATGGATCAGCGTCAGCGTTTCCTCCAGACTGTGCGAGGAGCCCGGCAATTCCGCGGCAGACAGTTTCAGGCTGCCAGGCCGCCCTTCTTCCAGCGGATAGAGAAAGCTCGTCCGCTCCGGGTCTACGAGTGTAGTGGCACGCAGGTCCGGCGGGCGCGACGGGTTGAACGGACCGCCGCCGCCGCCCAGATAAACAAGCAAGACCGCCGTCTCGCCCTCCTCCATCCGGTAGAACTCTCCCGGCGCATCACCTTCCCGGCTGCCTGACCTTTCCACTGCCAGCACGGCGCGGTCGCCCACGCCATCGCGGTTCATGTCGAGGACAAGCTGATACAGTGCCACGGTTTCCGCTGCCCGCGCTTCGCAGCCCGCCGCAATCAGCAGGGCCAT